>NZ_JBFUAT010000016.1:0-99123 GCF_056406135.1 Luteibacter sp. P1_D3 | reverse complement strand
GTCTAGGGTAGGCTCGTACTGTCCAGGTGCGCCTGGTAGCGATGGATCAGGCGGAGACGTGCCTGGAAGCGGATGATTCATGTTGCACGCGAGGAAATACAGTAAACAGAAATTTCGCCACGCATTATTGTTTGGCGGAGCCAGCCCCGTAGGATCAGAGATATCCAGCGGACGATGTAACGCATATGCATACGTGGATGCATCGACCAAGACTCCGAACGGGTCGCTCTGGATATAGCGTCCCGTGGCCGCTTCGTAGTCACGATTGACGTTGTAGATCAAATCTGATTCGGCATCGAAATACTGCCCAGGAAAACGCAGATTAAGCGTGTAGCCCGCGGTCGAAGTCGGCATTTTCTCGCCAAAGGGATTGCTGTTATAAGCCCACTGCCACAGCACAACGCCTGTCGAGTTCGTGACGGCACGGGGAGATCCCAGGCCATCTGCGTGAATGAAGCTAGTTGCAGCCGCGGACCCTGTGCGGTCGACAACGCCGACAGGCATGCTGTCCATCCACACGTAGTCGCGGCTCATCTGGCCTGTACTCTCGGCGAGCAACCGACTGTCCTCATCGTATTCGAATCGGGTGCTCGCACTTCCGACTGTCTTCTGAACACGTTGGCCCAATGCGTTAAGGACGTAGCTGCCAACGGTAATGCCATTGTTCTGAACAACAGTGAGGCGGTTCCGGACGTTGTATCCGTATCCATAGGCACCCGACGCGAGGACATCGGCTGTCGTGTTGCCGCGCGCATCGACTTGACGCGTCGTCGTACCTACCCCCATTAGATGATGGGTGTTCGGGTCGTAGTTGTACGTCCCGGTCAGGAGGCCGGGAGCGGCCTTCGTCAATCGATCGCCCGTGCGGTTGTAGGTGTACGCCTCGATGTCCGACCCGCTGGCCGCCTTCACGCCGGTCAGGCGGTAAAGTGGATCATAGCCATAGGTTTCCGTCGGCGTAGTAACACCCGCAGTATCGCCGAGGGCGACGATGTTCCCCACCGCATCGCGCTTGACGTGCAAAGAGAACGCGGTACTTGCGATGTCGGTCAGGGCGCCGGTTGCGTCATACGTCATGGTGACCGTCTGGCCATCGCCCAGCACGTAGCTGGCAACGGGGCCAAATGGCCGGTAGGCCACAGCACTAGCGACGGTAGTCGTCGCGCCACCGGAGGGCATTGCCGTGACGGATGTGATCTGGCCAAGCAGGTTCCGGGCGTACGTAATCACCGTGCCGTTCGGCGTGGTGACGGACTGAAGACGATTGGCCAGCGTCCACGTGTACGTTGTCGTCCGTGTGTCGGTACCGACGGTCTGCTGCTTCTTGATCACGTTGCCGCGACTGTCATAGCACCAGGCGATGCCGCCATTGCCCTCCATGATGCGGGTCAGATGACCCTTGCCAAAGTTACCTGTGCAACCGGTGACCGAGTCCGCTTCGTCGTATTTGTACTGGACGTTGAGTGCGGCGTCGGGATAGGTCGTGGTCAGCGGGCGATTGACCGCATCGAACGTCGACGCGTGGCTGACATTCGTCGCGTCGGTCGAGCTCGTGACGTTGCCGGCGACGTCGAATGTGCGCGTGGTGGTTTCCGTGTCCGGGCTGTGCAGGCCGGTGGCATTGCCGAGCGCGTCGATGTCGTACGTCGTGTTCAGACCGTCCGGATCACTGAACCCGGTGGTGCGGTTGAGTGCATCGAAGGTCGTGACCGATTGGCTGTTCGCCGTCGCCGTATTGGACCCTTGGTAGTCCTTGAGCGTGCTGACCAGACGATCCAGACCATCAAAGACATGTTTCTTCTGGACGCCAAGGCCATCGGTCGTATGGACCAGATTGCCGTTGGCGTCGTAGCTGTCGGTACTGGTGGCCGAGAACACGGTGCGGCCAAGACTGTCGGTCAGTGCGGTGAGCTGGCCCAGGGGATTGAACGTGCGGCCTAGAGAGCGGACGACCGCGCCAGATGACGTCAGCACCTGTTCGCTGGTTCGATTTCCCGCAGCATCCAGGGTGTAGTGGACCCGGTTCCCTGATCCATCTGTAACGTCAGTGAGGCGGTGGGCGGTGTCGTAGGTATAGGTCGCCGTGACACCGTCGGCATCCTTGACTTGCTGCACCGTGCCGTCCGGGTTGTAGGCGATCGTAGTGACGGCGTCGCTCGCGGAGGGTGTCCCATCCGCCGATGCCCTTGTGGTCTTTGTCGCGAGCCAGCCACGAGGCGTGTACGTGATGTCGGTCAACACGCCGTTCGGCGCTTGCACGCGTGTCGGCCGTCCCGCCTTGTCGTAGGCCACGTAGGTGGTCACGAGGCCGGTGCCGCCGGTGGCCGACTGCACATCGCCAAGATGGTGGCAGGTGCCGCCCAGGGAGGCGCAGCCTGACTCGTCGGTCGTGAGGTAGTACGCGTAAGTCACCGTGTCGGTGACGTCCGTACGCGGTCCATCGATCTGGAGGGGCAGGCCGGTCAATGGACAGGTCGTGCCGTCGATCGCCGTGCAGTAGGTCATGACCGAACGACGGACACCTGCCGGCGCGGTGCCAGCTGCCGAACAGGTGTAAGAAGGCGCCGCGATGGCATCGATGAGGCATGCGGCCGTGGTCAAGCCGGTGGCGCTGTAGTCCCAGCCTTCTTTGCTGACCGTGTTTCCGGCGTTGTCCTTGACGACACGGGTCAACGGCACGCGGAGGGTCGTATTCCAGGTGGTATTGATAGTGCGCTGATCGGGGGTTCCCTGTGCATCGATCTCTTCCGTCATCAAGCCATTGACGTCATAGGTCGTCGCACGGACATGACCCTTGAAGTCGGTGTACGTGGACGGACGGGAGTTGGCGTCATAGGTGCGCGATGCATACGGTTGGCCGCATTCGCCGCATGGCTTGTCGAGGGTCGCCACGCGAGCCAGGCCCTGGACGATGGTGAAGGCCTGATGCGAGATCCCGCCGAGTGGATACGTTACGTCCGACGAACCATCCGCGTTGTAGGCGACTGAGACCCTTCCTGCACCGGACGGAGCCTGGGTATAGACAGCCCGTCCGTTCACGTCATAGGACGTTTCGTCGTAGCGAACGCCGTTTTCATCGATCGTCCCGGTCAGCGTTGTCCGCATCTCCTGGTAGCTGGTGAACGCGTACTCCCCATAGACGTACTGGCGCGTCTTTCCGTCCGGGTATTGAACGGAGCTCAGCGCGTTATGAATGTCATGGGCATAGACAAATGTGCTGCCATCCGGGGCGATAACCTGATGGACGAGCGCGGCGGAGTCGTAAGTGAACGACAACTGGCGACCGTTTGGGGCTGTAACCGAAATCAATAGCCCTGGCTTCGGCGCCACGGCCGATGCAGTCGACGCGTCGCTGTAGGCGAGCGTGGCGACCTGTCCGGTGGCGTCCTGGATAGTGAGGAGGCGCCCATCTGCGCTGTACGTTTCGGTGTGGTGTAGGGCAGCGACCCGAAAGGTGTATCCGGTCGTTTGCCCGGACGTGTCAGTGAACTCAGTCAGCTGATCAGGGTTGTTCGCGGTGGTCGTCCAGGCGGTGCCTGATTTCCGGAAGAATTCACGCACGCCATTAGGGCGATTCACAACGAGCGTAGGCGACCCGGGGCTGTAGCGGGCAAGAGTACGGTTGAACGAATGGCTCCAGCGTGCACCCATCGGGGTCAAGATGCCGTCGGGCGCGCTGTTGTAGAAGCGTCGGAAGGTCAGCCATGGGTCGGCCGTGAAATCATCTTCCTGGATGTACTTGTTGCCGGTGGCCGTATTGATGGGATCGCCGACCGATAGATCGGCGACGTCGGCTGCGGCACTGGTATTCGCACTTCCTTGGTTTCTGGAGCAACTTGGCCCCGGGTCCTTGCCGTCGCCATCGTGCCCTTCGCCGCCATCGCAGCCTGCGCCGGGGCCATTGTTGGTTCCGGGATCGAGCGGGCTGATTTGGCAACCGTAATTGCCTAAGGGGCCCTCTCCCCAGTGATAACCCTCGTCGCAGCTGTATACCTGGTAGTTGATGGACGCTGAGTAGATGATCTCAGGCGGATACCCCGGAAGTGGAATGACGCAACGCGTATCCGCCACGTAGGTCGTGGTGTGTTTGTGCTGGTCTGCATTGTAAGCCGCCTGCGATGGATCCTCTCGCCAGTTTTGAAGCGCACAGGTCTCCGGCGAGCCGGCCGCCGCAAAATAAGCGGCCCAGTTTGCGGCCGTGTGGGTTTCGGTCCAATCTCTCGCGGTGTCGCCGTCCCACTGCGGATTCGTCGCGGTGTAGGTACTGACGGCGTTGTAGTTCTGCGCGTAGACCAACGGCGAACAGAAGCACAGCAGAAGGAAAATCCATATCCGGTTCATCGGTTCGCTCCACCACGGAATACAACGTCAGCGCCGGCGCCATGGCGTCCGAGCACAGGTAATGGGGGCGTGTCCTGCCGCGCCGTGGCCCGAGTCCCCCAACCGTCGGGCGCCGTCGCGGCGAATCCTAAATCGGCCATATCCGGAAGTCTGTAGGGGAACTCCTACACACCCCCTTGCTGCACCGCCGTTTGACATTCCCAATTTAGAACGATTTAAATGCGGGTTCCGCTAGACAAGGGGATGAGCGTGACGGTATCGAAGCACGGTTGGGGCAGGGCGGCATTCGCCCTGGTGACGGCGTCTCTTGTGGTACCGGTGGGGGCTCTCGCGGCCACCCGGCGCTTTGACAGCTCCTTCGAGTCGGGTCAGCCCGCGCCGCTGGCGGCGAAGGGTGCGCTCGACGTTAGCGTGGTCGGTGGGCCGCCGGCCGACGCCGTCCTGACGGCCAAGGCCAACGTCGGCTTCACCGGCATGCATTCCCTGCGCTACGCGGGCAATGGCAGCGGGTCGCCGGCGACGACGAAGCTGTTCGATACCGATGTCCGCATCGGCGACGACACGGTGCTGTCCTGGCTGGTCTTCCCGCGCTCGAACAAGGATGACCTGGTCAATCCGGCGAACTATGTGGCTGTGGACCTGGTCTTCGACGACGGCTCGCGCCTTTCCACCAGCGCAGCGCTCGACCAGCATCGCGTGCCCGCCACGGCGAAGGGGCAGGGCGAAGGTCGCGTGCTCTATCCCGACCAGTGGAACTATGTGAGCGTGGATCTGGGCAGCGTGGCCAAGGGCCGTCGCGTCCGCTCGATCGAACTCACCGCGGCCGCACCGGCAGGCGAAGCCTTCGAGGGTTACCTCGACGATGTCCGCATCGGCGATGTCAAGGCGATCAACAGCACGCATCCGACCGATTACGTCGACACGCGTCGGGGCTCCAATGCCAACGAAAACTACTCGCGCGGCAATAACTTCCCCGCGGTGGCGATGCCGCACGGCTTCAACTTCTGGACGCCGACGACCAACGCCGGCTCCAACTGGCTCTACCAGTACCAGGCCCGCAACGGCGACGACAACCGTCCGCGCATCGAGGCCTTCGCGCTCTCGCACGAGCCGAGCCCCTGGATGGGTGAGCGCCAGACCTTCCAGGTCATGCCCGCGCAGGTAGCCTCGGGCGCCCCGGCGCTCAAGCGCGAGACACGTGCGCTGTCGTTCGGTCACGATGCCGAGCTGGCCCATCCGGATTACTACCGGGTGCGCTTCGACAACGGCATCACGACCGAAATCACGCCAACCGACCGTGCGGCGATCTTCCGCTTCACCTTCACCGACAAGCGCTCCCAGCTGGTTTTCGACAACCTCAACGAGAAGGCCTCGGTCACGCTCGATCCCGGCCAGCGCAGCATCCAGGGCTGGTCGGATGTGAAGAGCAGCCTGTCGACCGGTGCCACGCGCCTGTTCTTCTACGCCGTCTTCGACAAGCCGGTGACCGAGAGCGGCCGCCTGACCGGCGAGAAGCGCGATGCCGCCTCGGCGTGGTTCGGCTTCGACACGGCGAAGAAGGGCGATCGCGTGGTCACTATGCGCATCGCCACGTCGCTGATGGGTGTCGACCAGGCCAAGGCCAACCTCGCGCAGGAGATCGCGGCGGACGATACCTTCGACAGCGTCCGCGAGCATGCACGCAAGGCCTGGGACGATCGCCTGGGCGCGATCAAGGTCGAGGGTGCGTCGCCGGACGAGAAGACGGTGCTGTACTCGAACCTGTACCGGCTGTTCCTCTATCCGAACCATGCGTACGAGAACACCGGTAGCAAGGACGCCCCCGTATGGCGTTATGCCAGCCCGTTCTCGGCGCCTGCCGGCAGCAACACCGATACGACGACCGGCGCACGCATCGTCGACGGCCAGCCGTTCGTCAACAACGGCTTCTGGGATACGTATCGCACCGCGTGGCCGGCATATGTGCTGCTCACGCCGACCGAAGCCGGCAAGATGATCGACGGTTTCGTGCAGCAGTACCGCGACGCCGGCTGGATCGCGCGCTGGTCGTCGCCGGGGTATGCCGACCTGATGGTGGGCACCAGCTCGGATGTCGCCTTCTCCGATGCGTGGCTCAAGGGCGTGCGTAACTTCGACGTCTCGGCCTTCTACCAGTCGGCCATCCGCAACGCGTCCAGCGTCAGCGAGGAGAAGGGCGCCGGCCGCAAGGGCATCCAGCGCTCGCTGTTCAACGGCTATACCGATGATGGCGTGAAAGAAGGTCTGTCCTGGTCGATGGACGGCTATATCAACGACTTCGCGATCGGCAACCTCGCCAGGGCGCTGGCTAAGGATGCGCCGGCCGGGGACGCGTATCGCGCCAACTACGCCGACGATGCCGCCTGGTATCGCTCGCGCGCCCTCGGCTACACCAACCTGTTCGATCCCGCCGTCGGTTTCTTCGTCGCGCGTGATGCGGCCGGCAAGTGGCGCTGGGATGCGAAGCAGTTCAGTCCGATTCGCTGGGGTGGCGATTACACCGAGACCGATGCCTGGAACATGGCCTTCCACGCGCCGCAGGACGGTGCCGGCCTGGCTGCGCTCTACGGTGGCCGCGAGGCGCTGGGTGCCAAGCTCGACCAGTTCTTCAGCACGCCGGGCAAGTACGACGTGGGCGACTACGGCGACGTGATCCACGAGATGCTCGAGGCCCGCGACGTGCGCATGGGCCAGTACGGCCATTCGAACCAGCCCTCGCACCACATCATCTGGATGTACGACGAAGCGGGCCAGCCCTGGAAGACGCAGGACAAGCTGCGTGACGCGGTGTCCCGTCTGTATGTCGGCAGCGAGATTGGCCAGGGTTATCCGGGTGACGAGGACAACGGTGAGATGTCGGCATGGTGGCTGTTCGGTGCCGCGGGCTTCTATCCGCTGCGCATGGGCACGCCGGAGTATGTCATCGGTGCGCCGCACTTCCCGCACATGAGCATCCGCCTCGAAAGCGGCGCGACGATCGACGTGAAGGCACCGGGCGTGAGCGACACGAATCGCTATGTGCAGTCGCTGACGGTCAACGGCCAGCCCTGGAACAAGGTGACCCTGCCGCACGAATTGCTGGCCAAGGGTGCCACGCTCGAGTTCACCATGGGGCCGACGCCGTCGACCTGGGGCACGGGTGCCGATGCGCTGCCGGCTTCCATCAGCGCCGAAGGCAGCAAGCCAGCGCCGCTCGTTGATTTGACGAGCGAGGGCGGCAAGGCCTTCGGTTCTTTGAAGGGGCCGGAGCTGGACACGCTGTTCGACAACACCTCGGACACCTCGGCGCATCTCGCCGCGAAGGACGCGGTGGTCGGCTGGCATTTCGCCAAGCCGGTAACCGTCGAGATGCTCACGCTGACCTCCGGCGCCAAGCCCGGCGATGCGTCCGGGTGGGTGCTCGAAGGATCGACGGACGGCAAGCACTACCAGGCCGTGGACAAGCGCGACGGCGAGACCTGGCCGTGGCGCCGGCAGACCCGCGCCTTTGCCGTGGGGACGCCGGGCGCGTACGCCTGGTACCGGCTGCGTCTCGTTGCCGGTGATACGAACGGGCTGGATCTGAGCGAAGTGGAGTTCCTCGGCCACAAGTAAGACGGGCTTTTGCTCGGTAGGAGCCGATTCATCGGCGATGGGTGCTCGCGGCGAACCTTGGCCGCCCATCTCCGCAGGGTTCGCCGATGAATCGGCTCCTACCAGTTCTCGCTCGTCTCCGCAGGGATCGCCGATGAATCGGCTCCTACCGAGTTGTCCCGATCTCGCAACTGTTAAGGGCGCCTCAGTCCCCGTGGCGGGCCCTGCTATGATGCCGGCCTGACATTGTTCATTCGGGGTTGACGTGCTCGAGATCCTTCTGGCTGGCGGCTGGGCTTTGCTGCCGATCCTCATTTGTTCGTTCGTTGCGCTCGCCATCGTTCTCGAGCGTTTCTGGGCGCTGCGCCGCGCCGCCGTGTTTCCGCCGGGCCTGGGTGCCGAAGTGCGCGAGTGGGCACGCTCGTCCTCGCTCGACGCCGCCCACCTCGACGCGCTCGAGAAGGGCTCCCCGTTGGGTGAGCTGTTCGCCGGCGCACTCGCGGTGCGCGACCGCCCGCGTGAGCTGATCAAGGAGCGCATCGAGGACACCGGCCGTCATGTGGTTCATCGCATGGAGCGCTACCTCAATACGCTCGGTACCGTTGCCCTCATCGGTCCGCTGCTCGGCCTGCTGGGTACCGTCATCGGCCTCATCCGCATGTTCCTCAGCGTGATGGCTGGCGGTATCGGCGATCCGACCAAGATGGCCGGCGGTATCGGCGAGGCGCTGATCTGCACGGCATTCGGCTTGGTCGTCTCGATCCCGGCGTACGTGCTGCACCGCTACTTCCGTTCCAAGGTCGGCGGCTACGTCGTCCAGATGGAGAAGGAAGCCACGGCCCTGCTCGACGATCTCTCCGCGCCGCGCCCGGTCCCGCGCCGTCGCACCGCCGCGTCGGAAGCCGCGACCTCGCAGGCTGGCTGATCCATGCGCATCGGTTCCCGTCGCGAGGACGATTTCGAGATCAACGTCATTTCGTTGATCGACGTGCTGCTGACCCTGCTGATGTTCTTCGTGCTCAGTACCACCTTCGTCGAGCACTCCCGTCTCAAGGTCAACCTGCCCAAGGCCGACAGCCAGGCGCGCGAGTCCACGGACAACGCGCTGACCCTGGTCGTCGACCGTGATGGCCATTACTCGGTCGGCAGCGACGAGGTGCTCGGCGAGGGCATCGAACCGCTCAAGGCGACCATCGAGCGTGTCGCCGGCAACGACCGCGATCGCCTCGTGGTGATCCGTGCCGACGCGATGACGCCGCACCAGAACGTGGTTCGCGCGATGGACGCGCTCGGCCAGGTGGGCTTCACCCGTCTGTCGATCGCGACCACGCCCAGTGAGGCGGGTCCGGCGCGGTGAGCAAGGAAAAAATCTCGGTCTGGGACGCAAAGACGTGGCAGACCTACAAGCGCCTGCTCGGCTACACGAAGCGTTTTCGTGCCGCCGGGCTGATCGCCGTGCTCGGGATGATCATCGACCCGGCGTGTCTGTCGCTGTTCACCAGCTTGCTCAAGACCCTGGTCGACAAGATATTTGTCGAGAAAGATCCCTACACGATCTTCTGGATGCCGATCTGGATCATCGTCATCTTCGCCATACGCGGTGTCGCTTCTTACGCCACCGACTACGGCATTGCCTACGTCGGGCGTAACGTGGTGCAGGCCATCCGGATCGATGTCTTCGCCTCGTACCTGCGCCTGCCGGCCACGTTCTTTGCCAAAGAGCCATCGGGACAGCAGATCTCGCGGATCACCTACACCAGCGAACAGGTCGCGTCGGCCTCCGCGGATTCGTTGAAGGTCGCAGTGACCGAGGGCCTCACCGTCGTCGGCATGCTTTGCGTCATGTTGTACTGGAGCGCCTATCTGGCGATGGCGCTGCTTGTGCTGGTGCCCTGCGTGGTGGTGATCGTCACGGTGATCAGCCGTCGCTACCGCAAGATCAGCAAGCGTATCCAGGGCAACATGGGCACGGTGACCAGCGCCGTGGAAGAAGCCGTCGCGGCCAACCGCGAAGTGCGCATCTACGGTGGTCAGGCGAGGGAAGGCGATCGCTTTGGCGAAATCGCCGAGCGCCAGCGCCGCCTCAACCTCAAGGTCTCCGCGACCAGCGCGGCCTCCAGTGCGACGATCCAGACGGTCGGCGCCATCGCGCTCGCAACCCTGGTGTTCCTCGGCTCGCGTCCCGGCGTCATCGAGACGATCACTCCCGGCATTTTCACCGCCGTGCTCACCGCCATGGGTGGCATGCTGCCGTCGCTTAAGCGCCTGGCCGGCATCCAGGCCAGCCTGCAGAAGGGCGTGACGGCGGCCGAAGACCTGTTCGAGATCATCGATACGCCGGCCGAGATCGACACCGGTACGGAAGACCTCGTCCGGACCAAGGGCGACATCCGTTTCGAGAACGTCCACCTGGTGTACGAGCGCAATAACCACGTTGCCCTGCGTGGCGTGGACCTGGTCTGCCAGCCCGGTACGGTGACGGCGCTCGTCGGCCGCTCCGGTAGCGGCAAGTCGAGCCTCGTCAGCCTGCTGCCGCGTTTTTACCAGGCTACCGAAGGCCGCATCCTGGTCGACGGTCGCGATTATTCGCAGTACACCTTGCCTTCGCTACGTCGGCAGATCGCCTGGGTCGGGCAGAACGTCGTGCTGTTCGATGACACCGTGGCGGCCAACATCGCCTATGGCGAAATGGCCGGTGCTTCCGAGGCCGACATCACCGCGGCGGCGAAGGCCGCCAACGCGATGGAGTTCATCGAGCGCTTGCCGGAAGGCCTGAACACGCAGATCGGGCAGGGCGGTAATTCGCTTTCCGGCGGCCAGCGCCAGCGCATCGCCATCGCGCGCGCCATCCTCAAGAACGCTCCGATCCTCGTCCTCGACGAAGCGACCAGCGCGCTCGATACCGAGTCGGAACGTCTGATCCAGGATGCGCTCACCCGCCTGATGCGCGACCGCACCACCCTGGTGATCGCGCATCGCCTGTCGACCATCGAGCACGCCGACCAGATCGCCGTGATGGATCAGGGCCGCATCGTCGAGCTTGGCACGCACCGCGAGCTGCTCGACAAGGGCGGCCAGTATTCGGCCCTGCACCGCATGCAGTTCCACGAGCAAGCGGCGAGCTAAGCCGTGGGCCTGGGCGCCTCACTGCAACGACGCTGGTACGGCGGCGGCAAGCCGCCGCTCTGGACGCTGCCTCTCGAGGCGCTGTATCGCGCCGTTGTGCGGCGTCGTGCTGACGCTTTTCGAGCCGATCCCTCCTCGGTGGTGCGCCTGTCGGTGCCGGTGGTCGTCGTTGGCAACATCACCATCGGCGGTACCGGCAAGACACCGCTGATCGTCGCCCTGGCGGCAGCGATGTCGGCGCGCGGTTTCGTTCCCGGTGTCGTCAGTCGTGGTTACGGCGGCAGCGAGCGTGGCCCCTATCTGCTCACCGGTCAGGACGATCCCTCGAAAGTCGGTGATGAGCCGAGCCTGATTCGCCAGAGTGGCGTCCCGGTGGCCATCGGGCGCGAGCGTCCGGAAGCAGCGCAGCGGCTGATCGATGCCGGATGCAACCTGATTCTCGCGGACGACGGGCTGCAACATCATCGGCTCGGTCGCGACGTGGAGATCTGCGTGATCGACGGGGAACGTCGCCTGGGTAACGGGCATCTGCTCCCCGCGGGCCCGCTGCGCGAGCCGGCGAGTCGTCTCGCCGACGTGGACTTCGTCGTCGTCAATAGCGGATCGCCGGGTGCCAACGAGATCGGCATGACGTTGGAAGGTGGCGTGGCCATCAACATGGCCGATCCGACGCTTTCGGCGCCGTTGAGCGACTTTTCGGGGCGGCCTGCGCATGCCGTTGCGGGCATCGGCAATCCAGCGCGCTTCTTCGCCAGCCTCGCGGCGTACGGTATCGCCGTGGATGGCCATCCCTTTGCCGACCACCACGCGTTCACCCGTGACGACTTCACCTTCGCCGACGGTTGCCCCGTCTTGATGACGGACAAGGACGCGGTGAAGTGTCGCGACTTCGCGCGTGCGAACTGGTGGCGCGTGCCGGTGCGCGCGGTGTTGCCCGAATCGTTCTACGACGCGATCGCGGTGAAGGTGGGAGCCGATTCATCGGCAATGCTTCAACGCTGACTAACGTAGGAGGCCCTGTATGCCGCCTCGGCCCACCGCGAAGCGATGACAGGGCTGCCGATGTAGACGATGTCTTCCGTATTCGCGGTGATGGCGCGTTCCAGCATGCTTATGTCGGCATCGTGCGGATGGGGTACGAGCGGGTCGCAGAAGAAGATGACGCGTTGGCATTGATGCCTTAGAACCAGATCGGCTATTTCTGCGTCGCCGCCAAGTGGGCCGCTCCTGTAGCACGATGTCCACGCGATATCGATCGGCCAACCTCGCCCTCGCGCAAGCTCATTGAGTCGAACACCCGTGGACGCTGTCGAGACACGGCGCGCAAAGCGTGACAACAGGTCGAAATTGTCCTCGACGAAGGTCAGCATGGCCTTCTTCATGCCGTCGTGCGCGATGAGCGCGAGTGTCTGTGAGGACATGAGGTCGACGGTCGAGATGAGCTCCGGCCGGCGCGGATGCCCCGTCCAGAGACACTCCGTCGCGATCCAGTCGAGGACGGATGCAACAGTGGAAAGATAAGGTTTCGCGTGAATCAGGGACTGGCGTTTCAAAGCGACAGCTTCGGGAAGCAGCGTCGATGTGTCGTCAGGGGAGGTCAGATAGATAACCCCATCCAGCGAGCCGGGATCACTGCCTACCAGGTCAGCCGTCATGCGTACGAGGCCTCGGTACCGGTCGGTCGAATAATGATGGAGGCCTTCATAGTTCGACATCACGCCGTGGCTGACGATCGCGCCATAGGCCTTCCCGACCACATGCAGGCCCACCTTCAGCCGTCGAAGGTCGGCTTCGCATCGTCCCAGGAGGCGGAGGAGCGTCGACTCTTCGCTTCTGAGGTAAGTGCTGCTGGTGACCAGGCCCAATTCCATGGTGTTTCGGTCCGGCGCGTCATTGCGCCCGCGTTGACGAGTTCTATCCTAGGCCGATCGGATGGGTGGCGGAGCAGGTCCCCCGTCGGTATGAATGCGGGAAACCGGCACTGTCAGGAATAAGCGTCCGACTGTGCATGCAAACAGCCATGTGCGCGGCATGAAAAAAGGCCGACCCGAGGGGCCGGCCTTCCGAACCAGGGCAAGGAGGACCTGCGGCGTTTACTGAACGCGCTGGATATTGCCCTTGTCGTCGACCACCACGATGTCGCCCTCGCGGATGGCCGAGGCGTCGGCGACCTGGACGTTGGTGTAGCCGCCACCACCCATCTTCAGGCGCAGGGTGTAGCTCTCGCTGCCGCCGCCCTTGCCGATGGCGTTGCCGGCGAAGCCGCCGCCGACCGCACCGGCCACCGTGGCGACCTTGCGGCCGTTGCCACGACCGACCTGGTTGCCGAGGACGCCGCCGGCGATGGCGCCGATGACAGCACCGGCGGTGCCGTGGTCACGGCCCTGGGTGACGTTGCGTTCGATGCTCTGGACCACGCCGCACTGGTCGCAGCGCACGTAGATGCCATCGGGCCGGTTGATCGTCGCGGCGGAGGCGGGAGCGACGGCCGCGGTGGCGAGCAGGGCGGCGAGGGGGATGCCGAGGACGGTCTTGAAATTCATGGTGATCTCCTTTCGGGCGGCTGGCAGGGTTAGCCGCATGGGGACAGTCTAAGCATGTCGGCTGAACGAAGATGGAGCGATTCCGGCTTCACGTGTTCCGTGGATACTAGGCGGATGAGCACAGCTATCCTCTGGTTCCGCCGCGACCTGCGTCTTGCAGATAATCCCGCCCTCAACGCCGCCATGGCCGCCCACGCGAAGGTGGTGCCGCTCTATGTCCACGCCCCCGACGAGGACGGCGAATGGGCGCCGGGCGCGGCCAGCCGCTGGTGGCTGCACCATTCCCTCGATGCGCTGGATGCTTCCCTGGGCCGGCACAAGGGCGGTCTGCAGATCCTTCAGGGGCCCAGCCTCGACGGCTTGCGTAGCGCCATCGAAGCGACGGGCGCGACCGCCGTCTACTTCAACCGCCTCTACGAACCCAAGGCGATCGCCCGTGACAAGTGGGTGCGGGGCGAACTCGAAAAGGAGGGCATCGCGGTGGCCTCGTTCAATGCGGCGCTCTGGTGCGAGCCCTGGGACATCGCTACCCAGCAGAACGAACCCTATCGGGTGTTCACCCCGTTCTGGCGCAACCTGCGCGCGCGCATCGATGCGGTTGCGCCGGTCGCCGAGCCCTCGCCCATGCATCTGGCCACGTTGCCGAAAGCGTCATCGCTCGATGCGCTGGGCTTGCTGCCGACGCTGAACTGGGCAAGCGGCTTCGCCGAATGGACGCCGGGCGAGCAGGGCGCGCAGGAGATGCTCGACCTCTTCGCCGACGATGCCGTGGGTCACTATGTGGAAGGTCGCGATATCCCGGCACGACACGGGACGTCGCGCCTCTCACCGCACCTGCACTTCGGCGAGATCTCGCCTCTGCAGGTAGCGGAGGGGCTGCGGGATCGGGTGAAGAAGCGAAAGAGCGGCGCCGATGTCGAGCCGTACCTGCGGCAGCTCGGCTGGCGCGAGTTCGGGCACCATCTGCTGTTTCATTTTCCGCACACGCCGAAAAAGAACTTCAATCCGAAGTTCAACGCATTCCGCTGGGAAAAACGCGACGCCCACGCGCTCAAGCGCTGGAAAGCGGGCAAGACGGGCATTCCCATCGTCGACGCCGGGATGCGCGAGCTGTGGGCCACCGGCTGGATGCACAACCGCGTGCGAATGCTGGTGGCGAGCCTGCTGACGAAGAACCTTCGCCAGCACTGGTTGCTCGGCGAAAAGTGGTTCTGGGACACCCTGGTCGATGCCGATCTGGCCAACAATGCAATGGGCTGGCAGTGGGTGGCCGGGAGCGGGGCGGATGCCGCCCCGTACTTCCGCATCTTCAATCCGGTGACGCAGTCGGAAAAGTTCGACCCGGACGGCGCGTACATCCGTCGCTGGGTCCCCGAACTGGCGAACGCGAAGGGTCGCCTTGTCCACGCGCCCTGGGAGGACGCCGCGTTTCTGAAACAGTCGGGCTATCCGCAGCCGCTGGTCGACCTCAAGAGCAGCCGCGAAGATGCGCTCACGGCGTACCAGTCGATCCGGAGCGGTCCTTCAGGAGCAGGGCCAGGATCGGCGGCGTGACCATCGCGGTCAGTAGCGACATCGCCACGATCACGGCATAGATCGTCTCGTCGAAAACGCCGGCGGCGAGGCCAAGGCTGGCGATGACCACGCCGACCTCGCCACGCGGCACCATGCCGAAGCCGACGATCAGGGCGCCGCGCCGGCCCAGCGACATCGAGCCGAGGTAGCCGCCGGCGAGCTTGGACACGATGGCGATCAGGGTGACGACGGCGAGCATGCCCAGCGCGCTGGCGCTGGCCAACGCGGAGAGGTTCACCTTGGCGCCGGTGACCACGAAGAAGAACGGCGTGAGGAAGGCCAGCAGGGGCGCAGTCTGTTCCTCGAGCTGATGCCGCTGGCGGGTCTCCGAGGCGATCATGCCGGCGAGGAAGGCACCGATGATCGCGGCCAGGTGGAACTTCATCGAGAGGAAGGCGAGACCCAGGCAGAGGGCTAGCACGATCGCAAGGGGCGACATCGGGTTGCTCGGCTTATCCAGCCAACCGGAGCCGCGACGCATGACGCGCGTGCCGCCCCAGCCGATCACGGCGACGAAACCGATGGCGCCCGCCAAGGTTCCGATCAGGCCGCCGACATCGACGTCGCCGCCGCCTTGCAGCGAGGAAACGATGCCGAGCAGGAGCATGGCGAGGATGTCGTCGATAACGGCGGCACCGAGGATGATCCGCGCCTCACGACGCTGCAGCACGCCCAATTCCTGCAGCACGCGCGCAGTGATGCCGGCCGAGGTGGCGACGAACACCGCAGCGACGAACATCGAGCGGATCCAGTCGAAGCCGGAACCATGCGCCCATACCGCGCCGCAGGCGAAGGGGATGATGACGCCGAGAACGCCGACCATGAAGGCGCTCGCGCCGACCTTCTTCAGATCGTCGAGTCGCGTTTCCAGGCCGACTGAGAAAAGGAGCAGGATGACGCCGATTTCGGCGAGCACATCGAGGGGCGTGCCGGTGGCGATATCGGGCAGGCTGACCCAGCCCAGCGCCGAAGGCCCGACCACGCAGCCGGCGGCGATTTCGCCCACCACGGCGGGCAGGCGCAGGCGCTGAGCGATCTCGCCGCCGATCTGCGCGGCGACGAAGATGATGAAAAGCGTCAGCAGTATGCCTGCGGAATCGTGCATGGGATGCTCCGGATCGTCCTTGAGAGTAACCCTTTATGCCGTGGCGTCGACCACTTTGCCAACCCGCGTCTCACGCAGGCGGCTGAAAATCCAGCTGGCGGCCAGGGTGATCATGCCGAGCACGATCACCGACCAGCGAAAGGCCCAGACGTAGCCCTGGGCATTGTGCGAGCCGAGGAAGCCGCCCATCAGCAGCGATGCCAGGGCGATGCCGAAGCTCATCGACAGGTATTGCGCGGTCGATGCCATGGACGAGGCCATCGCCGCATGGCTCACATCCAGGTCCACATAGGCCAGGGTATTCATCGCGGTGTACTGCAACGACATCACGGCGCCATAGACGTAGACGAAGCTCGCGATGATCCACATCGGTGTTTCCGGTGTGAGCAGGGCGAACGAACACAGCACGATGGACACCGCGATGGTGTTGCCGAGCAGCAGCTTGCGATAGCCGAACTGCGTGAGCAGCCGGTGGATGAAGGGCTTGACCGAAATCGAGCCGATCGCCTGCGGCACCATCATCAGGCCGGCATGCAAGGGCGACCAGCCGCAGCCGATCTGCAGGAACAGCACCAGCAGCAGGTACATGCCGGATACGCCGAGCCGGGTGAACAGGTTGCCGGCGAGCGAGACCCAGACGCTGCGCACCTTGAGCAGGGACAGATCGCTGACCGGGTGTTCGGTGCGACGGCTGTGCCGCACGTACAGCATGCCCAGGCCCACCGCGGCCAGCGCGTAGCCGGCGATGCTCAGCGCGTGTCCCGACGTGCCCACGGTCTCGGCGGCCATCAGGAACAAGGCGGACGAGCCGGCGAACAGCAGGAAGCCAGTGGTATCGAAACGGTTCGCCTGCTCCAGCCGGTACTCGGGCATTTCCCGGCGATTGAGCAACAGGCCGACGATGCCGACCGGGACGTTGATCAGGAAGATGAGTCGCCAGTTGGTGAACTCCACCAAGGCACCGCCGAGCAGGGGGCCGAACACCGAGCCGAGCAGGCCGAAGGTGGCCACCGTGGTCATCGCGCTGACGAATTCGCGTCGGTCGATGCTGCGGACGAGCACGTAGCGGCCCACGGGCATCAATGCCGCGCCGCCAAGGCCCTGGACGATACGCGAGGCGACCAGCTCGGGCAGGGTCTGCGCCAGGCCGCACAGCAGCGAGCCCAGGGCGAACACGGTGATGGCGGCGCCGAAAACGCGCCTCGTGCCGAAGCGATCGCACAGCCAGGGACTCATGGGAATGAAGATCGCCAGGGTCAGCACGTAGCTGGTCAGGGCGGTGCGCATGCTCAGCGGGCTCACGTCCAGCGCGCCCGCGATAGCGGGTACGGCCGTGTTGACGATGGTCGAATCCAGCGCCTGCATGAAGAAGGCGGCCGACACGAGCCAGATCAGGCCGCGATAGCGGGCCCTGCTCGAGGGCTCCGCGGGCGCAAGCGCCGGTCGGTCGGTGGAGAGGGCGTGAACGTCGTTCGGCGGGAGGGTGTCGATGACGTCGTGGGCTGGCATGGCTGTAACATTATAGACGATCAGAGCCTGACGGACCCCGCACATGCCCCAAGCCCCCGCCCCGGCCGATGCCGTCGAGCGCGCCACCGCGCTCCGCCATCGCCTCGAAGACGCCAATTACCGCTATCACGTGCTTGACGATCCGACCCTCGCCGATGCCGAGTACGACCGTCTCATGCGTGAGCTCGAGGCGCTCGAAGCCGAGTATCCGGCGCTCGCCGTCGCCGATTCGCCGACGCGACGCGTGGGCGCCCGTGCGCAGGGCGGCTTTGCCGAAGTCACCCACGCGGTGCCCATGCTGTCGCTGGGCAACGCGTTCGAACAGGAAGGCGAGACCGTTCGCGAAAGATATCGCGAAGTCGCCGACTTCGAGCGGCGTATCGAGCAGACGCTCGATCGTCGTGAGCCCGTGTTCTCGGTCGAGCCCAAGCTCGATGGCCTCGCTATCAGCCTCCGCTACGAAGACGGCGTGTTCGTGCAGGGTGCGACGCGGGGTGACGGTGCGGTCGGCGAAGACGTCACGGCCAACCTGCGCACCGTCAAGGCGATTCCGTTGCGCCTGCGCGGCGAGGGTTGGCCGCGCGTACTCGAAGTGCGCGGTGAGGTGATCATGCCGCGCGCCGGCTTCGAGGCTTTCAACGAGCGGGCGCGTACGAGCGGCGAGAAGCCGCTGGCGAATCCGCGCAACGGTGCCGCCGGTTCGCTGCGTCAGCTCGATCCTGCCATCACGGCGAAGCGTCCGCTCGCCTTCTTCGCCTATGCGGTCGGCCGCGTCGAAGACGGTGAGCTGCCCGACACGCACTCGGCCACGCTGGCGAAGCTGCGTGACTGGGGGTTTCCTGTCTCGCCGGAAGTGTCCACGGCGAAGGGTTTCAATGGCCTGCTGGCGTACTTCCGCAAGATCGGCGAGAAGCGTGACAGCCTCCCTTACGACATCGATGGCGTGGTCTACAAGCTAGACGACTACGCCGGCCAGCGCGAGATGGGCTTCGTTTCGCGTGCGCCGCGTTGGGCCATTGCGCACAAGTATCCCGCGCAGGAGCAGACGACCACCGTCGAGGCGATCGAGATTCAGATCGGTCGCACGGGCGCGGCCACGCCTGTCGCGCGACTGACGCCGGTGCAGGTCGGTGGCGTGACCGTCACCAATGCGACGCTGCACAACGCCGACCAGGTGGCACGCCTGGACGTGCGCGTCGGCGACACGGTGATCGTGCGTCGCGCGGGCGATGTCATTCCCGAAGTCGCGCGCGTGGTCGAGGAAAACCGGCCAGCGGGCACCGTGGCCTGGAAGATGCCCGAGGTCTGCCCGGTCTGCGGCTCCGAGCTGTTGCGTGAAGAAGGTGCCGCCGCATATCGCTGCTCGGGTGGCCTGATCTGCGCCGCGCAGCGCAAGGAAGCCCTGATTCATTTCGCCTCGCGGCGCGCCATGGATATCGACGGCCTCGGCGATCGTTTCGTCGATGCCCTGGTCGAGTTCGACATGGTGCATACGCCGGCCGACCTCTACACGCTCACCGTCGAACGCTTCGTGCAGTTGAAAACGCTGGCCGATGAGCGCGACGGATCGACGCCGGAGACGGTGAAGCAGGGCAAGGTCGCGACCAAGTGGGCGGAAAATCTCGTCGAGGCGATCGAAGCCAGCAAGGCCTCGACGCTGCCGCGTTTCCTTTTCGGCCTTGGCATCATGCACATCGGCGAAAGCACGGCGAAGACGCTGGCGGCGTGGCTGGGCTCGCTGGACTTCGTGCGCCGTACGCCGGCGCCCGTGCTGCGGGTGCTACCGGACATCGGCGACGAGGTCGCGACCTCGATCGCCGCCTTCTTCGAGCAGGAGGGCAACCAGAAGGTGGTCGACGCCTTGCTCGATGCGGGGATCACCTTTGCCGACGAAGGCGCACCTTCGCCCAAGTTGCGCGAGCGGCTGGGTCTCGACGTGCTGCTGGATGCCGCCAAGGTGTCGAAGCTCGGACCGAAGAGCACGGGCATCCTGGCAAAGAACTACGCCAGTCTCGATGCGCTGGTGAAAGCAGGCGAGCACCAGTGGATCGTCGCGGGCGTGCCGCAGGCGGCGGCATCGAATCTCACGGCACTACTGGCCGATGACGAGCGCGTCGCCGAACTGCGTCGTGCCGACGAGGCGATGCGCGCGCTGGCTGCGGCTTTGCCGTCGAAGAGCGTCAGCGCGCTTCCGCTCGAAGGGCTGACCTACGTCATCACCGGCACGATGGAAACGCTCAAGCGCGACGACGCCACCGAGCGGCTCGAATCGCTCGGCGCCAAGGTGGCCGGCTCGGTGTCGAAGAAGACCACGGGTGTGTTCGCGGGTGAGGCGGCCGGGTCCAAGCTGGACAAGGCCAACGAGCTCGGCGTGCCGGTGTATACGGAGGCGGATCTCGTGGCCTTGCTGAGCGAACACGGCGTGGCGCCATGAATCGCATGACGTCGCTGCGCTTGCGCGCGCAGACGTATGCCACGATCCGCGGGTTCTTCGCCGAACGCGATGTGCTCGAGGTCGAGACGCCGATGCTCTCTGCCGCCGGCAATACGGACCCGAACATCCAGAGCTTCCACACGAGCTTCAGTGGCCATGTCGACGCGGGTGCGCGCGAACGCTGGCTGCGCACCTCGCCGGAGTTTCCTCTCAAGCGCCTGCTCGCGGCCGGCGTAGGCGATTGCTATGAACTGGGTCGTGTCTTCCGCAACGGCGAAGCCGGTGGGCGGCACAACCCCGAGTTCACCATGCTCGAGTGGTATCGCCTGGGCTGGGACCATACGAAGCTGGCGCGCGAGGTGATCGACCTGCTCGAGAGGCTGATGCTGCAGGCGGGACGCAACTTCGAGATCGTCGAGACCACGTATCGCGGCTTGTTCCACGACACGCTGGGCGTGGATGCGCTGCTGGATCCGGTCGAGGCGTTGAGGAAGCCGCTCGCCGATGTGCACATCTCCAGTGGCGGCCTCGAGCGCGACGACTGGCTGGACCTGCTCATGACACATCGCATCCAGCCGGAATTTCCACGCGATCGCATCACCGTCGTCTCGGAGTTTCCGGCCAGCCAGTGTGCGCTGGCGCGTATTCGTCAGAGCGACCCCCCGGTGGCGGAGCGGTTCGAGGTGTACGTGGGGCAATACGAGGTGGCCAACGGGTACCACGAGCTCAACGATGCATCGGAGCAGCGTGCGCGGTTCGAGCGGGATAACGAAAAGCGGCGCGCGCGTGGCGATGCGGAAGTGCCGATGGATGAGCGGCTCCTTGGCGTGCTGGGTGATATGCCGGCGTGCGCGGGTGTTGCGCTTGGCATCGAGCGGTTGTTGATGGTGCTGGCGGATACGGATGCGATCGCGGATGTGTTGGCGTTTCCGTTTTCGCAGGCGTGAAAGGAGGCCGCTGCGCGGCGTGATACCAGGCCGCTGCGCGGCCATCGCCGATGAATCGGCTCCTACAAGGGCGCCGTGACCTGCGTGGTTATCGATGACCCGTACGGCTATCGCCCCCCTGCTCGGTAGGAGCCGATTTATCGGCGATGCTCTTCCCCAGGAAACGAAAAATCCCCATGCTCGAATCAATCCACCACGTCGCCATCATCTGCTCCGACTACGCCCGGTCCAAAGCGTTCTACACGGACACCCTCGGTCTCAAGATCATCCACGAGACGTATCGCGAAGCACGCGATTCCTGGAAGCTCGATCTGGAAGTGAGTCCCGGCGTGCAGCTGGAGCTCTTCTCGTTCTCCTCGCCACCGAAACGGCCGTCGCGGCCGGAGGCGCAGGGGTTGCGACATCTGGCCTTTGTCGTGAGCGATGTCGAGGCGGTCGTGGCGACGTTGGGCACGCGTGGCGTCGTGTGCGAGCCGATCCGGGTCGACGAATTCACCGGTAAGCGGTTTACCTTCTTCGCCGATCCGGACGATCTGCCGATCGAGTTGTACGAGCGGTGAGGTGGCTCGATCTGCGGGCTGCGGCTCGCTTTTTGTAGGAGCCGATTCATCGGCGATCGGGTGCTCGAGTCAACCTGGCCCGCTGTCGCGGGATCGCCGATGAATCGGCTCCTACCACGCGCATCGCCGCTGAAGCGGCTCCCACATGTCCTATTCGCCGATGAATCGGCTTAGAACTCGAGTTCCTGGGCTGCGCAGAGGTAGTCGACCATGGGCGCGAGGCGCTTGAAGGTGTCGACGACGAACGGCAACAGCTCCGATGAGCACGCCAGCGCTTCGTCGAAATTCTGCCCCGCCGCGAAATTCTTCCGCTTCAGATCCTCGATCAGTTCGTGGTTCGGATCGAAGCCGCGCGGCGGTCGGGTCAGGCTCTCGCCCCAGAACTCGAAGCGCTCACGAAATGCCTTCCCGTGCGTTGCCCGCTTCCACGAATCCGGATTGTCGGCGAGGAAATCGCGCAGCTTTTTCAGCACCGGCGGTTCCGGATGCCACATGCCACCGCCAGCGAAGCACTCGTCTGGCTGGATGTGCAGGTAGAAACCCGGCGCCTGGATCTCGTGGCGGCGCTCGTGGAAAAACCGCGAACCCTGCCAGCCCTTGTACGGCTGCTTGTCGTTGGCGAAGCGGGTATCGCGGTGGATGCGATACAGCGAGCCGCCGACCTTGCGCGTGTCGGCACGGTAGTGCGGGCTGATCTTCTTCAGCGGCGCATCGAGATCGCCGATGAGCGCAAGGAAGGGCTCGCGTACGTGTTTCTCGTAATCGTCCTTGCGTTCGTGGAACCACTCGCGGTTGTTATGACGCATGAGCGATTTGAAGAAGCGGAACGTGGCGGGCGTGAAATAGGTTTTGGCCATGGGTCAGGTCAGGTCGGTCAGTTCAGTGCGAGTTCGAGGCCCCAGGCTTCCAGCTCGTCGAGCAGGGGCAGGGGCGAGCCGGGCAGGGCGCGCAGGGTGGCGAGCTCGGCGTTGTAGTCGTCGAGGGTGAGCGTGGTCAGCGCGCTGCGCCGGGTGAGACGGTCGAGGCGGAAGGCTGCCCAGCGTTCCTGTTCGTCGGGGCTGAGCGTTTCCGGCCAGTTGCGCGCGCGATAGCGGAACAGCAGCTGCGGGTAGCGCGGGTCGCGGAATGGGAAGGCACGGGTGCCGAGCTGGTCCGGCGGCGTCGCGCGCACCTCGCCGAGCAGGCGGCGATCCGCATCCGGCAGGAAGCCCCCATAAAGGGCGAGTTCCGCGTCTTCGGCCGGCGGCAGCGATGCGGCGTGACCGTAGATGCGGCGTAGCTTCTCGGCCAGGCCATCGGCCTGG
The DNA here is from genome assembly GCF_056406135.1 of Luteibacter sp. P1_D3. NCBI lineage: Bacteria > Pseudomonadati > Pseudomonadota > Gammaproteobacteria > Lysobacterales > Rhodanobacteraceae > Luteibacter > Luteibacter sp. P1_D3. The sequence continues at coordinate 76,088 of NZ_JBFUAT010000016.1, read as the reverse complement.
CGCAGCAGGGCGAGGTGGCGCTCCACGGCGGCCATGTCGAGACCGAGGCGGCCGTGATCGGCCCCCTTGAGCACCGACAACGGCGCGAGCGCCGGCGCCTGGTTCGCGCGCACGGTGCGTAGGGCGACCCGCTCCACGCCTTCCGGAAGGTCGGCGCGCGAGGTGAAAACGCGGTCGGCCACGTCGCCGTCGTCGAGGGTGAGCAGGTCGGTGGGATCGGCGCTGAGATCGTAGACGATGACTTCGCCCGCCCGCGAAGGATGTGCGGCCAGCGGCGCGATGACGGTCAGGCAGTGACGGCTCGCGGGGTAGCGCGAGGACACGTGCACCACCGGCGTCATCGCGGCGACGTCGAGCAGCTCGAATACCCGTTGCTTGCGGCGCAGCCCGTAATACCAGTCCCAGAGCTTCGGCTGGTGCTGGCGGATCAGGCGGGCGAGGGCGATCAGGGCCTCGACGTCGGAGAGGGCGTCGTGCGCGCGGTCCTGTTTCAGGCCATTGGCCGTGGCCAGATGCTCCAGCTTGAAGCTGGGGCTGCCGTCGTCCCGCGTCGGCCAGACGATTCCCTCGGGGCGCAGGGCCTCGCACAGGCGCACCAGGTCGATCAGGTCCCAGCGGGAATTGCCGTTCTCCCACTCCCGCCCGTACGGATCATAGAAATTCCGGTAGAGGAGATGGCGGGTGAATTCATCGTCGAAGCGCAGCGAGTTGTAGCCCACCGTGCAGGTGCCCGGCATCGCCAGCTGCTCGTGGATCGCCGCGGCGAACTCGGCTTCCCGCATGCCTTCACGTTCTGTCAGCTGCGGAGCGATGCCGGTGATCAGGCAGGCGGCCGGCTGCGGGGGCATGTCCCGTGGCGGCTTGCAGTAGATCATCAGGGGCTCGCCGACGACGTTCAGGTCCGCATCGGTGCGGATGCCGGCGAACTGGCTGGGGCGGTCCCGGCGGGGATCGGCGCCGAAGGTTTCGTAGTCGTGCCAGAAGAAGGTCGGTTCGGCCATCGGGGCATGATCGCATACGCTAGACTGCGGGGTACTTCCAAGGAGAACCCATGACGCCCGCACACGAGGACAACCTCATCTGGATCGACCTGGAGATGACGGGTCTGGACACGGACAACGACTCCATCCTGGAGATCGCCACGATCGTGACCGACAAGGATCTGAACGTGCTGGCCGAAGGCCCGGTCTTCGCCATCTCGCACAGCGACGCCCGCCTGCAGAAAATGGATGCCTGGAACCGCAACCAGCACCAGCGTTCCGGCCTCTGGGGCCGCGCGGTCGAATCCGACGCCACACCCGAGCAGGCCGAAGAAGCCACCATCGCCTTCCTCAAGCAGTGGGTGCCCGCCGGCAAGTCGCCGATGGCCGGCAACTCCATCTGCCAGGACCGCCGCTTCCTGCACCGCGAGATGCAGAAGCTGGAGCGCTACTTCCACTACCGCAACCTCGATGTGTCCACGTTGAAGGAGCTATCGCGCCGCTGGTCGCCGGAGATCTCGCGTGGCTTCGCCAAGGATTCCGCGCACACGGCGCTGTCCGACATCCGCGATTCGATCGACGAGCTGCGCTATTACCGCCGTTTCATGGGCCCGATGGCGGGCACCCAGCAGGGCTGATCGCATGAACGACCCCTTTGCCACCGTCCTGGACTGCAACGGCCGTGCCCTCGTGCTCGACAGGCCCCGGGTGGTCGGTATCGTCAACGTCACGCCGGACTCGTTCTCCGACGGCGGTCAGCACGACAGCCTCGACGCGGCGTACGCCCATGCGTTGAAGCTGGTGGAGGAGGGGGCGGACATGCTCGACATCGGCGGTGAATCCACCCGCCCCGGTGCCGACGATGTCTCAGCCGAGGAGGAGATCCGTCGCGTGGTGCCGTTGATCGAGCGCCTCGCCGCGGCGACCACGGTGCCCTTGTCGATCGACACCTCCAAGCCCGAGGTGATGCGTGCTGCCGTCGGCGCGGGCGCGGGGATGATCAACGACGTCTACGCGCTGCGCCGCGAAGGCGCGCTCGACACGGCCGCCGAGCTGCGCGTGCCGGTCTGCCTGATGCACATGCAGGGCGAGCCCCGCGTTATGCAGGACGCGCCGGATTACGACGACGTGGTTGGCGAGGTCCATCGTTTTCTGACCGATCGCCTGTTCTCCTGCGAGCTGGCCGGCATCGATCGGAAGCGCGTCCTGGTCGACCCGGGCTTCGGATTCGGCAAGAACCTCGAGCACAACCTCGCCCTGCTGCGTGCCATGGCCCGGTTCGCCGAGCTCGGTGCCGGGGCGTACGCCGGGGTGTCCCGCAAGTCGATGATCGGCGCCATGACCGGCCGGACGGACCCGGCCGCCCGGGTTCACGGCTCGGTGGCTGCGGCCCTGATCGCCGTCCAGCGCGGCGCCATCCTGGTCCGCGTGCACGATGTGGCAGCCACGGTGGATGCCCTGGCCGTCTGGGCCGCCGTGAAAACCGGGGATACCGCGCCCCGCATCGACAAGCCGTCGATGCCCCGCTGGCCCGACGACGACTGAGCTCCCCGTGGCCTGGGTCTAATGCTCGGTAGGAGCCGATTCATCGGCGAACCCGCGGCAGCGGGCCGGGATGCCGCGAGCACCCAATCGCCGATGAATCGGCTCCTACCTGAGCTAGGCCAGCCCTACAAAAGTCCTACAGGCCTTTGGAATATCTGGCTAATACCGCTGTCGGAGTATGCTCTGCGTCCCCGGAAGGATGATCAGTATGAGCGAGCGTAAATACTTCGGCACCGACGGCATTCGTGGCCACGTGGGCACCTATCCCATCAGCGCGGATTTCATCCTCCGCCTCGGCCGGGCCTTGGGAGCCGTGCTGGCGCGCCGTCGCGCCGCCGACAACCGGGGCCCCAACGCCGGTCCGGACCGCCGCGACCACGGTCGCAAGGTCACCGTCGTGATCGGCAAGGACACACGCGTTTCCGGCTATATGTTCGAGTCGGCGCTGGAAGCCGGCCTGGTCGCCTCGGGCGCGGACGTGCGCCTGCTCGGCCCGATGCCCACCCCGGCTGTGGCGTTCCTTACCCGCTCCCTGCGTGCCGACGCCGGCATCGTGATAAGTGCCTCGCACAACCCGCACCAGGACAACGGGATCAAGTTCTTCTCCGGCCAGGGCGAGAAGCTCGACGACGCGCTGGAGGCCGAGATCGAGGCCGAGCTCGACGCCGAGTTCGTCACCGTCGCCTCCGAAGCGCTGGGCAAGGCCAGCCGCATCGACGACGCGGTCACCCGTTACGCCGAATTCTGCAAATCCACCGTTGCCGACGAGTTCACCCTCAATGGGCTGAGCGTGGTCCTGGACTGCGCCCACGGCGCCACCTACCAGGTCGCGCCGAAGGTATTCCGTGAGCTCGGCGCCGACGTCTCGACCATCGGCGCCGAGCCGAACGGCCTGAACATCAACCATGGCGTCGGCTCCACCGACCCGGATGCCCTGGCTCGCGCAGTCGTTGACCGCGGTGCCGACCTCGGCATCGCCTTCGACGGCGACGGCGACCGTGTGCGCATCGTCGATCGCGACGGCACGGTGACCGATGGCGACGACATGCTCTATGTCATCGCCCGGCACTGGAAGCGTCGCGGCAACCTGCCGGGACCGGTGGTCGGTACGCTGATGAGCAACTACGGCCTGCAGTGCGCCCTGAAGCAGATGGAAATCCCCTTCATCCGCGCGAATGTGGGCGATCGCTACGTGCTGCAGCAACTGAAGGAACACGGCGGCGTGCTCGGTGGCGAGACCTCGGGTCATGTGTTGTGCCTGGACCGTTTCACCACCGGCGACGGCATCGTGGCGGCGCTGGCCCTGCTCGAAGCCCTGGCCGACGACAACGAAACCTTCGCCGACGCTCGCGCCGGCCTGGTCAAGCTGCCGCAGACCATGCTCAACGTCCGCGTCGAGGGTGCCAAGGCCGCGCTGGGCAGCGAGTCGGTCAAGCACGTACTGGAAGAGGTCGAGGCTGTGCTGGAAGGCCGCGGCCGCGTGGTGTTGCGTGCGTCGGGCACCGAACCGCTGGTCCGCGTCACGATCGAAGCCGCCGATGCCGCCGAAGTGGAACGGCTGGCGGCCAGGCTGGCGGACGCCGTAAAATCGGCGGCTCAGGCGACCGCCTGACGCCTCCACCGGACCCCGCATGAAAAAGGTACCCACCCTCGATATCCGCCGCTACGACACCGACCGCGAAGCCTTCGTGGCCGAGCTGGGCGCGGCGTATCGTGAATTCGGCTTCTGCTGCATCAGTGGCCACGGCATTCCTGTCGAGGCCGTCGACGGTGCCTACGACGCGTTCAAGCGCTTCTTCGCGCTGCCCGACGACACCAAGCGCAAGTACCACATCCCCGGCGGTGGCGGCGCGCGCGGCTATACGCCGTTCAAGGTGGAAACCGCGAAAGACAGCAAGTTCGCCGACCTGAAGGAGTTCTGGCATATCGGTCGCGAGATTCCGCGCGACTCGAAGTTCGCCGACGTCATGCCGCCGAACGTGTGGCCGAACGAAGTGCCGGACTTCGAGGACAAGGGTTACGGCATATACGAGGCGCTGGATAACCTCGGCGCGCGCGTTCTGCGTGCCCTGGCCCTGCACATCGAGCTGCCGGAGACCTTCTTCGACGACAAGATCGACTCGGGCAATTCCATCCTGCGCCCGATCCACTACCCGCCGATCGTCCAGGACGATGTCCCCAACGTGCGCGCCGGCGCCCACGAGGACATCAACTTCATCACGCTCCTGGTCGGCGCGAGCGCTGAAGGCCTGGAAGTGCTCACGCGTGAAGGCGAGTGGCTGCCCATCACGACCGAGGGCGACGCCATCGTCGTCAACATCGGCGACATGTTGCAGCGCCTGACCAACCACGTGTACCCGTCCACGACCCATCGCGTGACCAATCCGCAGAACGCCAACGCGCGCAAGCCCCGGTATTCCGTGCCGTTTTTCCTGCACCCGAACCCGGACGTCGTCCTCGACGTGCTGCCGTCCTGCGTGACGCCCGACAACCCGAAGCGCTACCCGGAGCCGATCACGGCCCACGAGTACCTGCTCGAACGCCTCCGCGAAATCAAACTGATCTGACGAACCCTTAGCGGGTTTTTTACCGGGAGGGTCCACCATGGACCCTCCCGGTCCTGTTTCCGGAGCACCCCGTGAAATCATCCAGCCCGCAAGTGCGAGCGAAGCGTTCGTCGCCCCAGAAAAAAGCCAGCACCCGCTCGCCTGCGCAGCGCGCACGGCGCCAGCGCGTCGTCTCGTCACGCGGCGGCCGCCGCTAGGACCGAGCGTTGTGGGCGCCTGGTCTATGTGGGAGCCGGCGATGCTCTTGCTTACGGCGCGACCAGATCCGATGCATCGGCAGCCTCACCCCGGTGCAACAGCGGATGCGCGAACACCGCGCCGATGATCACCGCGACGCCCAGGTAAAACGTCCACCCCAGTTCCCGCTGCTCACCCAGCAGCGGAATAGCCAGCACGATGGCGTACACCGGCTCGAGATTCGTCACCATCTGTGTCGCGAACGCCGTGAGATGACGCAACGCCGCCAGCGCCAGGGCGAACGGCAGCAGCGTGCACCCATAGGCCAGCACCGCGATCAGCGCGCCGTCGTGCAGCGAAGGCAGCACGAAGGCCGGCGTCGCCATGAACGGCGCGAGCACGGTGAGGAACAGGGTGCCGGTGCCGAGTTCCACGCAAGTCACTGTGAGCGCATCGGCGCGGTCGATGAGCTTCTTATTCAATGCGCTGAAGAAGGCGACGAACAACGCCGACAGCACGCCCACGGCCAGGCCAAGCCGCATCTCTCCGGGCAAGCCGCCTGCTACCAACGCCACGCCGGGCACGACCGCCGCACCGATGAACAGCTCGCGGGGATCGAAACGGCGGCCTGCCACCCAAGGTTCGACCACGGCGAGAAAAACCGGGCACAACGCGATGCATGTCGCTGCGACCGAGGCGTTGGCGAGCTTGATCGCGCCGTAGAACGTGAGCCAGTGCATCGCGACGATCACGCCGATGCCCGCATACGAAAGCAGCAGCTTCGCCGGCAGCGCGCGCAGCCCACGCCACACGCGCGGCACGCAGAGCAGGGTGGCTGAGACCAGCAACATGCGCCACCACACCAGCGGCAACGCCGCCAGCGTGATCAGCTTGCCGAGGATGGCGGTGACGCCCCAGAGCAGGACGCAGAAGTGGATCTGTAGATGGGCTTTGCGGGAAGGCGACATGGAACGAAGCTTGCCGGTCGCACCGTCGATCCACAAGCGGCATTCATCGCGCGTCCGCGTAACAATCAACAGCGCCGCTTCGGCACTGCCGATTCAGCGCCTGATCTTGGACGGGGAGGCACTTCCGCCGCCTATCCCGGGAAGGTAGAAGGGGGCATGCCGGAGGCATCCATCTCAAGGAGTGAGTGATGGTGACGCAGTCTGGAAGTCCGTTGCGCGGTGCGATCGTGCTCATCACCGGAGGAAGCCGCGGCATCGGCCGCTTCTATGCACATCGCCTCGCCGCCGAGGGCGCCGTCGTCGTTCTTGTCGCACGGTCCGCCGTTGAACTGGAAAATGTTGCCCGGTCGATCCGGGCAGAGGGTGGAAAGGTCGCGACGTATGTCGTCGACGTCACCAGCAGGGCCGCGGTGACGCGCGTGGTCGGTCGGATCGAAGAGAGGCTTGGTCCGCTCGATGTCCTGATTAACAACGCTGGCGTCCGTGGACCCATCGGCAACGCGTGGGAGTGCGACTGGAATGCCTGGTGGCGCGCCATCGAAGTCAACCTGGGAGGAGCTGCCGCCTTCAGCCATACCGTGATTCCGGGCATGGCCCGGCGGCGCAAAGGGCGTGTGGTCAACATCGTCAGTGAGGCGGGCATTTTTCGCTGGCCCACGGTCTCCGCCTATTCCGTCTCGAAAGCAGCGCTCATCAAGTTCAGCGAGAACCTGGCGGCGGAATGCCGGGACTTCTCGCTGACCGTGTTCGCCTACCATCCGGGCTTCCTGCCCCTGGGGCTGGCCAGCGAAGCGCTTGCCTTGCAAGCGTCGACAACGCCTTCCGAGGCCAGCGTCGCGGCCTGGTGCCGCGCTCAACTCGAGTCCGGGAACGCCGCATCGCCAACGGCCTCCGCCGACAAGCTGATCCTGCTGTTGTCGGGCGCCTACGACATCCTCACTGGCCGTTACGTCACCGTGCACGACGACCTGGACGTACTGGCAGAGCGTGTCAGCCAGGTGGCGGCATCGAAGGATTATCGGATGTTGCGGACGAGCGCCTGATGCCGCGCGCTCTTCGTGCCGGATAGCCAGTCCAGGAGGGACCACCATGAACGTCACCAAGCCATCCCGAGCCACCGAATCATCGTCGCTGTCGCGCGGACCGATCGTGCTTATTACCGGCGGCGGGCGCGGCGTCGGTCGCCTGTTCGCACGACGCCTTGCCGCGGAGGGGGCGATGGTCGTCCTCGTCGCGCGCTCTCCGGCCGAACTCGCCGAGGTCGCTGGTTGCATCGAAGCCGACGGCGGACGTGTCAGGACCTTCGTGGTCGACGTGACCAACGTGATCGTCGTGCGAGACACGGTCGCAACAATAGAACGCGATGTGGGTCCGATCGATGCCCTGATCAACAACGCGGGGATCTTCGGGCCGATCGGTAACACTTGGGAATGCGGCTGGGATGACTGGTGGAAAACCATCGAGGTGAACCTGGGCGGTGCCGTTGCTTTAAGCCAGGCAGTGATTCCGCACATGGCGTCCCGCCGTCGCGGGCGCATCGTCAACGTGACCAGTCAGGCGGGAGCCTTTCGTTGGCCTACGGTCTCAGCGTATTCGGTGTCGAAGGCTGCGCTCATCAAGTTCAGCGAGAACCTGGCCGTCGAATGTAATGCGTCATCACTCAAGGTGTTCGCGTACCACCCCGGTCTGTTGGCATTAGGAATGACGCTCCAGGGTGCTGCCAAAGCCGGGACGACAGAGCCGGCACTGGCGAAGGTAGGCGCATGGTGCCGCACTCAGCTGGAGTCCGACGTCCTCGCGTCAGACGATGAGGCGGCCACCAGGCTCGTACAATTGTTGTCGGGATCGTATGACACGCTGACCGGTCGCTACATTGCGGTGTGGGACAACCTGGATGAGCTGGTTGAGCGTATTCATAACGCAACGGCCGCCGAGTTCAACGACTACCTTATGCTCAGGCCGCAAGCCTGATCCCCAGGGACACACGGATGTCCGTACCTAGAAGGGAGGATGGAAGAATGCATGCTCACATCAACAGGTCGTGTATCTGGATCGCTATATCCTGCTCCGTGGCGATGGTCTGCAGTGGTCTTGGTGCCCAGACCACGAGTGAAACCAATTGCACGCTGTCACATCAGGACTTTGTCGCGGATAACGTCGAAGCGTGTATTCAGATGCTTCGGGAATGGCCGGCGAGCGATTCCTATCCGGAAATGATGGAGGATGCCGGCCAGGCAGTCGACTTCAATGCACCTCCGCCGACGACCGGCTTCAAGGTAGTCAACGTGGGCGGGAAGGACCTATCGACGGTATTCACCCGTTGTATCAAGCGAGCCGACCCCTCGTATGAAGGCAGCACGACGACGAGCGTCGGGCTGCCTGTGAGCGGTAGCGGTACGAGTACTCCGCGCTATCGATATACCGACATGTACCAGCGACACGAACTCAGGGATGCAAAGGACCGGATCGTTTACAAGCTGGTTCGTATCGGTCGTGGGATAGAAGCCATGGGCGATGCATCCGGTGCGCCCGTGCATGGTTCCTATGAAGCGTCGTCCGATTGCAGGAATTCTTATGGTGATACCTGCGGTACGGAGTACCTGCGCACGAGGGCGGGTACTTTTGAGAAGTTCTGATCGCCTCGGCATCAATGTTTTTTGGCATCGACCTGAGCCTGGGTCTTGCCTGCGGGCGGCGCCTTCGGCGGGGCGCTCTTGAGGTCGTCGAGCAACGGCTTGCACTGCGTGGCATCGGCTTTACCGCTTTCCGGAACGGCCAGGGCGGCAAGCGCTGCGACCGGCGCGGCGAAGACAGCCAGGGCAACCGCACCACCACCGCGAAGGATCAGCGGCCCCGGATGCACGCCGACCGAGGGGTTCTTCATCGTGCCGTGCACGTACAACGGCGAACGCAGCGAGAACAGGCGGAAGCCCTTCGTATGCGGCACGATATCGAGATTGAGCTTCTCGCTCTTGAAGTCGATGTCGCCGGTGACGTTGATCAGCGCTTTCTCGGTATCGAAAGCGAACAGCTTCGAATCCATGTTGCCGTTGGTGGCGACCAGGTCGGCGGCCATGCAGTTGATCTTGACCGTTTCATCGCCGAACAGCTTGTTTACGGCGTAGCTGCCGACATTAAGTCCCGCCAGCTCCAGCAACGAACTGCTGACTGCCCCGTCGTTGATCAATAGCTTGATCTCGCCGTTCGAACTGCCCAGCAGGGCGGCCGGCGAATTGCCTACGGCTGTCAGCGACGCATCACCGTTGAGCTCACCCAGGGTCGTGTCGCCCGGCGCCAGCTTCGGGAACAGCTCCTTCAGTTTCAGGTGGCGCGCACCCATGTTGAACGTGCCTTTCATCGGCGTGGTCGAGCCATCCACGTGGATATTGCTGCCCACGGTGCCGCTGGCCACACCGAATTTGAGCGGATCGAGCGTCAGAACAGCGTTCTTCATGGTCAGGTGCGTATAGAGGTTATCGACCGGTAGGCGATCGCCATGGACGATATGCACGCCGGTGAACTCGACATCCGCATCCATCGCATTCCAGCGATCGGTCTTGAACGGCTCGACCGGGATGACCTTGTCAGCGGGTTGCTTCACCGAATCGCCACGTTCGGTCTTCTCCGCGTTAGATCCACCGCCGATCAGCGGGGCGAGATCGGAGAACAGCAGCTGGTTCGACTTCAGCTTGCCGGTGAGGCTCGGACGCTGACCGCCGGTGTTGAAGGTGAGGCTGCCACCGAGGTCACTGCCACCGACTTTGCCGGTGAAGTTGTCATAGGTGAAGACACTCGCGCCTTTCTTCAGGTTGGCCTTGAGGTGACCTTCCGTCGCAAAGGGTGGCGTATCCGGCAGGGTGATACCCGTCAGGTCATAAAGATGGGACATGCTCGTGCCGGAGAACCACAGGCGGATATCGAGCGCACCGACGTTCAACGGATCGGTCAGCGTGCCGACAAAGGCGATATGCGTATCGCCGAAGCGCGCATCGGCCTGCACGGGGAACGGGCGATTGGCATCGCGTAGCGCGAGCACGCCGCCGGTCTTCGCCTTCGCGGCCACCGTGGATTTCTTATAGGTGCCCTTGGCGTCCCAGGCGAACAGGTAGACCTGTTTTTTCTTGGTCTCGTCCTGGCGGTCCTTCTCGTCCGCGCCGGATTTCGCCATGGTCTTGGCGGTTGCGCCGTTGGTCTTGTTGGCCTGCGCGCGCGAGTCCTTTTCCTGCTGGGCCATGATCTCGTCGAAGGGGATGCCCTTGCTCAGCGGCGTTACGTCGATGCCCATCGCGATCTGGTTCGTCGCGTCGTTGAAATCGATGTGTCCCTTATCGAAGGCGATGGCGTTGAGCTCGAGCTGCCACTCGGACGGCCCGGTGCTCTCGGGCATCTTGAACGTCCAGGTGTTGTCGCCGTTCTTAACCCGCTCCAGGTCGATGTTCGGCTGACCCAGGCGGATCTCCGGTACGACGATGCGATGCGATATCAGGGGGAAGGGCGAAAGGCGAAACTGCAGGGATTGCAGCGTCGCGAACTGCTTGGTCTTCGCCCAGTCCGGGTTGGCCACACTGATATCGAGTGCGGTGAAGTGGGGCCAGGGGATCAGACTCACCAGTCCACCTTCGCCGGGCTCACGCGACCAGTGCGCGGAAAGGTCGCCGTTGATGGCGAAGGGTCGGCCGATGGCCTCCGAGACCTTCTCGTTGATCGTCGGTTTCAGCCTGTTCCAATCGAACAGGGCGATAAACAGGATGATCAAGATAATGAGCAGGACGAAGATGCCTACCACCCATGCCAACACTTTCCTTCCACGCCGCATCATGTCGCCTCCACTCCCATAGCTAACGAGGATAGAGGTAACCGGTGGGCTGGCAAGGTTATGTGTTCATGAATGGGGGCGGTTAAGGGACGTCCACGGGGTGTGATGGCGCGTGCCGCGCCGTCACCGCCGCTGACGTCCCGTGGATCCGCCTCAACTTGCCTGCCAATACCCCGTCGCTTTCACCCAGTCCTTGTCGATACCGCGCGTCTCCACCAACAACGACCGCAGCGTACGTGCACGCATCGACTCGACGGCGACCCACCAGAACGTGTCGCCGGGGGGAATCGGCAACGTGGCGAGCACCTCGTCCATCGACGGCGACTCACCGCGGACGAACCAGCGCACGTCGCGGCGAAGCGACTGCTTCTCGTCGGCCGAGGCGATTTCGGCGAACACGGTCACCGGCGTGGACGAAGGCATTTCCTCGAGCCGCCGGCCGATCGCGGGGAGGGCGGTTTCGTCGCCGACAAGTACGTAGTGATCGTAATCGTCGGGGATGACCATGGAGCCTCGGGGACCGCCGACGCCGAGCTTGTCGCCGACCTGCACCGATTCCGCCCAGGTCGATGCCGGGCCTTCGCCGTGCAGCACGAAGTCGATGTCGAGTTCGTTGCTGGCGGCGTCGTAGCGGCGCGGCGTGTAGTCGCGGGCGGGCGAGGGCGTGACGCCCTCGGGGTAGACCGGACCGTCGGGTCCCATTGTCGGGCGGTTGATCGCGCCGTCTTCCACCGGGAAGAACAGCTTGACGTGATCGTCCGGCGAGGCCGAGACGAAGCCGGCGAGGTCTGCACCGGTCAATGTAACGCGCACCATGTGCGGGGCGAGCCGCGTTACCTGCTTCACCTCGAGCAGGCGCATCTTCAGTTCATGGCGCACGCGCTGGATGGCATGCCGTTCGGTGGCGCTCATGCATTGCGCTCCGCGATCACCTTCGCGGCGGATTCGATGATGGCGGCGACCCGCTTCGTTTCCGCGTCGTCCCAGGACTTGTGATGGTTCATGAGCTGGTGCTTGATCGTATGCATCGCTTCGCGGATGGCATTGGGCACACCCATGCGGCGCATGTGGCGGGACATCACCTGCAAGCGCTCGGTGAGAGCCTCGAGGGTGTCGCGGTTCTCCAGGAGGAATTTGCTGCCCGCCTCGGTGATGGCGTAGAGCTTCTTGCCACCGGTTTCTGCTTCGACCCGGGCGTAGCCGAGTTCTTCGAGCATGGTCAGGGTCGGGTAGATGGCGCCGGGGCTGGGGCTGTACTGGCCATCGAACATCTCCTCGATGGTGCGGATCAGTTCGTAGCCGTGGCGCGGCTGTTCCTCAATCAGGGCGAGGAGCAGGAGGCGCAGGTCGCCCGTACCGAACATGCGACCGCCGCCGAACCGACCGCCGCCGCGACCGCCACGCATGCCATCACGATCGTCGAAGCCGAAGGGGCCGCCGCCGAAACGGCCGCCGCGGCCCATGGCCATGGCAGCCATCTGTTCGTGAAAGCGGTGCTTGGCGTGATGGAAAAAGTGCATGGGTGCTCTCCGATGTATCGTACGTAGTGATCGTACGATATATCTTAAGAAACACTCTTGGCAAGCCCCGGGTGCCTTGTCTCGGTAGGAGCCGATTTATCGGCGATCCCTGACGAAGCGGCGAGCACCCGTCGCCGATGAATCGGCTCCTACCGAGCGGGGGGGGCGGTTTAGCCGAAGGTGAAGGTGAACATGTGGAAGTTGGCCTTCGGGATCTTGATGGTGAGCACGTGATCCTTGTAGCCGTCGCCGTCGAACAGGGTGTAGAGCTTGCTCGCCTGCACGGCCACCGGCGCCTGGGGCTTGCCGTCCACGGCCACTTCAACGGTGATCGGGTCGTTGGCGCTGGCGACCATGTGGACCTTCTTCGCCTTGAAGTGCAGGCGAATCTCGCCGCTGGCACCGACCAGGCTGGCATTGTCGCGGCCGATCTCCCAGCGCCCGACCAGGGCGAACTTGTTCAGTTCCAGACGGGACGGCGCGGTGAAATCGCGCGTGCCGGTGTCCTTGCCCTCGGGGCTGGCGTTGTTCGCGCTGCGTTCGGCGCCGAAGTACATCTCCGGTGAGCCAAGCTGGGCGAAGTCCGGGGCGTCCTTGTCGGTTTCGGCGGCAGCGGCCGCATCCGCCAGGCGCGGCAGGCCCAGCAGGGTGCGGATGGCGTTCTCCATATCCATGTAGTTGCCTTCGCCGTAGTGGTGCGCGACGACGTTGCCGCGCTGATCCACCAGGTACTCGGCCGGCCAGTACTGATTGTCCCAGGCATCCCAGGTTTCCAGGTCGTTGTCCTGGGCCACCGGGTACTTGATGCCGAAGCGGGCGATGGCGTCGCGGACGTTGCCCTCCTGCTTCTCGAACGGGAATTCCGGGGAATGCACGCCGACGATCACCAGGCCCTTGTCCTTGTACTGGTCGTACCAGTGGGTGACATGGGGCAGGGTGCGCAGGCAGTTGATGCAGGAGTAGGTCCAGAAATCGATCAGGACGACCTTGCCGCGCAGGCCCTTCATGGTCAGCGGCGGGGAGTTGTGCCATTTGGCGATCCCGGCGAACTCGGGCGCGGTCTGGGCAGCCATCGCCGTGCCGGTCGCGGCCAGGGAGGCCAGGGCGACGAACAGGGCGAGGAGGGCGAGGCGGATGGGGCGCATGGAAACTCCGTGTTTTCTGGGTGCCGTGAATAGACCGGCCGATGGCCCGGCACCTTACAACGGCAGGTGCGCTAAAATCCCGGCTTTGCCAGCCTCGCGAGCCAGCCGACGCGCCATGACTTCGATCAAGCAGGACGACCTCATCCAGAGCGTCGCAGACGCCCTCCAGTACATCTCGTACTACCACCCGGTCGATTACATCCGGAATCTCTCCGCCGCCTACGAGCGCGAAGAATCACCGGCCGCCAAGGACGCCATCGCCCAGATCCTGATCAACTCGCGCATGTGCGCCGAGGGCCACCGGCCGATCTGCCAGGACACCGGCATCGTCACCGTGTTCCTCAAGGTGGGCATGAACGTGCGTTGGGACGACGCCACCATGGGCGTCGAAGACATGGTCAACGAAGGCGTCCGTCGCGCCTATAACGATCCGGACAACAAGCTGCGCGCCTCCGTGCTCGCCGATCCCGCCGGCAAGCGCATGAATACGCGCGACAACACGCCGGCCGTGGTCAACGTCTCGATCGTTCCCGGCGACAAGGTCGACATCATCGTCGCGGCGAAGGGGGGCGGTTCGGAAGCCAAGTCCAAGTTCGCCATGCTCAACCCGTCCGACTCGATCGTCGACTGGGTGCTGAAGACCGTACCGACCATGGGCGCCGGCTGGTGCCCGCCGGGCATGCTCGGCATCGGCATCGGTGGGACCGCCGAGAAGGCAATGCTGTTGRCGAAGGAGGCTCTCATGGAGCCGATCGACATCGTCGACCTGATTGCTCGCGGCCCGTCGAACCGTGCCGAAGAGCTGCGCCTGGAACTGTACGAGAAGGTCAACGCGCTCGGCATCGGCGCGCAGGGCCTCGGTGGCCTGACCACGGTGCTCGACATCAAGGTCAAGGATTACCCGACCCACGCCGCCAACCTCCCGGTCGCGCTGATTCCGAACTGCGCCGCCACGCGCCACGCGCACTTCGTGCTCGATGGTTCGGGTCCGGTCGCGCTGGATCCGCCGTCACTGGAAGACTGGCCGAAGCTCACCTACGACTCCTCGAAGGGCCGCCGCGTCGACCTCGACACGATCACCCGCGAGGACGTGCAGAGCTGGAAGCCGGGCGAGACGATCCTGCTCAACGGCAAGCTGCTCACCGGCCGCGATGCCGCGCACAAGCGCATGATCGACATGCTCAACCGCGGCGAGCAGCTGCCGGTCGACTTCACCAACCGCTTCATCTACTACGTGGGTCCGGTCGATCCGGTGCGCGACGAAGTCGTCGGTCCCGCTGGCCCGACCACCGCTACGCGAATGGACAAGTTCACGCGCCAGATGCTCGAGACGACCGGCCTGCTCGGCATGGTCGGCAAGAGCGAGCGCGGGCCGACCGCCATCGATGCGATCCGCGACAACAAGGCCGTCTACCTTATGGCGGTGGGTGGCGCGGCGTATCTGGTGTCGAAAGCGATCAAGGCCTCGCGCGTGCTGGCCTTCGAAGACCTCGGCATGGAAGCGATCTATGAGTTCGAGGTGAAGGACATGCCAGTGACGGTCGCGGTCGATAGCGCCGGTTCGTCGGTGCATATCTCCGGCCCGAAGGAATGGCAGTCGCGGATCGGGAAGATTCCGGTCGTCGTGGTCTAAAGCTCAGCTCTCTGTAGGAGCCGATTCATCGGCGATGGCCGCGCAGCGGCCGCCAGGGTGTCGCAAGCACCCTATCGCCGATGAATCGGCTCCTACACGAGCAGGTTTGCGTCAGCTGGCAAGGCGCCAGGTATGGCGCGCGATCTGCTCATCCTCTTCCGTGGGGATGACGCGGGAATCGAAATCACCGATCCATTGCAGGCCGGCGAGGATGTCGTCGCGGGTGACCGCGTCGTTCTCTCCGATGCCGCCGGTGAAGACCAGCAGGTCGATGCCGCCGAGTGAGGCGATCATGCCGGCGATCTGCTTGCGTGCCGCGTGCACGAACACATCGAGTGCGAGACGTGACGCCGCGGTGTCCATCGTGTGCAGCTCGCGCATGTCGCTCGTGCCGCCGGACAAACCCTTCAAACCCGACTCGCGATCGACCAGTGTCTCCAGTCGCCTGGCGTCGAAGCCGCGTTCGCGCATCAGGTAGATCAGCACGCCGGGATCCAGGTCGCCCGGACGCGTACCCATCACGATGCCGCCGGTGGGTGTGAGGCCCATCGTCGTGTCGATCGATTTGCCGTCGCGCACGGCACAGAGGCTGGCGCCGTTGCCGAGGTGCGCGATGACCAGTCGGGATGGCACGGCATCGCCGAGCTGCCGCACGATGGACTCGTACGACAGCCCATGGAAGCCGTAACGCTCGATGCCGCCAGTGCGCAGATCCGCCGGTAAGGGCAGGGTGCGGGCGACTTCCGGCATCGTCGCGTGAAACGCTGTGTCGAAGCAGGCGACCTGCGGCACGCCGGGGAATGCCACGCGGCAGCGCTTCACCATCTGCACTGCCGCAGGGACGTGGAGCGGCGCGAAGGCACGGGCTTCATCCAGATGCACCATCAACTGCTCGTCGATACGCGCATGCTCACGTACGTTCGGGCCGCCATGCACGAGACGATGGCCGATGGCGTCCGGTGCCGGTAGCCCCTTATCGCGCAGCGTACCGACAATGGTCGTCACCGGGTCGCTGCCATTGCCCGCGGACTCGGTGTTCTCCGTGAGCAAGGCTTCGCACGTATCGCCGTCGACGCGGTACAGCCCGTACTTCAGTGACGACGATCCCGTGTTGAGCGCAAGCACATGGCCCGTGGTAACGCTCACTCGTCAACCTCCTCGGCCTTCCACTGCCAGTCACGCACGTCGGGCAGGTCCTGGCCATGCTCGCTGACGTAAAGCTTGTGACGCTGGATGTCCGACCAGTAGCGCTGCGTCGCCGCCTCGCGCTGGTCGGCGAGGCGTGGCACGCGGTTGATCACATCGAGGGCGAGCTGGAAGCGATCCATGTTGTTCAGAACCATCATGTCCAGTGCGGTCGTCGTCGTGCCTTCTTCCTTGTAGCCACGCACGTGGATGTTGTCGTGGTTATGCCGGCGGTAGGTCAGCTTGTGGATGATGCCCGGATAACCGTGGAAGGCGAAGATCACCGGCTTGTCCTTGGTGAACAGGTCGTCGAATACGTCGTCGTCCATGCCGTGCGGATGCTCGTCCGGCGTTTCCAGCGACATCAGGTCGACCACGTTGACCATGCGGATGCGGATATCGGGCACGTACTCGCGAAGCAGCATGATCGCGGCGAGTACCTCGACCGTGGGCGCATCGCCCGCGGACGCCATCACCACATCGGGATCGTCCTCGCCACGACCGGCCCACGACCAGATGCCGGCGCCGGCGGTGCAATGGCGCACGGCGCTCTCCATGTCCAGCCACTGCCAGTCCGGCTGTTTGCCGGCGATGATCACATTGACGTAATGGCGGCTGCGCAGGCAATGGTCGGCGACCGAAAGCAGGCAGTTCGCATCCGGCGGCAGGTAGACGCGGACGATCTCGGACTTCTTGTTGGCGACATGGTCGATGAAGCCGGGATCCTGGTGCGAGAAGCCGTTGTGGTCCTGATGCCACACATGGGAGCTGAGCAGGTAGTTGAGCGAGGCGATCGGCGGGCGCCACGACATCTTGCGGGTGACCTTGAGCCACTTCGCGTGCTGGTTGAACATCGAATCGATGATGTGGATGAAGGCTTCATAGCAGGAGAAAAAACCATGCCGGCCGGTAAGCAGGTAGCCCTCGAGCCAGCCCTGGCACTGGTGCTCGCTGAGCACTTCCATCACGCGGCCTTCGGGCGAAAGATTCTCGTCCACGCCCTCATACTCGCCCAGCCAGGTCTTGCCGCTGACTTCGTAAATCGCCTCCAGGCGGTTCGACGCGGTTTCGTCAGGACCGAAGACGCGGAACGTTTCCATGTTCTGCTGCATCACGCCGCGCAGGAACTTACCGAGCACTCGCGTCGCTTCGGCCTTGTGGTCGCCCGGCGTCTTGACGTCCTGGGCGAACGGGCGGAAATGCGGCATGTGCAGTTGCTTGAGCAGCAGGCCGCCATTGGCGTGCGGGTTCATGCCCATGCGCCGCTGGCCGCGCGGAGCGAGCGATGCGAACTCGTCGCGGAACCGTCCGCGCTCATCGAACAGTTCGTGCGCGTCGTAACTCTTCATCCAGTCTTCGAGGATCTTCAGGTGTTCGTCGTTATCGAACTTGTCGATAGGCACCTGGTGCGCGCGCCATGTCCCTTCCACGGGCTTGCCATCGACGACCTTCGGGCCGGTCCAGCCCTTCGGACTGCGCAGCACGATCATCGGCCAGCGCGGTCGCTTCGCTTCGGATGCCGTGCCCTCGCGCGCTTCGGTCTGGATACGCCGGATCTCGTCCAGGCAGGTATCCAGCGCCGCGGCGAAGGCCTGGTGCATCGGCTCGGGCTCATGGCCTTCGACGAAGTGGGGTTCGTAGCCGTAGCCGCGCACGAGATCGCGGAGTTCTTCCGGCTCGATGCGGGCGAGCACCGTGGGGTTGGCGATCTTGAAGCCGTTGAGGTGCAGGATCGGCAGAACGGCGCCATCGCGTACGGGGTTGAGGAACTTGTTCGAGTGCCAGCTCGTAGCCAGCGCGCCTGTTTCAGCCTCGCCATCGCCGACCACGCAGCTGACGATCAGGTCAGGATTGTCGAAGGCCGCACCGAAGGCATGCGACAGCGAGTAACCCAGTTCGCCGCCTTCGTGAATGGAGCCCGGGGTTTCCGGTGCCACGTGGCTTGGAATGCCATATGGCCAGGAGAACTGACGGAACAGCTCGCGCATGCCGGCCACGCTGCGGTCGATATGCGGATAGATCTCGGTGTAAGAACCTTCGAGATAGGTATGCGCCACCAGGCCCGGTCCACCATGGCCGGGGCCGATGACATAGATCATGTTGAGGTCGCGCTCGACGATCGCGCGATTGAGATGGGTATAGATGAAGTTGAGGCCGGTGGTCGTTCCCCAGTGACCGAGCAGGCGATGCTTGATGTGTTCCCGGGTGAGGGGCTCTTCGAGCATGGGGTTGTCACGGAGGTAGATCTGGCCAACGGTGAGGTAGTTGGCGGCGCGCCAGTAGGCGTGCATGCGACGAAGCAGGTCGGGCGCAAGCGGCTCGGTCATGGGGAGCTATCCAGGCGACGGGGTCCCCTTGAGAGTATGCGGGGGAGGATTGCCTCGGCGTGAAAGATCGGGCTCTATTTGCCCCACGCGACCCTGCCTCATTGCCGCACCCAGCTGCTCGTGTTCGCGGTCTCGTTGTCCATGAATGCGTCGAGTTCCGCAATGTCGTAGGCGTTCTCCCAGTGTTCCAGGATGCATCCGTCACGAAAACGCCATAATCCACAGAAGGGCATGCTGATCTCGCGATCGCCGCAGCGGGCCTTGATGCTTCCAATGACGGCTCCAAAATAGTCGTTGGCAACGATGCTTTCCACGCTCATTGTCAGCGTTTGCCCACTCTTGCGAATCAGCGCGTTCATCTTTTCGACCACGGCTTTCTTGCCGTAGACGATGCCGCTGTCGACGGCGGGGCGTCGCTGAGCGGTATGCAGCACCATGTCCTCGTCGGCGTGGCGTTCGATACGGCGCAGATCGTCGTAGATGAACCGAAGGGTGGCTATGTTGGGATGCAGGTCAGACATGGGAGCAGCTCCGGCCGGATGGATGTCAGCGCCCAGTGGCCATCGTCGGCGCGTCACGAGTGGGGCGCCAGCCGGGCAGGCCTGCGCGGTCAACGTCTTCGGCGATAGTCCTCACGTCCGCTGGATTGAGGGTCACTCGTGCGGCGCGGGCGTTTTCCTTCAGGTGCCGAACGGAGGTCGTGCCGGGAATCAACAGGATCGCGGGCGATCGGTGAAGCAGCCAGGCGAGGGCGAGCTGGGATGGCGTGATACCCCACCGCTCCGCGATAGCGCCTAGTGGACTTTCCGGGCCGACCAGACCTCCGTGGCCCAGAGGAAACCATGGGATGAAGGCGATGTGGTTCCGGGTCGCGTGATCCAGCACGGCGTCGTCGGCCCGGTCGGCGACGTTGTATAGGTTCTCGATGGCGACAATCCGCGCGGTCTTCTGGGCCTCGACCAGTTGCGCAACGCTGACTCCCGGCTGGTTCGATAGGCCGATATGAAGAATCTTGCCTTGCTCCTGGAGGCGCACCAGCTCGCCCAGGCTTTCGGCCAGCGGCACATTCGGGTCGATGCTGTGCAGTTGGTAGAGTGAGATGCAATCCACATTCAGCCGTCTCAGGCTTAATTCCACCTGCTGGCGCAGATACCTTGGATCGCCAAGGGGCTGAATGTACGGTGCGCCAGGGGCGTCGTGGATCCAGTCGAGTTTGCCCGATCGCAACATGCCCCCCTTGGTGCAGATGACCAGGTCGTCGGGATACGGATGCAGCGCCTTGCGAATGATTTCTTCGTTATCTCCAGGACCGTAGGCGTCGGCGGTATCGATGAAATTGATCCCCAGTTCGTACACCGCGTGACGAAGCACCTGTATGGCATTGCGTTCGTCATCCGGTGGTCCCCACATGCCGTAGCCGGTGAGGTGCATCGCGCCATAGCCAAGCCTGTTTACTGGCATGTCCCCGCCGAGTAGGAAGCGTTCGATCGTGGCATCTTCGGGTTTCGTCGTCATGTCACCACTTCCGTATGGATGAGGCTGTCTATGGAGGGATACGCGTCGTTCGTGTGCCGGCACCACGTTCCGAGTGTGACTTCGGCGGTGATGCCCGGGCCGAATCCGGCGATGAGGCCATGCGCTCCGTCCGGAGCGCCGCCGCTTTCGAACAGGCGGCGAAGTGCATCCAAAACCACGGCTGACGCGATGTTGCCGTAGTCAGACAAGGTGGCCCGGCTGTGCTGGAACAGGTGAGGGGCGACACCGAGGAAGCGCGAAAGATCGTCCAGGATGCGAGGGCCGCCGGCGTGGATGATGTAGAAGTCCAATGCGCTCGCGTTCCATCCGGCATCGGCCGCCACCGAGCGGAGCTCGGGTGCGAGCTGTTCCATGGTGCCTGGCACCCGACGATCCAGGTGGAAGTGAAATCCCGTGGCTTTTACCGCGTACGAAATCCAGTCTTCCGTTCCGGGCACCAATCGCGAGCCGTTTCCGGCGAGCCGGACGCCCGTGCCGCCCTCGCCACGAACGACGGCAGCGGCGACGGCATCGCCGAACAATCCATTCGAAAGAAGATTGCCCACCTCCGTGTCCGCGGGTTGATAACACAACGAGCAGAATTCGCATGCTACGACCAGGACATTCGCGCCGGGGTAGGCAAGGCAAAAATCATAAGCCCGGTTGATGGCGGCTCCGCCGGCGGCACAGCCCATCTGTGCGATGGGCAGCTGACGCGTATCGTTGCGAAAACCGATTTCGTTGATCATCCATGGGATCAGCGAGGGCATGGTGAAGCCGGTGCAGGAGACGAACACAATCGCATCGATTCGGTCGGCACTCAGGGCGGCATGCGCCAGTGCACGACTGACCACGTCCGGCACGCGGGCCTTGGCTTCCCTCACATAGATAGCATTGCGTCGCTCGAAACCGGGATGTCTCAGGGTAGCCTCGACAGGCTGGACGAGGTGGCGTTTAGCGACCTGTGTGTTCCTGATCAGACGCAGTATCAGAGACAACTGCTCGTGCCGCGCATGCAACCGGCGCGCGAGATGCAGTGTGTCGTCCAGCGTGATGACGTGCTCGGGTACGGCGACCGCGGGGCGGCAAAGCGTGGGCATAGTCGTACGTCCTTGTTGAACTCTTCCACTTCCGTGTGTGGATGTGCCTGGTGCGCGGAGCTGGGCCGGAAAGAAAGTCAGCGCATTACCGGGAGATCAGGAGGGAAGCGTTGCCACTGACGCTCGTGATGCCCGTGGGCGTCGCACACTGGTTGCTGAGCGTGGCTGCGAGGTTGGACAGCGTGAATTGCGCCATCGCATCCTGGCCTTTGTACCGCCCACCCGTGATCTTGCCGTCAGCGGAAACGATCATGTTCCCGTTGGACGGCGCGGCCTTGGCAACGAATACGAACGTGCTGGTCTGGGGCCAACGGTCGTCCGACCATGCAATGGTCCAGGTTGTCGGTTGCGTCGAGAAAATGCCGTCGCAGGAGAACGAGGTCGAGAATGTCGCGTGGGACGTTGCGCTGGTGGTGACCTCGCTCGATGGCACGCCTTTCCGTTGGCAGGTCCAGGAGGTGTCCGCCGTTACGGTGTGAAGAGCGACAGAATTGGTTACACCCGGCGACCATGTCGCATTGTGCATGCCCACGATACAGGCGACGGATTCGTCATTGTCATGCGCTCTCGACGGAGCAGACGCAAAAAGGGTCATGCCGAACAGCAAGGCGACAAGGACGAGGGTGAAAGGGGATCCGCAAGCCGGACAGCTTGCGAGTGATGTCGACATGGTGGTCCTCCTTGGACGCTTGACGATATTTCCTGTAATCGAGCCGTCGATCTTTCACGCCCGAACCCATGAAGTTACCTACGCTAGGCCGGGCCTTGTTACCTGTATGTGAGGATTTTCTAAGTAAAAGCAGGTGGTTACGCAGCTGGCACTGGCATGCTGCCTGGTAGTAGAAGCACTTGCAGGGCGCCTGCCGAAATCACATGGCGATGGCCTGTCAGTCGTGCGAACCAAGCTCGCGCGTATTCTTCTCGAGGACTTTCAGGCCGTCCTCGTTCTTGCGCTGCGAGGCGCGTTCGCGCTCGGACTGTTCGAGGACGCGCTGGCGTTCCAGCAGTTCGCGCGTCGGCGGCGGGGGCAGCGAGGACGAGGTCTGTGTGGCCACGAAGCCCGAGGTGTCGTTGGGCGACGGCGGTGGAGCGGGCGGCAGGTCGGGAATCGGTGCGCGTGCCGGTGCCGGCGTGGAAGCCGCCGCAGGGGGCAAAGCGTCTGCCACGGCGTCGCGGCGCGACATGACTTTCCAGGCGAACAGGCCGAGCAGCACGCCGATGCCCAGGACCAGCAGCGCCGGTAACAGGCGCGATCCGTGCGAGGAGGTGCCACGGCGACGTGCTGTCTTCGTGCCCTTCCTGGAGGCCGGTGCAGCCGCTGCGCTGCCCGGTACGGCCGTGTCGAGGTGATCGGGAAGCTTGAGCAGCACGCGCAAGACCTCGCCGTCCATCAGCTGCAGGCGCGGCTGGCGACGCTGGATGTTGATCGCCTCGCTGCTGAAGCGTCCGCGGGTGACGAGGATGCCCTTGGTCGCTGCCTCGTTGAGCATCACGCTGAGCAGTTCGTTGACTTCCTGGACTTCGACCTCGAGGGCATCCCAGTGCTTGCACTGCAGGATCACCGATTCGGTGCCGCGGGTCAGGCGCAGGTCGACACCGGCGGACAGGGCCTTGAGCGAGGTGGCCGGTGCGTGGTGCTCCACCCGGTAGCCCTGCGCACGGTAGTGCTCGGCAAGCAGGTGCTCGAAGTCTTGCCAGGTCAGGCGCGCAAGGGCGTCTGTGCCACCAGCGGAAGGCTGTCGAGCGGAAAACATCGTTGGGTAAGTCCTGCCGGAAATCGGATCGGCATCATAACCGCTCGCGCGGCCTCGTCGAAAAGGTTATCGGCGTCACGGAATGGGGCTTTAGCCGTCGCCGGAGGCGTCTTCACATTCGTGAGCGATTGCCGCTGGGGCGACCAACCGCTAAATTGGGAGGAATGTCTTGGGGGATTACAGGGGTTTGAGCACGTGATGAAGTACGCAGTAGTGAAAGGCGCGATGGCTGTCGCCGTGACGACGATGCTGTCCGCCTGTGGTGGCAAGAACCTGATCGAAAGCGACATGAGCCGCACCGTGGCGGCCAGCCCGGCCTCGCCGTGGCTGACGCTGGAAAACAAGGGCGACCACGTGGTGGCCGTTGGCGGCCTGTCGGGCCCGTCCAAGGTCGAGGTGTCGCCGAATATTCCGTCGGCGGTCGAAGCCGTGCTGCGCAGCTCGTTGCAGCCGAAGTACTTCACCGACCTGATCATCGGCTGTCGTGGTCTGCAACAGGCGACCGCCGTGCATACGCCAGAGGGTCAGACCTCGGTCGTGACGATGGACCTGACGGTGAATTGCCGCATCGTTGCCCGTGGGGTCGTGGTTTCGAAGATCTATCACGTCAGCCAGACCGCGCCGGTGGAGTCGGATCCGCCGCGGCTGGATGCGATCGTGCCAACGCTGATTACGGGAGCGTCGACGCAGTTGGCGGACCAGTTGTGGGCTGATGTGGTGGCTACTGGGGTGCGTCGCTGAGGATGGCTAGGGTGTCGCTAGCACCCTATCGCCGATGAATCGGCTCCCACAGGGGTGGCGGTGCGCAGGGCGTCGCGGCAGGCGATCAGCTGGGCCTGGGTGAAGGTCTGGCCGGGGCTCGCCAAGAGCGCGGAGTCCGGATCGGCCAGGCCTTGTTCGATCAATACGTCCAGCATCGCGATGCGGCTGGCGGCGAGCAGGGCGCGTCCCAGCGGCGTGCGTGCGCCGGCGTCGGCGGGATCGGCACGCTCGGCCAGTGCCTGCACCACGCGCGAGGGAAACGCCCAGTGGCGTGCCGCGTGCAGTGACAGCCGCTCGATCTGCTGGGCCAGGGCGGCGACGAGCGGACGGCTGAAGGCCTTGGCGCGGGTGTCGTTCTGTTCCTCGAGCTCGAGCAGGATCGTCTGCGCTCCGGTCTGGCTGATCAGGCCGGCAAGAAAGGCTTCGAACGGGTCGCAGACATCGCGGCCCAGGTAGATGCATGCGCGGGCGCAGCGTTCGGCGTGCTCCCACAACCGCTCCCCGGCGTGGTGGCTGGCGCCGCCCATGTTGGTGCGCAGGATCGGGCGCATCACCAGCTGCATAACCACGCGGCGCAAACCGTCCTGGCCGAGCAGGGTGATCGCCTGCGCCAGGCCGGCCACCGGTCGCGAGGTCTTGAAGAAGGCGCTGTTCGCCACCCGCACGATCTCACCCACCAGTACGGTGTCGCGGGCGATCAGCTCGGCCAGCGCGCGGCTGTCGGCATCGTCGTTGCGCAGCGAGCGCATGAGCTGCGGCACCACCGATGGCAGGCGGGGCAGGGAGCCGACATCGAAGCGCTCGCCACCGAAGGCGTCGCGCACGCGACGCAGCACGCCCTGTTCGGCCGGCGAGAAAGCCGCATCGTCCGATGGCGCGAGACCGAGCACGAGGCGATAGAAACGGTCTTCGATTTCTTCGGCCGCCAGTGCGCTGACCGGTGCGTCCACGGCGGGCACGTCGATGACCACCGGCGTGTGGGTCACGACGGTGTGCGCGGGCACGAAGGATGGGGCGGAAGGCGCGTCGCCGCCGCCGAACAACTTCCTGAAGAACCGGCCGATCACGCGGGTGTCTCGATGTGGGGACCCCGCCAGTATATGCCGCGACCGGGTGGGAAACACTTGGCGGCCCATGCGCTGACGAGTGGCTTCGCGGCCTGGCGTGGCCCGGTTAGGATGGCGCCATGGACCACATGCCACTCAGCAGGATCGCCTTGCCGCCCGGTGCCTGGCCAAGCGTGCTCGATTTCCTCTGCGAGCGCTTCCCGGCGGTCAGCCGCGAGGCCTGGGAAGACCGCATGGAGCGCGGGCTCGTCCAGGCGAACGGTCACGGCGTGGATCACCTCACGCCCTACCGCCCCGGCGACATCGTGACCTACCGGCGCGAGGTGCCGGCCGAGCCGCCCATCCCGTTCGAGGAAACGATCGTCTACCAGGACGACGACCTCGTGGTGGCGGACAAACCGCACTTCCTGCCGGTCATGCCGGCCGGGCGTTACGTGGAGGAGACGTTGTCGGTGCGCCTGGTGCGTCGCCTCGGCAATCCGGATCTGGTCGCGCTGCACCGGCTGGACCGCGGTACCGCTGGCCTGGTCGTCTTCTCGGCACGGCCGTCCAGTCGCGATGCGTACACGCGTCTGTTCCGCGAGCGCGCCATCGCCAAGACCTACGAAGCGCTGGCGCCACCGTTGCCCGGACTGACGTTTCCGCTGTCCCGATGCAGCCGCATCGAGCGTGGCGAGCCGTTCTTTCGAACCCATGAAGTGGACGGCCCGGCTAACGCGACGACCCACGTCGACGTGATCGAGCGCGGCGAGCACGCGTGGCGCTACCGGCTGGAGCCCGTCACGGGGCGCAAGCACCAATTACGCGTGCATATGACGGGGCTGGGTGCGCCCATCCTGGGCGATCCGATGTATCCGGCGCTGCGTGAGGAGACGGCGGATTTCAGCGAACCGATGCAGCTTCTCGCGCGCGAGCTCGCCTTCATCGACCCCTTCAGTGGCGACGAGCGGCGCTTTCTAAGTTTACGTTCACTCGACCTTTGACCCTTGCGGGCGCAGACTATGCGCTCCCCCGCCAACCCTTCCCGGATGACTCCCGCCCCTGGCTTCCGCACCGTAGCCCTGATCATCGCGAGTGCGATGTTCATGGAGCAGCTGGACGGCACCATCCTGGCCACGGCGTTGCCATCCATGGCGGAATCGTTCGACGTGTCGCCGCTGCACATGAGCGTGGCGCTTACCTCGTACATGCTCAGCCTCGCGGTGTTCATTCCCGCCAGCGGTGCCATCGCCGATCGCTACGGCTCGCGCAACGTCTTTCGCGCGGCCATCGCCATCTTCACCCTCGGCTCGATCCTCTGCGGTGTCTCGGGCAGCTTGCCTCTGCTGGTGCTGTCGCGTCTGCTGCAAGGCATGGGCGGGGCGATGATGGTGCCGGTCGGGCGCCTGGTGCTGCTGCGGTCGGTGCCGAAGTCCGAGCTGGTCAGCGCCATGTCCTGGCTTCTGGTGCCGGCGCTGATCGGCCCGGTGATCGGACCGCCGCTGGGTGGCTTCATCGTCACCTGGGTGTCGTGGCGCTGGATCTTCTACATCAACGTGCCGATCGGCATCGCCGGCATGTGGCTGGCCACGAAGTACGTGCCCGACGTGCGCATTGCGGAGCGGCAGCGCTTCGATCGCGTGGGCTTCGTGCTCTCGGGCATCTCGCTGTCATGCCTGGTGTTCGGGCTGGAACTGGCCAGTCGCGGCGGTACGTCGGGCCTGGGTTCCGCCGGGCTGATCGTGGGCGGCCTCATCGTCGGCGCCGTGTACGTCTGGCATTCGAAGCGCGTGGCCAACCCCATCCTCGACCTGTCGCTGATGCGTTTTCCCACGTTTCGTCTCTCGGTGATCGCCGGCTCGCTGACGCGCATTACCGCGGGTTCGGTTCCCTTTCTTTTGCCGCTGATGATGCAGCTGGGCTTCGGTTTTTCCGCGGCGCACAGCGGCGTGGTGACCTTCGTCTCGGCGCTTGGCGCGATGTTGATGAAGGCGACGGCCGCCCCTGTGCTGCGCATGTGGGGCTTCCGTGCGACCCTGGTCTGGAACGGCGTGTTGTCGATGGTCTGCGTCGCGTTGTGCGCTGCTTTCCGGCCTGACTGGCCGTTGTGGACGATCTACACGATCCTGCTGCTGAGCGGCTTCTTCCAGTCGCTGCAATTCAGTGCGTACAACACGGTCGCCTACGCGGATGTACCCAGTGAGCGCTTCTCCAGCGCGACCAGCTTCTACACGACCTTCCAGCAGCTGATGCTGTCGCTGGGCATCTGCGTCGCCGCCGCGGCCCTGCACGTGTCGGTGACCTGGAACGGGCACGCGCATGCGCAGTTGCCTGATTTTAGTGTGGCCTTCCTGGTGGTGACGTTCGTCTCGCTGATCGCCGCGCCGGTGTGTTTGCTGCTGCCGAAGAATGCTGGCGCGGAGATGAGCGGGCATCGCGGCCGGTAGGAAAACCGTCGGCGATCGGTAAGAAGAGCATCGCCGATGAATCGGCTCCTACCTAGCGGGGTGCTGCGATCCGAGCGGGGTGTTGCGATCTGGTGTTCTGCTCGGTAGGAGCCGATTTATCGGCGATGGCCGCGGCAGCGGCCGCCAGATGACAGCTACGGCAGGCTGATCGGGTGCTGCATCCACGAACCAACCAGCCCCGGCATCGCCGCCAGGCGTTTCGCCTGCGCGACGAACTGACGCCGCGGGATCTCCACGGCGCCCATCGACAGCAGGTGGTCGTTGGTCACCTGGGCGTCGAGGAAGGGGAAGCCCCAGCGATGGAGGAACTGGCACAGGCCGGCCAAGGCGACCTTCGAGCCGCCGGTGCGCGCCGAGAACATCGACTCGCCGCAGAACAGCCGACCGACGGCGACACCGTAAATGCCCCCGACCAGCGAGCCGCGATCCCAGACCTCGACGCTGTGTGCGTGGCCTTGGCGATGCAGCTCTTCGTAAGCGGCGATCATGTCGTCGCCGATCCACGTGCCGACCGCGCCGCCACGCGGCGCCGCGCAGGCGCGCATGACGCGGGTGAACGAGGTATCCGCCGTAAGGCGCCAGTTGGACTTCGACAGCTGCTTGCGCAGGCTGCGACTGATATGGACCGCGTCGGTGCGAAACACGCAGCGCGGGTCGGGCGACCACCAGAGGATCGGCTCGTCTTCGTTAAACCAGGGGAACACGCCCTGCGCATACGCCGCGATCAATCGCTCGGCCGAGAGGTCACCGCCCCAGGCGAGCAGGCCATTGGGTTCGATGAGCGCGTCCTCCGGATCGGGAAACAGTCCGGGGCGCAGGGGGTTCAGTTGCGGCAGGCGGATCATCGGTCCGCGTACGGCGAGTGGGCGAGCAGCTCGTCGCGGTACGCCTCGCGATGCAGCGCTTCCTGCTCGAGCGCGCCGGCCACGGCCTGACGGAAACCTTCGTGGGCGATGTAATGCCGCGAGTGAGTCAGCGTCGGCAGGAAGCCGCGGGCCAGCTTGTGTTCGCCCTGCGCGCCGGGTTCGAAACGGGCGATGCCTTCGCGGATCGCATAGTCGATGCCGCGGTAATAGCAGAGCTCGAAGTGCAGTCCGGACACTTCCACGCTGGCGCCCCAGTAGCGTCCGTACAGCGCATCGCCGCCGCGCAGGAAAAGCGCCATCGCGACGATTTCCTGGCCGTCGCGCGCCATCGCCACCTGCACCTTCGGGCCGAGGGTGCGGCCGAGGTACTGGAAGAAGCGCGAGGTCAGGGCGGCGTGGTTGCCCTTCAGGTCGAAGGTGAGTTCGTAGAGCGCGTGGATCTGCCGCCACTCGTCGTCGGAGAGTTCGTCGCCGCCGCGCATGCTCAGGCGCAGGCCGGAGGCCTCGGCATACGCGCGTTCCTGGCGGATGTTCTTCCGCTTCTTCGCCTTGAGCGAGGCCAGGAAGCCGTCGAAATCGGCGTAGCCCTGGTTATGCCAATGGAACTGGTAGTCGCCGCGGACCAGCCAGCGATCGTCAAAAGCGTCCAGATCGGCGTCGGCGAGGAAGTTGGCGTGGATCGAAGACAGGCCGAGACGATCCGCTTCGTCCACCAGCGCGRCCGTGAGCCGGTTGCGCAGGATGTCCGCCTCGAGGCCGTCACGCACCAGCAACCGGGGGCCGGGGACGGGCGAGTAGGGCGAGGCGACCAGCATCTTCGGGTAGTAATCCCCGCCGGCGCGTTCCCATGCCGAGGCCCAGCTCCAGTCGAAGACGAACTCGCCGTGCGAGTTGCCCTTGAGGTAGGTGGGCGAGGCAGCGACCAGTCGGTCGTGGCTGTCGAAGATGCCCAGGTGGTACGGCTTCCAGCCGTAGTCTTCGCGCAGGCAGCCCTTCGCTTCCATGCCGCTGAGGAACGCGTGCGAGACGAAGGGGTTGCCGTCGGGCACAAGCGCGTCCCAGTCGGCGGCCGGAATGCCGCCGAGGCTGTCGAGAAAACGGATGCCGGTCATCGGCGGTTGCCCCGCGCGCAAGGCGCGGGGCCGGTTCCGGTCAGGTCAGCATGTGCTGCTGGTCCAGCCAGCGCTCGGCATCGAGCGCCGCCATGCAGCCGAAGCCCGCCGAGGTGACCGCCTGGCGATAGACGTGGTCGGCGACATCGCCCGCGGCGAACACGCCCGGCACCGAGGTAGCCGTGGCGCCGCCGTGCAGGCCGGACTGGATCTGGATGTAGCCGTCCTTCATCTCGAGCTGGCCTTCGAAGATGCCGGTGGCCGGGGTGTGGCCGATCGCCACGAAGAAGCCCTGGGCATCGAGGTCGCGCTTCACGCCGGAGTTGACGTCCTTGACGCGGACGCCGGTCACGCCGGAGTCGTCGCCCAGCACTTCGTCGACCTGATGGTTCCAGAGCAGCTCGATCTTGCCGGCAGCAACCTTCTCGAACACCTTGTCCTGCATGATCTTTTCCGCGCGGAACTTGTCGCGGCGGTGGACCAGGTAGACCTTGCGGGCGATGTTGGCCAGGTACAGCGCCTCTTCCACGGCGGTGTTGCCGCCGCCGACCACGACTACGTCCTGCTCGCGGAAGAAGAAGCCGTCGCAGGTGGCGCAGGCGGAGACGCCGCGGCCCTTGAACTTCTCTTCCGAGGCGATGCCCAGGTACTTGGCGGTGGCGCCGGTGGTGATGATCAGGGCGTCGGCGGTGTACTCGCCGCTGTCACCCTTCAGGCGGAACGGACGGTTGCCCAGGTCCACGCTGTGGATATGGTCGAACACCATCTCGGTTTCGAAGCGCTCGGCGTGCTCGGCCATGCGCCGCATGAGTTCAGGACCCTGAACACCCTTCTCGTCACCCGGCCAGTTGTCCACCTCGGTGGTGGTCATCAGCTGGCCACCCTGCGCCAGGCCGGTGATCATGGTCGGCTTGAGATTGGCGCGCGCCGCGTAGACGGCGGCCGTGTATCCGGCAGGACCGGAGCCGAGGATCAGCAGGCGGCTGTGCTTGGGGGTGCTCATGTATAATCCTTGAGGTTTACTGCGGCGTGTTTCGGTCGTACCGCTAGCCCCTTGCGGCAGGATGCTAAAGCCGTGTCGAGGGTTTGCGAGGTGTGTCGACCCGGAAGAATGGGGAAGACCGGGGTGCGATTCAAGACTCAATGCAATGACGGCTCTCGCCTTGTCCCCACGGGGCGGCTTTTATCTCATTCAGGATCCTCCAAAAGATGCGCATTGGTATCCCCTCCGAAACCAAGACCCTCGAAGGCCGCGTGGCCCTCATCCCGGCCGCTGCGGCCGATCTGGTCCGCCGTGGCCATGAGGTCTTCATCCAGTCCGGCGCCGGCACCAAGAGCGGCTACTCGGACGCCGACTATTCGCTGCTGGGTGTCAACGTGGTGCCCGACGCCGCCGCCCTGTACGAAAAGGGTGAGCTGATCGTCAAGGTCAAGGAGCCGATCGAGGGCGATCTCAAGTTGCTCAAGAAGCACCACCTGCTGTTCTGCTACCTGCACCTGGCCGCCGAGCCGGCGCTGACCAAGAGCCTGCTGGACATCGGCCTGACCGGTATCGCCTTCGAGTCCGTCGACGAGAACGGCGTGCTGCCGCTGCTGCTGCCGATGTCCGTGATCGCCGGCCGCATCGCCACCCAGATCGGCACGACCCTCCTGCACCAGCCCAACGGTGGCAAGGGCAAGCTGCTCGGCGGCATGGCCTCCACCCCGCGTGGCAAGGTCGTCGTCCTCGGCGCCGGCGCTGCCGGTGGTAACGCCGCTGCCCTGGCCGCCTCGGCCGGTGCCAACGTCGTCGTCTTCGACAAGCGCCAGGACCGCCTCGCCGAAATGATGGCGATGGGCCCGAACGTCAYCGCGCTGTACGCCTACGAGTCGTCGGTCGCCGAAGAAGTCCGCAACGCCGACATCGTCGTCGGTGCCGTGCTGATCCCGTCCGCCAAGGCCCCGCGCGTCGTCACCGAAGCCATGGTCAAGACGATGGAGAAGGGCTCGGTGCTCGTCGACATCTCGATCGACCAGGGCGGCTGCTTCGAGACCTCGCGTCCGACCACCTGGAAGGAGCCGACCTACGACGTCCACGGCGTGACGCATTTCTGCGTGACCAACATGCCGGGCGCCGTCCCGCAGACCTCGTCCACCGCCATCTCGGCCGCCATCTTGCCGTACGTGCAGCGCCTGGCCGCCGGTAACGAGTGGCGCGACCACGCGGCACTGGCTGGCGGTATCAACATCGAGGCCGGCAAGGTCGTGCACCCGGCCCTTCAGGGCATGGCATGATGCCGAAAACCCGATTCGAGGTCCTCTGCTAAGTGGCGCGCAGCGCGAAAGTCGTAAAGAAACAGGCACGGAGCCAGGTCAAGGCCCAGCAGCGCGAGGGCTTGAGCGACGAGCTCAAGCGCCGCCTGCGTGAAGCCGGGGCGTTGCTGCTGTTGCCGCTTGCCCTGTACCTGCTCGTCTGCCTGCTCAGCTACAACGATCAGGACCCGAGCTGGGGTCACATGGGCATCGCCGAGCGGGCCACCAACTTCGGTGGCTCGATCGGGGCGAACATCGCCAACCTGCTCAGGTACATCTTCGGCCTGGTTTCTTACTGCTTTCCGCTGCTCCTGCTGGCTTTGGGCGTGCAGGTGCTCCGCGCGCGCGGCGAACGTCTCGTCGCGCCGTGGGAGCCCTCCCTGCGTCTCATCGGGTTTGTGTTTTTCTTCATCACCGGCCCCGCGCTGGTGTATCTGAACGTCGATTCGCCCGTGCTGCCGGAAGGCCCGGGCGGCATCGTCGGCAAGTGGGTCGGTCGCGGCCTGCACAGCGCGCTTGGCGACAAGGGCGCACCGCTGCTCCTGCTCGCCGTCTTCCTGATCGCCGTCACCCTCGCTACGGGTCTGTCCTGGTTCAAGCTCATGGATCTGACGGGGCAGGGCGTCGTGCGCCTGGGCGGCTGGTTCGGCGGCAAGGTGCGTCGCGCGCCGGAAGTGATGGCCGCACGCAACGCACGCGCCGAGCGTGAAGTGGTCAAGAAGGCCGAGGCGATCAAGCAGGCCAAACGCGAGCCCGTGCGCATCGAGACCCCGGTCCCGATGGTGGTCAAGAGCGATCGTGCGTCCCGCGAGAACCAGATTCCCCTGTTTACCGGTGCATCGATGAACGGCGAAGTCCCGCCGCTGTCGCTGCTCGACGAAGCACCGCCGCAAGGCCCGGGCTACTCCGAGGAAACCCTCGAAGTGCTCTCGCGCCAGGTGGAGCTCAAGCTCAAGGATTTCCGCATCGAAGCCCGCGTCATGGGCGTCTATCCGGGTCCGGTCATTACCCGCTTCGAACTGGAGCCCGCCGCCGGTGTACGCGGCAGCCAGGTCTCCAGCCTCGACAAGGACATCGCGCGCGGCCTCTCCGTGGTCAGCGTGCGCGTGGTGGACGTGATTCCCGGCAAGAACGTCATCGGCCTGGAAATCCCCAACACCAAGAAACAGATCGTCTACCTCTCCGAAATCCTGCGTTCGGAAAAGTACGACCAGATGAAGTCGCCGCTGGCGCTGGCGCTGGGCAAGGACATCGGCGGCAAGGCCGTCGTCACCGACCTGGCCAAGATGCCGCATCTGCTCGTCGCCGGTACCACCGGTTCGGGTAAGTCCGTGGCGGTGAACGCCATGGTGCTGAGCCTGCTGTACAAGGCCAGCCCGAAAGACGTGCGCATGATCATGATCGACCCGAAGATGCTGGAGCTCTCGGTCTACGAGGGCATTCCGCACCTGCTGGCGCCGGTCGTCACCGACATGAAGGAAGCCGCCAACGCCCTGCGCTGGTGTGTGGCCGAGATGGAGCGTCGCTACAAGCTCATGGCCGCGGTCGGCGTGCGTAACCTCGGTGGCTTCAACAAGAAGGTGAAGGACGCCGAGAGCAGCGGCCAGCCCTTGCTCGATCCGCTGTTCCGCGCCAACCCGGACATGCCGGGCATGGTCGCCGAGCCGCTCGAGCCGCTGCCGCACATCGTCATCATCATCGACGAATTCGCCGACATGATGATGATCGTCGGCAAGAAGGTCGAAGAACTCATCGCACGTCTGGCGCAGAAGGCGCGTGCCGCCGGTGTGCATCTGATCCTCGCGACGCAGCGTCCATCGGTGGACGTGATCACCGGCCTGATCAAGGCGAACATCCCGACGCGTATCGCGTTMCAGGTGTCGTCGAAGATCGACTCGCGCACCATTCTCGATCAGTCCGGCGCGGAAGCGCTGCTCGGCCACGGCGACATGCTCTACCTGCCGCCGGGCACGGCCACGCCCGAGCGCGTGCATGGTGCGTTCGTGGATGATCACGAGGTGCATAACGTAGTGGAGTGGCTGCGTGCGCAGGGTGCGCCGAACTACATCACCGGCGTGCTCGAAGAAATCCAGTCCACGTCGGACGGCAAGATCATCAACGACGCCGGCCTGCCGCAGGATGCCGAAGGCGATAGCGACAGCGACAACGCACTCTACGACCGCGCCGTGCGTGTGGTTACCGAGACGCGTCGCGCGTCCATCTCCGGCGTGCAGCGTCACCTGCGCATCGGCTACAACCGCGCCGCCCGCCTCGTCGAACAGATGGAGCAGGACGGCATCGTCAGCGCGCCGCAGCACAACGGCAACCGCGAAGTGCTCGCGCCGCCGCCCCCGAAGGACTGATTCCCCATGAACGACATGAAGCCAGGCGCGCTCCGCCAGCGCCCCTGGGGCTTGCTCGTCACCGGTGATCTCGCACCCACGTCCGAAGTACTGGACGAGGTCGAGAGCATTTTCGAGCTCAATCCCTCCATTCCGGGACTGGAGCTGCGCGCCGACGACGGCCGCGCCTGCTTCGTCACCCGCGATTACCCGACCGGCCATACCGCCGGCGTCGACGATGCGCTCGAAGTGATCTTCGCCGAACAGGAAGCCATCGCCGAGATCGTCGTGCTCGGCCAGGAAGCCCGGCCGGTCCACCACGCCACGCGTGCCGCGCCGTTCTGGCATCGTGACGGCAAGGCCATCGCCGATATCAGCGAGAAGATGGAAGCGGGCGAGATCAGCCCGACCGAAGCCATCGACATGCTTAAGTCGCTGTTCGAAACCGATCGCTGACAATCGCGCTGAACCTAACGGAATTCACCCCATGAAACGCTTCCTGCTCGCCGCGACCCTGTCCCTCCTCAGCCTGCCGACCTTCGCCGCCGCCGGTCCGGCACGCGAGCGACTGGATGCCTTCTCCAAGGGCCTGCACTCGGTGACGGGGCGCTTCAGCCAGACGCTGATCAACGCGAACGGCGACGCCGGCAAGACCACCACCGGCACCATGGCGCTGGAGGCACCGCGTCAGTTCCGCTGGGAGACCCTCGCGCCGTACAAGCAGACCATCGTCGCCGACGGCAGCCGCGTCTGGCTGTACGACCCGGACCTCGAGCAGGTCACGGTGCGCAAGCAGAGCAGCGAGGAAGCGCAGAGTCCTTTGACCGTGCTGACCGACCTGTCGCAGATGGACAAGGACTTCAAGGTCACCGAAAAGGGCGAACACGACGGCCTGGTCTGGTTGCGCCTGCAGTCCACCGGCAAGGACCCGCAGTTCGACTTCGCCGACCTCGGCTTCGACGCAGGCGGCCTCGCACAAATGGTCTTCAAGGATCAGCTCGGCAACACGACGAAGATCCAGTTCGCCGGCTGGGTGAAGAACGGCCCCGTCGCCTCGGGCACGTTCGACTTCGTCCCGCCGCAGGGCACCGATGTGATCGGCGACGCGCCGGTGCTGCAGACCCAGCCCGTCAAGTAAGCGGATAGCCGGTTGTGAACCGGGTAGCCGGCTCCGCCGGCTCATGTTTCATTGTGGGAGCCGATTCATCGGCGATGCTCTTGTAGGAGCCGATTCATCGGCGAAAGGGTGCTTGCCGTAACCGGGCCCGCTGCCGCGGGATCCGCTGAGAATAAGTTCAGACGATTCCGACGGTGGTGCCTGGGCATCTTGCGGCTAATTCCCGACATGCCGCGCCATGAAGCGCCCACGGTGGTTTACGAGGGGCAAGTCGGGAAAAAGCTGCCGCGCCGTTGTAGCCTTCAGTGCTGCCATGGTCGGCCTGCAGAGAACTCGCAATGACTAAAATCATCCGAATTGCCCAAGACTTTTCCGACGTCCCCAGTGGCCGCCATCTAGCGGATGGCGAGTTCAGCGGCGAACGGTTTCGTGAGGAATGGCTGGTTCCCGCGCTTGAAAAAGAGGATGTTGTCGATGTGGTCTTCGACGATGCCGAAGGCTACGGATCTTCGTTCCTGGAAGAAGCTTTCGGAGGCCTCGTTTGCGCCCACGGCTACACCAAGGAGTTTCTGGCAAAGCACCTCCGCCTGATCGCAGAATCCCGTGCCGCTCAGAGATATCGCCGGGTTGCCCAGTCGGTCATCGACGAAGCGTTGGTAACTGCCGGGCGGGAGTAACTAGCCGATGACTGACGGATATATCGATCAAGGCACGAGCGCGCTTATTTCCGTGGGTGTGAGTACGCTGGTCAGTTATCTCGTTGCGAAACGAACTTCCCGAGAAACGAGTGCACAGGCTGCACTCACGGCTGCCAGGGACGCGGTGGGGTCGACCATTGAGCAGATCGCTCTTGCCGTGAAACGTTATTGGCGCGCTGATGGACAGGATCCGAAGCTAGAGTCCGACATTGCCAGTTTGTTTGACGCGCTCGATCTTAGACTCGACGTGCTGTTTGCCCACGCGATTCCCATCGTCTTGCCTGAGGTCGTTCGGGYTCGAATCGACGGGTTGTACACCCTGAGCACCGGCACGACCTACGCTATCGAGCGTGACCTGATTGACTCGGCCCCCCTTCCAACGGGACATTAGATCCTGGGGAAGGAAGGGACACCATGACTGACGACGACGCGATCTGGCTCGGCCGAGATGGCCAAAAATTCGGTATACCGAAGCGATCATTCGCCAGTGGCTCCGCACTGGGCAACTGACCAGCGATACGCTTGCATGGCGCGAAGGTATGGCGGCGTGGGAGCCGCTATCAGCGTTTTTCGCTGTAGACCCCGTCTTTGAGGGCTCTCCGCCACCGCTGCCAGGCGCAGCGTCGATGGCCGCCCGGCAGACACTTCCACCTCCGCCGTCGCTCCATTGGTTTTTGATCGTGCTGTTGGCCTTCTTTACCTTCGGTATCTTTCCGTGGGTGTGGATGTTCGTGCAATCGATCTGGGTCAAGAGGATCGACCCGTCGAATCGCGCAACGGAAATGTTCGTGGCGAGCATGCTCATCGGCGCGCTCGGTAGCCTTGTCGCGAGCGTGATGTCGCGCTCGATAAGTTATGCGCTGCTGCTATCGCTTACCGCCTTTGCCGTGCAGATCGCTGCCTATTTCTCCATGGCGAGGTCGATGCGTGAAGATGCGGCCCGGCG
This sequence comes from Luteibacter sp. P1_D3, assembly GCF_056406135.1. NCBI lineage: Bacteria > Pseudomonadati > Pseudomonadota > Gammaproteobacteria > Lysobacterales > Rhodanobacteraceae > Luteibacter > Luteibacter sp. P1_D3. Next base: position 39,207 of record NZ_JBFUAT010000016.1, on the reverse strand, counting down.
AGGCATCGCGTTGAAGATCGGAGGTCTCACGCTTTTCTTTTTCCAGATGCTCTACCTCCAGAGTCAAATGACCTGGTTGGCTCGCTGGAAGGAAACGGGGCAGACCGAGCCAGAAGCGTCCAAGGAAGTGTTCTGGTTGCTGTTGATGATCCCGACGTTCTTCGGGTTGATCATCGCCATTGGCATCCTCACGCGACATTATCGATAGATTGGTCCAATGACGAGCCGCACGGAGTCGGAGCCGTTTTCGGCACGGTAGGAGCCGATTCATCGGCGATAGGGTGCTCGCCGTAACCTTGCCCGCTGCCGCGGGATCGCCGATGAATCGGCTCCTACAAGTGCCGATCTCGTGGGGCCGGCTCCTCCCGGTTCGCAATTTCATGCCAGACTCGCCGCACACAGGATGGTGGGGAGTGGGGAAGGCATGATTGTGGTCTGGGCCATCATTGGCGCGATCGTCGGGGCATTGGTTACCCAGGGCTGGGAGGGCGCGGTCGGTGGGTCGGCGATCGGGCTGGTCTGGGGACGGATGTCGGGGCTGAAGCGGGACCTCGACGAGGTTCGCAGGCGGCTGGCGACGCTGGGGACGATCGCTGGCAAAGCCGGCTCCCCCACAGAGCAGGGGGTTTCGTCCGAGACGTTCCTGGATGAACGGGCTGAGTGGCCTGCGTCCGGGACTGAGGCTGCGCCTCATGCGGTGTCCGGACCTCATACGCCTATCGCCGACGAAGTCGGCTCCTACCGAGCGGCACCTGCTGTGCCTCCTGCCGGCACAGTCGGCTCCCACAGTTCTGCCACGCCGCCGGCCATGCCGCCGCTACCTTCGGGCGGCGCGGCGCCTGCGCCGCGGCCGATCTTTCCGCCGTCGGTGGTGCCGGCTGGGCCCTCCTGGGTCGAGCGGCTGGTGGAGGCGGGCAAGCGCTGGATCACCGAAGGCAACGTGCCGGTGAAGGTGGGCATGCTGGTGTTGTTTGCCGGCGTGGCCGCGTTCCTTAAGTACGCCTCGGACCAGGGGCTGTTCCATATGCCGATTTCCGTTCGCCTCAGCCTCGTGGCCTTGGCCGCGATTGCCGGTGTGGCGTTCGGCTGGTTGCAGCGCGATAAGCGCCGTTCTTTCGCGCTGGCGTTGCAGGGCGGTGCGATCGGCGTGCTGGTGATGACGGTGTTCGCTGCCTATCGCCTGTACGGACTCCTTCCGGCGACGGCGACGTTCGCCTTGCTCATCGTCTTTGTCGCTGGCCTCGGCGTGCTTGCGGTGTTGCAGGATGCGCTGGCGCTCGCCGTGCTTGGCCTCATCGCCGGTTTCGCCGCGCCGATCATCGCGTCGACGGGGCAGGGCAATCATGTGGCCTTGTTCTCGTATTACGCTGTGCTCAATCTCGGCATCCTCGGGATCGCGTGGAAAAAAGCCTGGCGCGTGCTCAACGTGCTCGGCTTCATCGCGACCTTCGGCGTCGGTACGGCATGGGGTGTGTTGAGTTATCGACCGGCCTTGTTCGCCAGCACCGAGCCCTTCCTGATCCTGCATTTCCTGCTGTACCTCGCCGTGCCCTGGCTGCATGTGCTGCGCTCGCCGAAGCGCGAGCGCGCGATCCTCGATGGTTGCCTGATGTTCGGCAGTCCCCTCGCCAGCCTGCTACTGCAAGGTGCCTTGCTCGACTGGGCGCCGATGCCGCTGGCGATCTCCGCCCTGGTCGCCGCGGCGATCTATGTCGCGATCGCCTTCGCTATCCGCCAGCGCGAGGACATGGGCCTGTTGCGCGAGACCTGGGCCGTGCTGGCCGTGGCCTTTGCGACGATCGCCGTGCCGCTTGCGCTGAGTGCGAGTGTCACGGCAAGCGTGTTCGCGCTCGAGGGTGCGGGCCTGATCTGGCTCGGTTTCCGTCAAGCACGACGTCTGCCACGCTGGGCCGGTGTATTCCTGCAACTGGCGGCGGCAGCGGCGTGGACCCTCGCCACGCTGTTCACGCATCACGCCAACGATCTGCCCATCCTCAATGCCGTGTTCATCGGCAGCTTGTTGCTGGTCGTCGGTGCCGGCATCGGCGTGTGGCAGTTCGACCGGCATGGCATGTCGCGTGGTGTCTCGGGCCTCGCGCGGGTGGGCCTGATGCTCTGGGCGATGGCCTGGTGGCTGGTGAGTTTCGCCAACGAGATCGATACGTTCGTGGTCGATCGTTCCCTGGCCTTCGGTTACTGGCTGGTCGTGCTCGCGGTGACGGCGTGGATCCTGGCCGAAGCCTGCAAGCGCGTGCGCAAGCTCGATCTGGGCGTCGTCCTCGCCTTCAGTGTGCCGTTCTTCCTGTTCGCCGGCATGTTGGTGGCGTTGTCCGCCGCGAATGAAAACATCCAGCCGCTTGCCGGTTGGCCGCTGGCGGGCGTCGTGGTGATGCTGGCAACGGGCTGGTTCACGCTGCGTGCGCTCGTGGCGCATCGGGTCGCCGCCGTGCTCGCCGCGACGATCGCCTGGGTACGTTGGCTCGCCATCGGTACAGCAGCGATCGTACTGGCTTTCGACTTCGCCACGACAATGGGGCAGGGCTGGAAAGTGCTGGCCGCCGCGATGCCGACCCTGCTGCTTGCGGCACTCGTTCTGTGGCGTCCGCGCGTCATCGCCGCGCCGCTGGCGGTCTATGCGGAGGCCATTCGCAACGCCGTCGGCGGCTGCGCGGCGGTGGCCCTGTTCTTCGCCGGCGTCATCGCCCTCGGCACTGCGGGGGAGCCGCGTCCGCTGGTGTTCATCCCCGTCCTCAACCCGGTCGATCTGCTGTTGATCGCGGTGATCCTGTTCACGGCGCGTGGCATCTCCGATGCGAGCGTGCCGGTCGAGGTGCGTCGCGTCCGGCCCGCCGTACTCGCCGTCATGTTCTTCATCGTCGCCACGAGCATGACGCTGCGCTCCGTGCATCACCTCGGCGGCGTGCCGTGGGACAACGCCATGCCGGGCTCGAGCCTCGCCGAGCTGTCGCTCACCGTGGTCTGGAGCATCATCGGTGTGGTCGCCTGGGTGCTGGGTTCGAAGCGCGGGCAGCGCCTGTTGTGGATGGCCGGTGCGGGGACCATGGCGCTTGTGCTGGCGAAGCTCCTGTTGGTCGATCGCGGGCATCTCGGCAATCTGTTCGGCATCGCCTCGTTCATCGCCTATGGCCTGCTCTGCACGGTCATCGGTTACCTCGCGCCCGCGCCGCCGCGGCAAAGCGCTGAAACCCCGCCGGAGTCTTCGCATGCGTCCTGACGTTCGCCACGCGCTGCTGGCCCTTGCCCTGGTGGCGAGCGGCGTCAGGGCCGCTGCGCCCACGGATCAATTCGCCCAGGCGTATCCCATCAAGGCGGCGCCCGGCGCGCCGGCCTATGTCGTGCCGCTGCCGCAAGACGCATACACCTGGACCCGGCCGGATAGGGCGCTCGCCGATGTCGTCGTCGTCGACGCGACGGGCCAGCAGGTGCCGTCGGGTCTCTACCAACCGCTGCAATCGGTGTCGCGACCGGTGACCCTGAGCTTGCCGCTGCTCGCCGTACCGCCGGCAGAGGCGGGGACGCCCGGACCGCGTATCGAGCGCAGCACCAACGGCGACATCGTCATCCAGCCCGGTAACGACAACGGGCCGGGACCGGTGAAGGAATGGCTGATCGATGCGCGCACGCCGATCAACCTCACGCAGATCACCTTCCCGCCGACCCAGGTCAGCGAGGGTGCGGATGCGCAGCTGGACAACGTATCGATCGATGTCAGCGACGATCTGCAATCGTGGACCAGCCTGATCCGCCAGGCCACGATCCTGTCGATGGGACGCGGCGGCAATGCCGCCGATGTCTCCACGGTCAAGATCGAAGGCGCCACGGGTCGCTACTTTCGTGTGCGCATCGTCAGCGGCAGCGTGCATTGGGCGACGGCGGGTGACGCGAAAGCGACCCTCGCCGGTCGCGTGGAAGAAAAACTCGGCGCCGACGAATCCGTGCGCCAGTGGCTCGATGTGCAGCCGACCCGTTCGACGTCCAGCGGGCAGGGCGTCGATTACGACTACAGGCTTCCCTCCGCGTTGCCGATCAACGCGCTGCGCCTGAAGCGCGGTAGCGACGCGGTCGCACGCGTGGATGCGGCGTCGCTCGAGGGCGATCACCTCAGTGAGTCGCTCGGCACGCTCGTCGTCACCGCGGCGCAGGGCGATGGCAGTACCACGCTCGCGATCCCGGCCGGCCGCCGCGATGCGCTACGCCTGCACTCCGCCACGCCGCTGCGCGACCCGCCGCAGCTCGCCCTGGGATGGGTGCCGGATCGCCTCGTTTTCCTGCCGGAAGGGCAGGCGCCGTATCGATTGCTCGCGGGAAGTCGCCTGGCCAGTCGGCCGGCCTGGCCCATCGCCGATGCCCTGGCCGGGCTGCGCAAGCAGCAGCCGGAAGGCTGGCGACCGACGGAGGCCAGCACGGGCCCGGGCGAACGCATGGCGGGCGACGACGCCCTCGCCGCGCCGGATGCGCCTTTCGACTGGACACGCGTGATCCTCTGGGTGGTGCTTGCCGTGGGCGTGCTGGTCGTGGGTGGCATGGCGCTGAGCCTGCTTCGCAAGCCGCCTGCCGGGCCACGTGAGGACCCTTGAGCGCGCGTGCACGGTGAACGCGCGATAATGCCCGTTCACCCTCGGCACCGAGTCCCATGTCTTTCCAGTCTCCCGGCCTTTTCGCCGAACCCGAAGCCCTGAAGCCCCTGGCCGAGCGCATGCGTCCGCGCAGCCTCGACGAAATCGTCGGGCAGCAGCGCGTGGCCGGCGAGGGCAAGCCGCTGCGTCGTGCGCTCGAGGCCGGCAAGGTGCATTCGATGATCCTGTGGGGGCCGCCCGGTTGCGGGAAGACCACGCTGGCTCTTCTGGTTGCCCGGTATGCCGACGCGGACTTCCGTGCGATTTCCGCCGTGATGAGCGGGCTACCGGACGTGCGCAAGGCGCTCGCCGAAGCCGAGGGCAACTTCGCGCAGGGACGTCGCACCGTGCTCTTCGTCGACGAGGTGCATCGCTTCAACAAGGCGCAGCAGGATGCGTTCCTGCCGCACATCGAGCGCGGCGTGATCATCTTCGTCGGTGCGACCACCGAGAATCCGTCGTTCGAGCTCAACTCCGCGTTGCTCTCGCGCTGCCGCGTGCATGTGCTCGATTCGGTCAGCCCGGACGACATTGTCGCCGCGTTGCGTCGTGCGCTTGCCGATAGCGAACGTGGCCTGGGTGATCTCGAACTCACGGTGGAAGAGGCGTCGCTACGCATGATTGCCAGCGCTGCCGACGGCGACGTCCGTCGCGCACTCACGCTGCTGGAAATCGCCGCCGAGCTGGCCGAGGGCGGCCACATCGACGACGCCACGCTCGAGCAGGTGCTCGCCGATCGCACGCGCCGCTTCGACAAGAGCGGCGAGCAGTTCTACGACCAGATCTCGGCGTTGCATAAATCCGTGCGTTCGTCCGATCCGGATGCCGCCGTGTACTGGCTCACGCGCATGCTCGACGGCGGCTGCGATCCGCTTTACCTCGCACGCCGCATGACGCGCATGGCCGTCGAAGATGTCGGGCTGGCCGAGCCCCGTGCGTGGCGCATGGCACTCGATGCGTGGGATACCTACGAGCGGCTGGGCAGTCCCGAAGGCGAACTCGGCCTAGCCCAGTTGGCGATCTGGCTGGCGATCTCGCCGAAGAGCAACGCGGCGTACATGGCCTTCAACAAGGCCCGCGCCACGGTGAAACAGATGGGTACGCTGGACGTGCCGATGCATCTGCGCAATGCACCGACCAAGCTGATGAAGGGCCTCGGCTACGGCACGGGCTACCAGTACGACCACGATGCCGAAGGTGGCGTGGCGCTGGATCAGCAGTGCCTGCCCGATGAACTGGTCGGCATGACGTTCTACGAGCCGGTGGACCGTGGGCTGGAGTTGAAGCTCGGCGAGAAGCTGGCGGCGTTGCGTGCGGCGCGGGCGGCGGCCCGGGAAAAGAAGGGCTGAGATCCTAAGGGACAGGGAATCGGTGTCGACAGGCCTCTACGCTGCCGATATGATCGCAAAAAATTGCGCCTCCCGACGAAACAGAAGGATCTGCACATGGAAGCGAAGCGACCTGTTCGTTGGTGGCGTCTCTGGGTCATCGGTTCCCTCGCCTGGACCGTACTGATCCTCGCCCTGGGGCTGCGGCATATGCCGTGGCCCAACGTGGACGAGCTTCGCGCCGAGCGCGTTACCGATTACTGCACCATCACGCCATTTGGTAAAGATCTGGTATTGACCCAGATGTATTCCGAAGCCAAGGTCCGCGGATTGTTGCAAGACCCGGACGCCTTCGCCGCCCTCATCAAGGAAGCCGGCAAGAACGACGGCTCGTCGGTGTCCCCCGAACTGATGAAGATGGCCGACCGCCGCCGGTTGACTCCCGATGAGCGGGAGGAGCGCGAATCGGAACAGATCAGAAAGTGGACGCCGTGGCTGCAGCGATGTGTCCGGAAGATGGATGTCGATTACAAGGCGCTGCGCAAACACGAGGCTCTTCTGGCGTTGGCTCCGGAGATCAAGATGATCGTCAGCCCGGTGTCGTTCTCCTTCCTGATCGTGTTGATCCTGTGGGTATGCCAACGGCTATTTCGGACGAGGTGAGGCGGGAGGCTCAGGCTTCTGAACGATCAGACCAACTCAAGGGCAGGGGAACTGATCCATCAACCGTTCGAATCTCGGCAGGTTCTTCTCGAAGTTCTTGCCGGTTGCCTTGATCGTCAGCAGGCACAGTAACGAGCCGGAGCCTTTGGTCGCGACGAGACGACGACGCATGGCATCGCCATGAGACACGTACGCGATCTCATACTGGACGGTGGGATGACCTCGCCACGTGCCGTGTTCGGGCACTGGCGTGGCTAAAGCTTGTCCGCCTTTTTTTGCCGAGCTGATATCGCCTGCGATCAAGAGGTCGATGAAGTCGTCCAGTGAGCCCGGAGGATCCACCCATCCGATCGACGCATCGATGGAGGCGATGACCTTGCCGTGCTTTTTCAGGCGTGCGGTGATCTGCTCCGAATAGGGTCGCTGGGAACCATCGTCTGGGGTCACTTCCCAGCCGGCAGGCCAAGGCAGGTCGATGGGCGGCAGCGTATCCGGAGGCGGCGTGCGGACGCGATGCACTCGGGGCTTCGCTACAGCTATGGGTGGGTGTGGCCTGGCATAGGCGCCGAGCATCTTCAGCCCGGTGATGACGGTGAGGAGGCTGAGGAGAATCAGCAGGGCCCACGCAGCGTATTTCATTCCATGAGCCCGTTGGTTTCCTTGGGTGTTCTGCCGGATCGTTGGGTCGTGCTGATTGGCATTCTGGATGCGTTGGCTATTGGGGGGATGATGGCTTTTTGAGCAGCGTCCAGCAACTCGCTCGGTCATGGCGAAGCCTCGGCGGCTGTCTCCGTCCGCAAYACCAGTATCCCGTCCAGATAGTCCGACCACGGAAGGGACTGGAGCCTGCTGTAGACGAAGGCGCGGCCCGGGACGTTGCCCAGCTGTTTCAGCGCGGTAGAAGAAAGGAAACGCGCATTGTCCTGGTTGGCACGCGACGCAAAAGCGAAMGCTTCGAGCGATCCTGAGGGTGGCGGGGCCAGCTCATGGATCGGACCACGGCCGCCGATCGTCCCGTAGCTCCCGCCGAACGCGCTGAATCCCAACGCATAGGCCTGGTTGCCCATGGTTCGGTGGACATAAGTGCCAAAGGACGTTGCCCCGTGGCTCACGCTATCGATCGGTGTCTTCGATGCATGCACGGATGCCGTCCAGACCACCACCTTGGTATCGCTCGGCCACTGCGAGACCAGCCATGTGAGGTTCCGATGCATCGCCCGGTCACGCGCACCTTCATCGGCGCCATGCGGGTCGATCGATTGCAGGTAAGCGCGGTACGAGGACACCATGGCCGAGAGGCGCGACGATGCGGGCCCCGACTGGAGTGCAGGCGCAGCGGCTACCTTGCGAAGGCACTCCTCCAGAGTGTTGAACGCCGCCTGGTCGAAGGGGTGCGCGTCGTCGTACGTCCATTGGTTGTGCCGCGTCATGGCCTCCAGACAGCGACGGCGATCTCCCTCGTCGAGCACCGCTGCAAATGCTTTCGGCAACTCGGCGGGCGAGTAGCGCGCACCGATGCCACCGACCTGCGGGTCGACGCCCGCAAGCCATACACGACCAGCCGATGCCTCTTTGAAGAGCCATGCCTGGAAGGGCTGGAAGACGGCATAGCGCGACCAAAGCGCACCGATCGCGCTCGATAGCTGGGATTCTGTCGCTGCGCCGTCGGCCAGTGAATGCTGAAAGTCGAGCATGTCGTAGAACTGGCTTTCGAACACGACACCGCGAAAACCGCACTTCTGAACCAGTATTTCGACAAGCTGTGCTTTTACGGCGATCGTTTGCGCGCCAGCGTGGTTCGCATCTTCGCCGAGGAACACGATCTTCCTTGAGCACATCTCGCGCACGACCGGCGCCAGCGCTTGGGTGGGCACGGTGGGCGGGGCGTCGGCTGCCCACAGGGAGCCGAATCCAATGCCGCAAAGGCAGAGAAGCACAAACAGCAGGCGGGCCACATTGAGTCCTAAGCAGGGTGGGATTGTCGCTAGCTCCTTATCGCCGATGAATCGGCTCCTACAGGGGGGCGAGGCATGCGAAACGGCAAGGCCGTGCGATTTGGAAAGCCGCACCCTCCCAAAAGGCCGATAGGCGACGCCCCGGTTCCGGACGTACCCTCGAACCACCTCGGCCACGGAGAAGGACCATGCGCATTGCCATAGCCGCCTTGCTTGGCGGGCTTGTGATGTTCCTCTGGGGTGCGTTCGCGCACATGGTCATTCCCATCGGCGAGATGTCGATGCGGGCACCGGTCGACGAAGACAAGCTCATCACGGCGTTGCACGAGAACCTGCCGGCCGAGCACGCGATCTTCGTGCTGCCGTATTTCGACATGGCCAAGGCCGACGATCCCAAGGCGAAGGAGGCGTTTTCCACGAAGGCCAAGGCCTCGCCCTTTGCCTTCATCGTCTATTCGCCCTACGGCCGTGACTATATGGAAATGGGCGCCAACCTGTTCCATCAGTGGCTGTCCGACACCCTGGCCGCCTTGCTGATCGTGCTGATCCTCGTCCGGTCCATGGTTAGTGCAGTTCGAGGGTTGTATGTCGGCCTGGCTTTTGGCGTGTTCGCCTGGCTCTCGCTCATGGTGCCGTTCTGGAACTGGTACCGCTTCCCGGCCGCGTTCACCGTCGGCACCCTGATCGAGCAGGCGTTCGGCTGGCTGCTTGCCGGTGCGGTGATGGGGTGGTGGCTCGGCAGGGGCGTGAAGAAGGGCTTCGCGGCGCGGTAAACAGGCTCCGGCGGGAGACAGGTAGGGTTCGCAAGGTGTTCCGCGCGTCGTAACCTCCACGGGACCGATCCGGAAGGACCCCGCGTTTGACACTCTTCGAAAGCCTCCTGCTCCTGCTCATGGCCGCCGTCGCGTTGATGCAGGTGGCACGACGGCTGTCCCTGCCGTATCCCTCGCTGCTCGCGCTGGCGGGCGTTGGCGTGGCGCTATTGCCCGGTGCGCCGGATTTTCCGATCGATCCGCGCACCGCGTTGCCCTTGTTCATCGCACCCGCCCTGATGGATGCGGCGTTCGATTTCCCGGTCGCGCGTGCGAAGCGCTTCTGGGTCCCGCTGTTTACCCTGGCCGTCGGTGGTGTGGTTTTGACGGCGCTGTTGGTCGCCTGGGCCGGTTGGGCGCTGGCAGGTCTGCCTTTCGCCGCGGCCCTCGTGCTTGGCGCTATCGTCGCGCCGCCGGATGCAGCGGCCGCGACGGCCATCCTTTCGGGCATGTCCATTCCGCGCAACACCGACGCGATCATTCGCGGCGAGAGCCTGTTCAACGATGCCGCGGCGCTGCTGTTGTTTGGCGTGGCGTTGTCGGTGCAGACGGCGGGTGCGGTGACCGCGCCACAGATCCTCGGCTTTGCACTGGCGGCACCGGGTGGCGTGCTGTTCGGCATGCTGGTGGGGTGGTTGTTGCCAATCGCCACGCGATACATCAGCGGCGCACTCGACAGCAACCTGTTCCAGTTCGTCAACACCTTCCTGGTCTGGATCGTCGCCGAACATCTGCATGTATCGCCTGTGCTCGCAGTCGTCGCGATGGCGATGACCGTGGCCAGCAGGCGTTCGGATCCGTCCTCGCCGCGACTGCGGGTGCAGTCGTACGCGGTGTGGGGCGCGGTGGTCTTCGTGCTCAATGTCACGGCCTTCCTCCTGATGGGCCTGCAGGCGCGGCGCATCGTCGGAGCCATGAGCGGCGAGCATCTTCGCCAGGCTTTGATGTTCGCGGGGATCGTCACGGCTATCGTGGTGGTCGTGCGTCTGGTCTTTGCGCTGAGTTTCAACCGCACGGTCGCCTGGTACCGGGTGAAGCGCGGACGGGAGTCGCCCGCCAGCTGGCAGCAGGCGACGCTCGCCGGCTGGTGTGGCATGCGCGGCCTGGTGACCCTGGCCACCGCTTTCATCCTCCCGGAGAACTTTCCGCAGCGCGATACGGTGGTGCTCACCGCGTTCGCCGTCGTGCTGGCGACGCTCGTCGTACAGGGGATGACCCTGGCCCCCGTGATCCGTCTGCTTGGCCTCGACCACCGCGCCGTCGGCGAGCAGGAGCTACGTGCGGTGCGGCTGGGGCTGGTCAAGGTGGCGCTCGAGCGCATGGCCGTCGAAGCGGACGAGGAGGGCAGGCGCCTTGCCGCGCTCTATCGTATCGAGGCCGATGCCTTCGACGAGCCGGCCCGTACCGAAGCCTTCGATCGGCATTGCGGGCTGGCCCAGGCGGCGGTCGCCGCGCAGCGCGTTGAGCTGGAACGCTGCCGCGTGGACTTCCAGTTGAGCGACGACGACTACAACTTCCTCCTCGAACAACTGGATTGGCGCGAACTCACCGTGCTTCCTGCCGAGGCGACACGCATCACCGGCGGCTAGCCGAAGATGCATATACGGCAGTAAGACGCAGTTCTCAGTTACGCCGTTTCCGTCGTGAAAATCAGGTTTTGGCCGATACGGCCGGTGGGGTGCGGCGACATACGGTGCCAGCACCAACCACCGACTGGAGCTCACGATCATGGCAACGACCCTCATCACCTGGCCGCCCGGCTCCGCGGACGAACCCCTTCCCGGCAGCGAGATATCGAAAGATTTTTCGCACGCCAGCCACCTCTGAAGTTCGTTGGGGAGTTGGCACTAGGGATTAATGGGGGTCCAGGATGTCTTMGCATGACCACACCACCGCCCTCCGTGGCGGTGTTTTACGTTATGACCGCACGCTGCCGCTGGCAGGGTGTCTTCCGTGATGCCGGTCACCGTGCTGCTGGCCGATGAGCAGGCGCTGCTGCGTGAGGGCATCGCATCGCTGCTGACCGCGTTACCGCGCTACGAGGTGATCGGCAGCACCGCCGATGGACGCGACTGCGTGCGTAGTGCGCTGCGCTGCCAGCCGGGCCTCATCGTGTTCGACTGCGCCATGCGTGGCCTCAGCGGTCTGGAGGCCATCCGCCGTATCGCACCGCGTTGCCCGCGAACACGATTGCTGTGCCTTTCCTCTTACGACGACTCGCGCTGGGTGCGCGCCGCGTTCGATGCGGGTGCACACGGCTACGTGCTCAAACGCGATGGCTTCGAGGTGCTGCACGAAGCGATCGACAGCGTGATGCGCTCGCGTTTCTTCATCAGTCCGGATATCGCCCATCTGCTGGTGGATGGCATGCGTCGAAGCAGCTCACCGTCGTTCGCGCCGCGTGAGCCTCTCAGTCCACGTGAGCGCGAAATCACCCAGCTGTTCGCCGAAGGACTCAGCGCGAAGGACATCGCATCGCGGCTGCACGTTAGCGTGAAAACCGTGGGCACGCATCGTGAGCACATCATGGCCAAGCTCGGTATCAACGGCATCGCGCAGCTCACGCGTTATGCCTTGCGCGAAGGCCTCACGGCGCTCGAACCGTGACGTGAAGCGATCAGGCATCGCACGCGCGGGAATCAGGTTTTTCCCGATCCCGCGCCTGCGGTGCCGACCGGATAGTGGCTCCACCAGGACCCACCACGCCGCACCGGGAGATCACTCATGGCCGACTTCACAAGCTTCTTTCCCACCTTGCTCAAGCACGAGGGTGGGTTCGTCAACGACCCGGCAGACCCGGGCGGTGCTACCAACAAGGGCGTGACCATCGGGACGTTCGAGCAGTGCGCCCAGCGCCTGCTCAACATTCCGCCCACGCTCGACAACCTGCGTGCACTGACCGACGCCCAGGCCGGCATCATCTACAAGGCGCTGTACTGGGACAAGGTGCATGGCGACGAGATCGCGCTGCAGCCGCTGGCGAACATCGTCTTCGACTTCCAGGTCAATGCCGGCGGCAACGCATCGAAGCTGCTGCAACGCGTGTTGAACACCCTCGGTGCTACGCCGCTACTCGCGGTGGATGGCGCGATCGGTGCCGGCACCATGGCCGCCCTGGCAAAGGCAGATAGCGTGGCCGTCTACACGGCCTATAAGCAGGGTCGCAAGGATTACTACACCGATCTGGTGAACAGGAAACCGAGCCTCGGCAAGTTCCTTAAAGGCTGGCTGGCCCGCGTGGATTCGTTCCCCGACCTGGCGCCTGCAAAGGGAGGCGTCTGAGCCATGGCTGCACAGACCTCCCTGAACACCCTGATCGAGGCCATTGCCGGCGCCGTCGTCGACGCGCAGGACCGCATCGAGCAACACCAGATGTCGCACCTGAGCGACTTCTTCGACGAAGACAACCGGCCCAAGAGCGTCGTCATCCGCATGCCGTCCATGCATCCGGATGCCGGCGAGGATGACGAGGACCTCTACCGCGCGCCGATCCTGCCGCTGGTCTCGACCAACGTGCTGCGCATCAAGGAGGTGGAGATCACCTTCGATGCCGACATCGGGCCGCTGATCGAGGGTGATACGCCGGACGACGACTCGACGTCGCAGCCGGGCTGGAAAGGCAAGCCCGCCTCGTCGCGACCGCATCTTCGCGTCGATCCGGCCGCCAGCGGCAAGGACGGCCAGGGCGGCGCGGTGCACGTGATGATTCGTGTGGAAGGCAGCGAACCCACCGACGGTGCGGCACGGCTGATGAACCACCTCTCACAGACCCAGGGGGTCTTCAAGACGTTCAAGCCGGGCGACTGATCCGTCGATCGCGCTGAACCGCGGTGCGCATCCCGCGCGGCGCGTCAAACACCATAAGGAGTCACATCATGGCTGACGAACTCGTCAACATCTCAAGCCAGTTCAAGGGTCTTCCCATCGCCGACCTGATCGGCTCGCCGCTCACCGCGGCGTGCGAAGCCCAAGTCAAGCTTGCCCAGGCCACCGCGGATTTCATCAAGGTCATCGGTTTCCTGCCGCCGGCCGCGAACGATGCGAATGGCGTGGGTGCCACGCGTACCGCGAGCTTCAAGTTCAAGCGTCCCGTCGACGACCCGAACGGCGCTGGCATCGCCGAAGAAGAGGTCGAGCTGGAAGTCCCGCTGCTGGCCATCGTCAAGGTCCCGAACCTGAGCATCACCACGGTGGACATCACCTTCAACATGGAAGTGAAGTCGTCCTTCAGCCAGACCGAGAAGGATTCCAAGAGCGGCTCGTTCGATGCGTCGATGTCGATCGGCTGGGGCATCTTCAAGGCCACCGCGAAGGTGTCCGGCGCGGTGTCGTCCTCGAAGGAGAGCACCCGCGCGTCGGATAACTCGGCCAAGTACAACGTCGCGGTTCACGCCGAAGACGGTGGCGCGCCGGAAGGCCTGATGCGCGTGCTCGACATCCTGCAGACCGCCTGCGCGCCCCGCAAGATCAGCGCGCCGGTGCCTGTCACGGATACGCCGGCGCTTGCCGGTGGTGGTGCGGCCGCCGGTGGCGGTGCCGCGGCTGGCGGTTAAGCGTTTCGGTCCCAACCCGGATCGCGGCGCCCGCGAGGTCGCCGCGATCCCTTCCCGGAGAGACACAGGATGTTCGACCTGACCGACGTGAAGTTCGTCAAACGCGTGGTTGTCGGTAGCGACAACCCCAACCAGATGAACAGCGAGGCAAAGATCGAGGAAGCGCGTGCGCTGCTCAATCGTTGCCTGACCGATTCGCCGCGCGGCTCCATCATCGCCACGGAAAAGAGCTTCACCATCCTGCAGATCGGCGAGCACCAGGTGGTGCTGCAGTGGATCTGCTACCACGTGGGTTTTCCACGCAAGCCGTCCTGGCTGGTTGGGGAGTAGGGCGATGGCCGTCTGCACGTTCGACCAACTGCTGTATGCGCTACGCGTGTCGGTGGAAGCGGCCAACGAAGCCTTGCGGCGGCGTCGCGCCTTGCACGTCGAGGCGGGTGACACCGACGACCAGGCCCTGCACGTGGAGATTCCGCGTGATCCCGGCCCGGATGCGCCGCTGGAACCGGTGGTGATACCGCTGCGTGCCTTTCGCGATCCCCGCGTGCCGCAGGTGACCGAGCTGTCCGTGGCCTTCGACTGCCAGCTGCGCTATGAGCGCGGGCCCTTCGGCGTCGACGAACTGGTGATCGACATGCGGCCGCCAAAGCGCAGCTGGTTCCGGAAAAAGCGGGTACATCACATGAGCATCAGTTTTCGCAGCACCGATGCCTGGCAGCCGCGGATCGTCCTGGACGATCGGGTGGTGAATGTGCCGGCTGAGGCGGGAGTGGGGTGATGGACAAGCTTTCGGGGATGCGGATGTCGGGGCCGTGGGCGAGGGCGGTGCTGGCGTGTGTGGATGAGGTGCCGGCGGGGACGATGCGGCGGCGTCGGAGGTGGGTTTTGGGGACGGTGCTTTTGGGGACGGTTCTGGTGGGTGGTTTTGGGGTTTTCGTGTGGGTCCGCTGGGTTGGGGGCTTGGGTTTGATTATTCATTAGGAGGGGGTTTTATGACTTCGAACGTTGGAAAAGCATCGCCGATGAATCGGCTCCCACAGGGGGCTAAAGCATCGCCGATGAATCGGCTCCTACGGGGGGCGATCGTGTTGGCTGGGGTCTGCCTGTTTTCCGGGGCGGCGGTGGCGGCGCAGCCGCAGGGGAAGTGGAGCGGGCTGGTGCAGCAGGCGAATTCGGACGTGAGCGCGCAGCTGGTGTTTACGCCGGACAAGGTGGACGTGCATTTCGACGAACCGTTCGCGTGCAACGTGCCGGCGAAGTTCCTGAAGGATGGCGATGCGGGCGCTGCCGTGTATCGCTTCGGTGTGTCGACGAACGGCGGGAAGTTCTGCCAGGACCTTCAGGGTCGTGATCTGACCTTCAAGCCGGGTAAGGACGGCCGCCTGGCGATCGACTTTGCTTCGGCCAAGACCACCTGGCACGGTGACCTGAAGCCGTCGTCGGCGGTTCCGGCGCAACCCTGAGGGAGGTCGCCTTCATGGACACCATGCTGCTCTTCACCCGCTTCTGGCTGCTGCTCGCAGCCGTGGGCGGCGCCATCCTTCCGGTGGCGCTGGGTAACGAGGCCTCGCGCAAACGTGCCGTCGTGCAGGTGGTGTGCGGGGCGATGATGGCCATCTTCCTCGCGCCCATGCTGGAAAGGCGTTTCCTTCCGGATTCGCCGGCCGAGATCCAGGCCGGCGTTTCCTTCCTCGTCGGCTGTTTCGGGCTTCGCCTGACGATGATCGCCCAGCGGCTGATCGACTCGCGAGGCGAAACGCTGGCCAACCGTGTCATCGACCGTATCGCTGGAGGCGACAACCCGTGAACGATGGGCTTTTTTATCTCTATGCCGACCTTTCCTGCAGCGCGGTCATGATGGTCTGCGGCTGCTGGTTGCTGACCGACCGGCATCTGGGTCGGGTACTGCGGGTGTGTCACGCCTTCATCGCCGCGGGAGCACTGGTGAACGTGCTGGGCATCGTCGCCGACCGGGTGGGCTTTCACGACATCAGCTATGGCCATGTCTGGCCTGGCGAGGTGATGACCAATTTCGGGACGGCGGTGCTCATGAGTAAGTGGGTATGGCGGTCGATGCGTCGTCGCCAGGGTGCACTCGGCGACGTCGTTTGAGGTCGGGCCGATGTTCTCGCGGGAAGTCCCCGCGTGCTATGCGAGCACGTCGGTGGCTTCCTAAAGGACAGGTAATGGCATTCAAGAAGCGGATTGCGCTCAGGCGGGTGTCTGTGTCGCTGATGTTGGCGCTCGCTTTTCAAGCTGCCGCTGCGGATCTGCCGACAGAAGTCCAGGCTCAGCTGCCGAGGGGATTCGAGATCATGCAGTCCCGGAGCGGGCCGCAACTTGGAGACCACCGGGAGAGTCTACTTGTCGTCGTGCACCAGGCCACCGATACCCGCGAACAGCCATCGCCGCGTCCGCTCCTCATCTTCGAGCGTCAGGGGGACGGCGCCTTCAGGCTTGTGGCGCGTAACGACACCGTCGTTCTTCGGGCCGATCTGGGCGGCCAATGCGATCCGTTCGAGGACGCCGACGAGGGACTTGCCGTTAAAGGCTTGTATTTCACCGTCGAGAACGCGGTGTCGTGCGGGAGCCACTGGTCGGATTTCGTCACGTTTCGCTACGACGCGAGCGCTGGCAAGTGGCTATTCAGTAGCGAGATCCTGACCTCGTCATTCCCTCTTGAGGGGAAGCCAGACAAGACTTCGGTGACACGGGCAAACAAGGCTAGCCCGGTCTCGTTTGCTGATTGGCGGTCCGAGCATTGACGGCGATAGCGTAAGCGTAAGTGTCGCTATCACCGGCGGTCCGGTACGAAGTTCACGTTCTCCGTTTCCTGCATGCGCTCATACCGAACCTGTGCCCTGTGATCCTTCACCAACAGGATGACTGACGCGAAGTACATCGCCACCAGCAGGAAGGTCACAGGCCCGCGCGTGTTCAACGAGTGCCCGGCCTCGCGCATCCAGCGCGTCAGCCAATAGGTGACGGGGATCGAAAGAAAGAAACCGAACATCCATGCCGATCCCCAATGACCGCCTTGTACATCGAACGAGCGCCAGAACAGCACCAGCGGCGACCAGCTGAGCGCCTGGACATTCGGGCCCTCGTCGTTGGCGCGGCTATGCAGGTCGACGGCACCGTTGGTCGCTACGTTGATGGACACGGCGAGTAAGGGCATCGCCGCGACGATGAGAAACAGCGGCCAATGTAGTGTCGGTTCGTCGCCTAACCTCAGGGCCAGCAATCCGATCGGGATGGCGAGGAGGTTCAGGAAGTTAGTGCGACCCAACCAGGTACTGCCGTTCCAGCGGCGCTCCGCCTCGGTATCGCCGAGCCGTTCGTCGGTGGCGAAGCTGGCGTTCACCCGGTTGATGTCCCTCTGGTCGAGGTCTTCGATGCCTTCAGCCCAGGTGTCACGCAGGAGCTTCTGCCCGAGCGCGCTCGGTATGTAGATCCGTTGGCCCGACTTGTCGTAGAGCCACAGTTCGGTCCCGCGTCGGGAGTCGACGTAAACCTCGCGCGCGCCGCCGATGTCCGAGCGCTCGATGCGGCGCGTGGAGACGGCGTCCTTGATCACCACCGCATCCGGCTCGATGACGATGTGCGACTGCAGGCTGTTCACCCCGTAGGCGGCGCAGCCCAGGGTCATCACGCACAGGCTGACGCCGAAGGGGGATACGGTCCGGTCGGTGGCCGTCCACCAGTAGTAGATGACGAAGCCGCAGGCGCCGAGCGCCATCAGGATCAGGACGCAGATAAAGAATTTGACGAAGATGTCCGGCCGAAGCTCCTCGGAGCGTCCCCCGTTCCCTGGTCCCGTGTGCCTGGCCATGCCCACCCCCATCCCTTGGTGGCCCGATCATACCGACCCGGCCCAAGTTTGCGATAATCCCCGGCTCGTAGACCCACGGAAGCCCCTCTCATGCTGGATCCCGCCCTCCTGCGCGGCAAGCTCGCCGAAACGGCTGAGCGCCTGCGCGCCGCCCGGAACTTCGACCTCGACGTCCCGACGATCGAGCGCCTCGAATCCGAGCGCAAGGCGCTCTCCACCGAGACCCAGGACCTGCAGAACCTGCGCAACACCCGTTCCAAAGCCATCGGTCAGGCCAAGGGCAAGGGCGAAAGCGTGGACGCGCTCATGGCCGAGGTGGCCGGCATCGGCGACAAGCTCAAGTCCAACGAGCAGGCGCTCGCCGAGGTCCAGGCCAAGCTGGCCGACATCGCCCTGGGCATCCCGAACCTCCCCGACGACTCCGTGCCCATCGGCAAGGACGAGAACGACAACGTGGAGATCCTCCGTTGGGGCCACCCGCGTCCGTTCGACTTCCCGGTGAAGGACCACGTGGACCTGGGCGTCCGTCACGGCTGGCTCGACGGCGAAGCCGGGGCCAAGCTGTCCGGCGCACGCTTCACCGTGCTGCGCGGCCAGCTCGCGCACCTGCACCGCGCGCTCGCCCAGTTCATGCTGGACCTGCACACCACGCGTCACGGCTACCTCGAGCACAACGTGCCGTTGATCGTGAATGCGGCCGCGATGGAAGGCACCAGCCAGCTACCCAAGTTCGAAGACGACCTGTTCGGCACGATGGTCGACGAGGTGAAGCGCTACCTCATCCCCACCTCCGAAGTGACGCTGACCAACCTCGTGCGCGAGAGCATCGTCGACGCGGGCGAGCTGCCCATGCGCATGACCGCGCACTCCATGTGCTTCCGCGCCGAAGCCGGCAGCTACGGCCGCGATACCCGCGGCATGATCCGCCAGCACCAGTTCGAGAAGGTCGAGATGGTGCAGATCGCTACCGCCGAGACCAGCTTCGCCCAGCTCGAGGAGATGGTCGGGCATGCCGAGGCCGTGCTGCAGGCGCTGAAGCTGCCGTACCGCAAGGTGCAGCTGTGCACCGGCGACATGGGCTTTGCCGCGGCCAAGACCTACGATCTCGAGGTCTGGCTGCCCAGCCAGAATACGTATCGCGAGATCAGCAGCTGCTCCAACTGCACGGACTTCCAGGCGCGCCGCATGTCGGCCCGCTGGCGGAATCCGGCGAGCAACAAGCCGGAGCTGGTGCATACCTTGAACGGCTCGGGTCTGGCCGTGGGCCGGACCCTCGTGGCCGTGATGGAGAACTTCCAGCAGGCCGACGGCTCGATCGAGGTGCCGGACGTGCTGCGGCCGTATATGGCGGGGATTGAGGCGATTGCCTGATCGTCGGGTATGATTGGCGCCCCTGGGTTTTCCCCGGGGGAGCCAATGTTCGGAGCCGGGTAGGGTGCAATGCCCACCGGTGCGTTTGAAAATACGGAGA
This sequence comes from Luteibacter sp. P1_D3, assembly GCF_056406135.1. Classification (NCBI taxonomy): domain Bacteria; kingdom Pseudomonadati; phylum Pseudomonadota; class Gammaproteobacteria; order Lysobacterales; family Rhodanobacteraceae; genus Luteibacter; species Luteibacter sp. P1_D3. Next base: position 19,956 of record NZ_JBFUAT010000016.1, on the reverse strand, counting down.
GATGGCCGAGTGGTTTAAGGCAGCAGTCTTGAAAACTGCCGTAGGTGTGAGCCTACCGTGGGTTCGAATCCCACTCTCTCCGCCAGACAGGTTTTTCTGTATTCTAATCAATAACTTAGAAGATTTCAGAAAAATCCACGTCGGGACACAAATCGGGACACAAAAGGTCCTCGATGCGCATCCCGCACTATCTCCAAAAAGCGCCTTCCGGTGTCTGGCATTACCGCCAGCGCATTCCCAGTCTTCTGATTCCCCTCGTCGGCCGGACCATGGTCAAGAAGTCTCTCGTGACCCGCGAGCTGGGTGTTGCGCGTGACCTCGCCCTGCGCTGGTGGCGTGCGTATGATGAGTTGCATATCAACGTCAGGCGCTTGGGGATGGCAGGGAAGACGAAGGATGTGCGGTTGCTCATCGAGCGGCTAAAAAGGGCAGGGCAACACTACCGCCTTATCCACAAGCCTGACGGCACCATTGAAGTGGAAGTGTTGGGTCCGGAAGACCATGCACTGGCGATGGATGCCGTGGCGCGCATCGGTGACATGACCCGCGAGCCCTTCATCCAGCAGGCGGTTGCAGCGTCGCGCAAGACAACACGTGCCGCCGCAGCAACACCCGTCGCGACACCACCGCCGGCACCGGTCGCAAGACAGGTCGTTCCCGAAACGTCGCACCTGCCGAACAAAGCCATCGGTAAGGCCATTGACGAGTGGGAAGCTGAAATCAAATCCGGCACGCGACCCAAGACCCTGGTCATCAAGCGTCTGGCGGTGGCCGACTTCGTCAAGGTGTTCGGATCAAAGCGTCCGGTGTTTGAAGTCACACGCGTCGAGATTGGCGCCTGGGTATCGGAGTTGCGCGCGCGGAATCTCGCCACCCCGACCATCGTCAACCGCCTGAGCTACTTCAAGGGCTTTCTTGAGTGGTGCAGGGGAAAAGGCTTCATTGAGTTCCCGCGCAACGATTCTCCTGCAACGGGACACGTGACGTACAAGACGCGCGAAAAGCGCATGCGCAAGAAGCACGGGTACAAGGCGTTCAACGATGCGCAGCTCAAATTGCTGTTCGCACCAGTCCCGATGGGCAAGATGCACAAAGATGCGCGTCTGGGCACCTGGATGGGGTTGTATCTCGGTGCGCGGGTTTCTGAAATCGGCCAGCTGGCTCTGGATGACTTTTTCGACGTCGAGGGCATTCCCTGCTTGCGCATCACGGACGAAGGCGAAGGGCAAAGCACCAAGAACCACTCGTCGAACCGCATTATTCCGGTCCATCCCGAGCTCATCAAAATGGGCCTGCTCAAAAAGGTCGCGCGCATGCGGTCGATGGGCGAGACAAGGCTGTTTCCCAAGGTCGGCAAGGGCGCCATGAATGGCGCAGGCGACTGGTTGTCGAAAGCGTTCGGTCGCTACGTGAAACTCGTCCTGCCTGCGCCGGACGTCGGCAAGCTCGGCTTTCACAGCTTCCGCAAGACTGTCATCCAGACTTTGCAGGCGGCAGGGGTGCAGGCGGAGCTTCGCGCTGCTTATGTCGGGCATGAATTGGACGACGAGCACCATGCCAGTTACAGCATGGACGCGCCGAAGCACCAGGTGCTCGATGCCATCGGCAAGCTCGATTATCCCGTTGCGCCTGAAACGAACGCGTTCGTCTGAGGCAAGATGGACGAGGCGGAATGGATCCTGGGTCGCAGGTCACGCCAACACCCATGACTGCGTTCGTCCCACCACGTGGCACGCTGGCATCAGTCCCCTGGCCGGGAAGGCGCACAGTCGACCACGGGGTCGCTTTCGGGCAGCTCCAGGCGGGCAGTGGAACGACGGTTGAAGGAGCTGGTACGACGGGCTTACCCGCGAAGTGCAGGTTGACAGGCAGTGCGGCTTGTCTGCCAGCCACTTTGCCCGCGCCTTTCGGGATTCTGTCGGGATGCCGCCGTACCAGTGGCTCATCGGGCGAGGGGTCGAGCGCACCAAGGACCTGATGAGAGAAAAGGGCCGGTTGTTGACCGGTGTTGCGTTGAGCGCAGGGTTTGCCGAGCTGAGCCACTACAGCCGTGTTTTCCAAAGTCACCGGCATGCCGCCAAGCGTCTGGCGACGGGCCGGGTCAGGCGGGCAGGCGCAGCAGCGCACTTGCACTGGCCGACCCATGAAGGCATCAATGTCCGCATGTGCCGTCGGAATCTGGCGACGGATTGAACCAAACGTGTCAGGGTAGGGGCGATGTCGGGCAGGGAGTACTTGTCGGATTCCGACGCCAGGCGGTTTACCGCCATGGCCAGCGAGCTTCGGAGGTTGCAGGCGTCGCCCGACGACCTCGTGCAGCTGACGGCGCTCGAGGTTGCCCTAATTGACCGCATCAGGCGCTGTGAGCGCCACCAGCGGCGTTACCGGACCATGCTGGCCGGGCTCAAGGCGAAGCGTCGCTCACGCCTGTCGAAGGCGGAATCCCTTGCCGTCAAGGACGCCATGGGCCGGTGTGTCGATGCCATCGACGCGCTCCAGTACAAGGCTCGCGTATGGCGGGCGTTTGGTGACGGGATAGCGCACATCTATCTCGACAAGTATGCCCTCAAGCAGACGTTGTACAACGCGACGGATTTTTCGCCCAAGGAGGAAGCCGGGTTCTTGGACGGCAAGGCGGGCTTTGACGGCGAGTGGGCATTGACCCTCGACGCCCTGGAGTCCGGTGTTCCGGCGCTGCTTTCTGATCTGACCAACATCATCCGCCATGGCGATGTCTGCCTGATGGGCGAGTCCACACCTGTCCTCATCGAGGTCAAGTCCAGTGGCAACCAGAACATGCGTACGGTCCGTCAGTCACGGTCACTGCAGGCCGTGCAGTCGTTTCTGCAGACGGACGTATCGACGGAGCTCCGGGGATTGGGGCGGATGATTCGACGGTCACTCCCGGCGAACGACGTCGAGGTCAACCACTACACCTCCATAAACGACGCGATGCGGGAAGCCCTCGCGGAGGGCTGGTCCATAGTCCAACCTGAGCCAGGTGTCCTGTACGCGTGCGGTCACGTCGACGCCAGCGACGGGGAGGCGTTTGGAGCCGCGTTGAACGAGGTGGTGATGGGCATGCCAGGGCCGCCGAGGATGGTGACGTACGCACTGAGCGAGGCGCGGCGGGACAACACCTGGGGCCATTACACCCCCTACGTGCTGTCTCTCGAGCCCACGCACGCGGGGCTGTTTATTGCCGGCAGGGTGTTGACGCTGGTGTTTGTCGACTTGAACCGTGTTGTCGAGCTGTTTGCCGGTTGCGGGGTGACCTGCACTGTCTTGCCGGAAGGTCCATGGATGTTTGAGATCGAAACGTTGGTCGACGGCAAACGACCGGGAGCGAGCCGCATATCGAAGGGACTTTTCGGTCGCATCGCGTTTGATTTCCAGTCCCTGGAATGGTTCGTCCGCACACAGGTGGCGGTGACGGTGGAGATGTCCGCTCAAGCCGGTGTCGACTGGAGCCTGCCCATCGAATGGCCAGCGCTGCTTGGCACGTGAGCGGGGGGTGCGGGGACACCGCGCGCCTCAATTGCCGGGGGTGGCCGGGCTTTGTGATATCCGGCCGATGACCCCCGCAAGCACATGCGCGACAGCATCGGCATCGATGTTGTGGCGGGCGTGGGGTTGTGGACGGACGATGGCCCGCAGCTCGGTCAGACGGATGCACTGCAGATACTGGGAGCGCGTCATGCCGGCCTGGTGACAGGCTTCGCGACCGAGTGCCGTGCCTGCCTCCCAGCAGTCTCCGCACAGGTCCACCCGGTGCGGCCCCTTCATTCCGGGTGGCGCAAGAAATACGCGCGGGGAAGCGAGGAAGGTGAACTGCACGGACTTGTTTGACGGCCGCACGACGAGCGCCTTTGCCCGGTTGCACCCGGGGCACTGCCAGTCGTCCGGCAATGCCGCCCAGCGGGCTTGCGACTCGGCTTTCGCCACATGCTGGATTTGAGCCGGCGTCGGAGTCCGTTTGGCCTTCGGCCAGCGCTTCGTCCTCCAGGTCTCGAAAGAGTGGTTGCCGGCGCGACGCGTCCCACAGAGGATCTCGACGCCGCCGATGTAGCCATGGGACTTGAGTTTGGACTCGGCCGCCTGTCTGACCTGGCTTGCTTTCGACCCTTCGTCCGACGGCTGGAACCAGTGTGTGTCACGGGCCGCCATGCGTGCGATGCCGTTGACGAAACGCATGCGGATTTCGAATGTGGGCAGGATTTCGTCATACACGGCACGCGCCGCATCTTCGTCGATACGGTGGTCCTCGTTGGGCCGGGCAATGACGAAGCGGCGAATCTCGGCCGGTGAAAACGATAGGTACTTCGGTGCGCCGACGAGTTTCTTTGCAGCAGGGTCTGCACTGTTGCAGTCCTGGCACATCAAAGTGCGGTCATAGGCCGAAACCATGTCGGCCGACCGTCTGGCAAACGTGCCGCACAACGCGTCTGCGACAACCTCGGCACCGGAGGTCGAGTGCAAGACGAAGTATTCCTCGAGCGCGTCGACCATGTGGTCGTGGTGCTCCATGAGGATGCACATGAGCTCGCCGTGCCTGTTGAGGCGAACAATTTCGGCTTTCTTCCGTCCGCAGCCCGGGCATTCCCACGCCTGGGGCGTCATGGCCCAGAGCTCGGTCATGTACAGGCTGCGGGTCTTGAACCGCTCGAGCAAGGCAACGGTTTGCGGCGACATGGCGCCGTCGAGTCTGCCGTTTCCTTCCCGGACTGCTTCAACCAGCCGGCTTGGGTCGGTCGTGAGCGTTGTGACGACGGTGATGGGCTGTGTCACCGCGGCACGCTGGCGACGTTGGCGACGTTGGCGATGAGCGAGGCGTAGTCGTCCTTGCTGTGGAGCGGACGGACCAGATGGAGGTCCTCATAGCTGCAATGAAGGAGGCTGCGCTGGGCACCTTTGTCCTGTCCGGTCAGGAAGACGTTGGCGCGGACTTTCGTTTCATCCGTAGCCAAGTCCCGTGCGGTGGGGACCGGGACGGCGAGCCACCGGCCATAGCTGACGGCGGCTCTCGATGCGTGGAGGCTTCCGCCGTCCACGTCCGATTGGACCATGACAACGCCCCGCGCAAGGCCCGCCTGCGTCTTGTCCCGTCGCACGAACTGTGCCGGGATGGGCTCGACGCCGAAGCCAAACTCGGAAACGAGGGCGCCTCCGGATTCGACAATCTCCTCGGCAAGTCCCTTGTGCGAGGTCGGTGCCACGGTTTGTAACCCATGGGCCAGCACAGCAACGGTATGGCCGCCCGCTGCAAGGGTTGCCCGGTGGGCGATGGCGTCACAGCCTAAAGCCAGCCCGCTGACCACGCTCCAGGCTTGCCGGGCAAAGAACTCGCTGATGCGTTCGGCAATCAGCGTGCCGTGATGCGTGGGCTTTCGGGTTCCGATGATGGCAACGGAGTGCTCCGGATGCGGGGCAAGCCGGCCACGTACCCACAGGAAGTAGGGCGAGTCCTTGGATGCTGCAAGGAGCCTCGGGAAATCCGTTTCGTCGAAGCCCAGGATACGGGTCCCGGTCGCTTCGGCCCGATCACGCTGGCGGGCGGCCGCCTCGATGGCTTTGTCCCACGCGCCCGGCTCGTTGAGGCTCTTGGCCAGCCTCGTCACGCGGTGCACGGTGTCGGCCCGGTCTTCGTCAAGCAAGTCGGGACTGGCACCAATGAGGCGCAGTGCCACAGGGCCGACGCCCTTGAGCATGGACCATTCGAGCAACCGCAGGGTTCGGTCCGAGATAGGGCTCACTGGGCAGAGACGGCCTTGGTAAACGAGAGGGGGAGGACGGAAGCGGCGCCATTGTCCACCAGATAGTGGTGCGCATAAAACAAGGTGGCCCCACTGGTCGTCACGTCGTCAAGGACGATGAAGCTTCGGCCCGCCACGAGAAGGGGGTTGACCACCCGGAAGTGGTCCCTGACATTGGCGAAGCGCTCGGCCGCGCTGAGAAATTCGCCGTGGTGCGAGCGAACGCCTTCCAGGTAAGCGAACACGTCTGGCTTGAACGACAGCATCTGCCGGTCGCGAACGCGGATGGGCATGTCCCGGTGGGATTGGGCCAGTTGGGCGAGCAGACGCTCGAGCCTGGGCTGGCGCCCAGGTTTCGCCGGGATCACGGTCACGACAGCGTGATTGCCCTTCGCAAACCGAGCCTTCTCGGTCAATGCTGCGCGAATTGCCCCTATCCAGTAATCCGGAAACGCCTCGGCGTCCTTGAGGCCTTCGATGTCCATCGACAACCGGTGCCAGGCACGGCGATGCTTGTCTTCGTCATCGTCCCTGAAGCGCCGACCGAGCACCTGGATGCGAACCGGGGCCCGCTTCTCGGGCGTGCGATCAAAGTGGTTGATGGCCTCGATGCGCGGCGGCCTCGCTGTCCCCGGTGCCTTGCCATAAACTGCCCACGCCTCCATGAGCGGCAGGTGCTCGACGCGCGATTGGAGAAACGCAAGCAGGTCAGCGGGGCCCTTGACCCGTGCGTCAGGCATGCGTTCGAGCATGCCGTACTGGTCAAAATGCAGCTTGGCGGGCCATGCGGATTCTTCGGAGACCATCCAGACTCCCGCACGATAGGCGGCCTGGAGGTCGACCTTGTCGTCGCCGATGACGGCGACACGCGAAGCGTCAGTCGCACCGGTTTTCAGCGCTATGTCCCAGATGCCATCCGGTGCAGGCTTGGGGTGCGCCACTTCGCGCGCGGCGACTGTCGCGTCAAAGGCAAAGCCCGGATAAAACAGGGCCAGCAAGACGTCGAGGTAGGCACGGGGCGCGCGGGTGAAGACGCCAATGCGCAGCTGGGGATGCGCACGTTTGAGCGCCTCGAAAAAGGTCTGGGGATAGATGGGCGTGACTGATGCACGTGCATGGGTGGCGAGTGACTCGCGGTAGTTGGGGGGTTGCTGGTCCACAAAATCCGCACCCCGGAAGTTGGCGATGGCGTCGGTGCGAAGCAGTGTGTTGTCGAGGTCGAAAACCAGCAGTTCGAATTCCATGTGAGTCCCTGTTCACTTCATTTGTTTCGGCCGTCCCTGCGGCACGGTCCTTCGCCGACCCTGTGAGCTCGGTCTTGTCCGGAGGGGTCGGCCTGACGCACCCGCGCAGGTGCACGTCGGGATGGTCTGGCGTCGGTGTGGTCCCTCCTGGCCGCCTTCGCTTCGTCCCTCTCGGCGCATGCGCCTGCTGTGCCGGTGCACTCCCCTGGAAGTCACACGGCGGCCGAAGCCTAACCGGATGACGCTCGCCATTCCATACTCGAAAGAGCGAAAAACGGGCAAATGTGGACGATGCCGAAAATGCATAGTGATGGGCCGCGGTTGCGGTGAAACCGCCCTAAAGTTCGGACCACTCCGGGCCGATGAGACAGGCATTTGGAATTTTGAATGGATCTCACCCACGAGGAGGCGGTGTCCCGTCTTGGTCAGCACAGGGCCGTGTTCGCTGTCCTCTTACTTGCCGCGCTCTCGATGTGGCTGGCGCTGGCTGCCAAGACCTTGGTGGGCATCTTCGTCCAGCCAGGAATGCCAACCCACATCGCGCGGCTCTTCGCGCCCCTCGAGGCTGTCAGCGGCTGGCCGGTGGCGTCGTACCTCTGGTCACTCGCCCCGGAAGCCGAAGTCCATGACGGACTGGCTTACGTGCTCTCCCCTTATGTGTGGGTGATGATGGTGCTCGCTTTTTTCACCATCAAAGAACGCGGGCTCATCCGGCGTTTGTCCGCCGCGCTGCGACAGGTTCGCATCGTGCCGCAGTCAAACACCAACCGCATCGGCAACGTGCAAGCGGGCGGCAACGTCACCATCAACCAGACGATTTACGAAAAGCCGTCCGAAAAGCCACTGATACGCTTGGTGTTGCCCGCCGTTGTCTCAGCGGTGGTCACCGGTGTGTTCACCCTCGTCCAGGCATGGCTTGGACTCTGAGATGACAACGGACGCCGAGCCAGTCCTGCCTGACACCGACCCGGCACAGCCGATGGCAGAACCAGCAACACCCTTCTCGATTTTCGACGAACTCTCGTCGTTTCTCCTTTGGCTATCCAAACGCTGGCCGGGGCTGGGCCTTGGTGGCCTCGTGCTGGCCATGCTGCTGTGGATTGACTTCATCAGTCTGTTTGACCTGCCGGTGAGCTTCATCTCACCGGGCATCCTCTCGGCCTTGCCCATCCTCGGGCTGTCGGTCGGTGTGCCGGTAGTTGGTGCCATCGTCATCGCGGCCCTGATGGCCTTCGTCCTTTGGCAACCGCTTCACAAAGGCGGCCCGTCGCTGGTTACTCCGGTGTCCACACCGGACGACGGTGTAAAGCGCCCGGATGTCTTCATGCGCTGGCTGGTGCTTTGCCTGGTGCATGCCTTTTACTGGGTGGCATACCTTGGCGTTGTGAGCTTGCACTTCAAGCCGTCGGGCGAATGGGTCTGGCTGCTGGCCTTTGTCTTGCCGGGCATCTACGGCTTTTTCTCCTTCTGGCCGGTCTTTCGCGCAGCAAGTCCGAAGTATCCGTCCGGTTGGTTCATCATCCTGTTTGCCGGCTGTCTGGCTTCACTGACTGCGTTTTCAGGCTTGCTGTTTCTGCCGCTCGTGTCAGCAGCAGGTGCGACCGGTTCTTTGGGCACCATCGTGCACCTTGAGGCCTACGTCGCCATCATGGTCGGCGTCGCGCTCGTCCAGCTGGTGACAGCAAAGCTTGTGATGCGAGGTTGGCGCCGCGGATTGCTTCGTAAGGTATTTCTCTTCGTCATGGCTTTGCTTGTCCCCGTCCTCGCGTTTCCGGGCGTGGGTGGCCAGTTCGCGTCCTATCGTCTGCGGCTCAGTGGTCCTGCACACGCTCCTTGCATGGTGCTGGTGTTTCGTCAGGGCCAGACCGTGACCGACAGCATCCCGCAGGCCGTGGTCGGCGCCGGGGCGGGGCACTCGGTGCCTTTCGAGTTCGTCACGCGTCTCGATGACCAGTACTACGTCAAGGCGCACGTGTTCGAAGGACCCACCTTTGTTGTGCCCGTCAGTGCCATCGGCGGTTTTGAGGCGTGCCCGAAGGGTGCGTCGATGACACCGTAGCAGAGGCGACTGTCGGAAAACGAAGTTCACCAGGCGCGGGCGACAACGTAAACAGGAACGCCTGCCACATCTGTCAAACACGGAACAGGGAAAGAAATGGACACTGAACACATTGAACTCAACGGGCCGGACACCGAGGCAGACGCGTCCCCGGGCGCGCTTTCGACCTTCGTCACAGGCCTGATTGAAACGGTCCAGCCAGACGTCACCGACGTGCGCCGCCACATCATCGACCTGCAGCAGGCACACCCGGGTCTGACCCGCGAGGAATTGGCCGAGAAGTGGGCGGACCGCGTTTGCTGGCGCTACGCGTCGGAAGGCGCAGCGACCGCCTTGCCTGGCGCCATTCCTGGACTCGGTACCGCCGTGATGGTTGGGGTCGAGGCCGTGGCCATCAGCGCGGACCTCGCCTACATGATTCGGTGCATGGCGGGTTTGACCATTGGCGTGGGGCTGGTCTTCGACCGTGACGTCGAAGCGTCCTTCAACCAGGACTTCGTGCGCGTACTCGGTCTCTGGTGCGGTGTGCTCAACCTCTCAAAGCCTGCCGTCACCCGGGTTGCCACAAAGGTTGCCGTCGCCCAGTTCAAGCGCTTGCCGGCTGAGATTTTCAAGCGAATCAACCGGCGTGTAGGCACGACCATTGTCACCAAATACGGCGTCAAGCGCGGTGGCATTGCCGTCGGTCGCCTGATCCCGTTTGGTGTTGGTGCACTCGTGGGCGGCGGCTTCAACCTTGCAACCATGAAAGCATTCAAGGCATCAGCGCTCAGTTACTACGGCACCGACAATGGTGAGCTGTTCGAAGCCGAAGGCTAAACGGGTCAGCCTGTCGCACACCCCTAACCACAATCCCATCAGGCAAGGACGACAAGGCATGGATCGCATCCAGGACATCGCACCCGCACTCGAAGACCTCCTTAAAGGCGGGCCGCTTGAGCATTTTCAGGAGCGCCGCCGGGCGCTGAACGGCGGGAACGCCTGGCGCGACGGGCTGTTTTCCGAACAAAAAGGTGTTGAACAGCCGCGTCAGGGTTACGCGTTCCATAAGGGCGGGCGCTCCGAACTGCAGTTCAACATCGGCTTTGAAGACGACAACCACTTCCGCTTTGGCGTGGCCTTTGGCATCCAGGCAGGTCAGTCGCTTCCTGACCCGGTGTCTGTGCTCGGGGCGAGAATAAAGCGGTTCAACGCCGTGCTCGCGTCCCGCCATGATTTTTCTTCCTTGCAGATGTGGCACTACGAGAACGGAAAAATGCACGGCCCCTATTCGCCTCGTCCGGTTCCGGATGCGCTTGTTCGCGAGGGTGTGTTTGTCTTCCTGGGCGAGCGTGTCAAGGTCGGCACCGCTGGCGTGACCGTYGAGATTCTCCAGCAGGCCAAGGGTACGCTCGAGAGTCTCTGGCCTTTGTTTGAAGTTGTCGAAGGCAAGGACCGCCCGTTGCCGGCACCACCGGGCGACAAGCGCGTTGCCCGGCTTTGCTGGAACGCGCACAACTGGACGAGGCCATCGGGCCGCCCCGGAAAGACAAGCTCGAAGAATGCATTCGAGGGCGTCAACGGTTACGGCCATGAGGAATGGCTGTTTGACTGGGAGAATGTGCACGAGGGCTGGCAATACGGGTTCATCCAGGGCGTCAAGAGAGCGCACTGGGGCGAGGTGTTTGACCTGCTGCTTTACTCCCTCAATACCCCGAACCACACGCGCTACTGGGTGGGCACCATCGAAGGTGTTGAAGTGCTCGATGGAAAGGCTGCGCTCGCCGCGAGCCGCCGCATGGAACGCCTCGGCAAGCTCGGCCGCATGCGCGGGCAGATTGAAGCGTTCGGTCTCGAGCCCGGGACCCTTGTGGCGCATGAGGGGCACAACGTCATCAACGTGCGTTTTCGCCCGGCGCAGGCCACAGTCTTTGACGAGCCGGTGGAATTTGACCATGACGAGCTCCCGATGGGACGCTACGTCCTCCAGGAACCGAAGACGTCGCAGCAGGTGCTGTACCGGCCGGGCCCCGGGCGCGACAAGGTGGTCAAGCGCGGCGTGCACACTTCCGTTTCGCAGCGCACCACGTACGCCAACGTCATCGACATCGACCCGGTGCACGCCAAATGGCAAGTGCGTCTGGAGCAAACCGTCCCTGAGGACCTGCCCGGAGCCAAGGCGGACAAGGAACGGGTCATTGAAGACCATCGCATTGATCTGGTCGTTGAGCGCGACGGCTTTTGTGCTTTTGTTGAAATCAAGACCGACCCCTCGCCACGCAAGGTTATCCGGGCAGCGCTGGCCCAGTTGCTCGAATACGCTTACTGGCCGGATGACCAGCGTTGTCACGTGCTGCTGATTGCTGGCGCCTTGCCTGCAGGAAGCGATGACGAAGACTTCCTTTCGATGCTGAGGGCCTCGTTTGGCATCCCTGTGTACTACATCCACATCGACGACGGCCGCCTCGCCGGGCTCGCCCAGCGGTGGCCGACCTGGGTGGCTGCCCACCCACCCGGAGGGAGAACTGGCGCGGCGGACTCAAAATCCGGTGGTCGGTGACAGTTGCACCAGCGACTCTGGCTGCTTTGGGGGGGGTACTCGGCTGGCGGCAGCCGTTGTCGTTCGAAGTCCGTCATTGCCGGTTTTGGAATTGATGATTGGATAACGACAAAATGGCTTCCACGTCCAATCGTCGCTCGCAGGCCCATAGGCAAATTGAGTGCCTGTGCGCGGGTGGCATGTCGCCCCGGCGTTGGTTCAATCAGGGGATTCGAATGCAAGACATTTTCGCAAACGGGCGTCGCGTTCGCGCGTGCCTTCTCGCTGGCCTCGGTATTGCGGTTTCTGTTCCAGCAAGCGTGGTCTGTGCCCAGGGAACGGCAGGCAGCATCTTCGGTCACGGTCCGGCCGGTAGCGACGTCATTGCGGTCAGCGCGACCGGCGCGCAGAGACATGCAACGGTTGGCGCAAAGGGCCGTTACTCAATTGACCACGTGCAGATGGGCACGTATGCCGTCACCTTGCAAAAAGACGGCAAGGATATCGACACCCGTAAGAACGTTGGTATCACGGTGGGGCGGGGGGCGGAAGTGGATTTTGCCTGTCCCGGGGACAAGTGCGCGGCTGCCGACTAGGTAGATGTGTGGTTCCGGCCATCCGGCGCCTCCATGCGTTGGACGGGACGACGAAAAGAACGCGCGTAATGGAGGCCGGACCGGTCAGAAGGAAGAGCAAGCCGGCGGCGCGGGCCAGCCGGTCTGAGCGGTATGGGATTGCATTGGCCGCCCTGCGTGTGCGACGAAACCAGAGGCTTCCTTGATGTGGACGCCGGTTTCGGTTGATCGCAGTTGATCGCCACGCAGGTCGGGACCACTCTTGCCCGAATTCACCGGATGGCCGCACTGGTGGGACAGGTTGGGTAAGGTGCGCTGCGCAGAACCCGGAACAGAGGTGTCCTTCACGAGGGGTTGCCATTCGTCCGGGAATGAATTTTGAACGCACACATGAGGTGTGCATGGGGAATGGAAGATGTCCAAACAGTGGATTGTGTTTTGGGTGGCAGCCGTTGCGGCCACAGTCGTTGTGACGTGCATCTGGCTCTTGCACACCGTGCATGCACGAAAACGGGCAGGGGTCGTGCCTGAAGGCATCTGGCATCTTCTTGACCGGGCACAAAGCCGTCCGCACGCAGCAGAACGGCTCGCGACCAATCTGGTTTTCTGGATCGTTCTCATGGGCGTGCTCTGGGGCTTCAGCACGTGTTTTCCGCGCCTCGGTCCGCTTGCCGTCGAGTCCTCTACACCCCTTGGCATCACCAAGATGGTCGACTATGCCGACGGGGAGCTTTGGCTGTTGCAGGTGCTGGCCGGTATGCTCGTGTTTATTGGATACAAGCTCATTCAGCGCGTCGTGCGATGGCGAAACGAGAACGTAGTCTGGCTCGAAGACAGCAGGCGATACATCATTGATGACTTCTGGAGTGCCTTCCTGAACTTCGGCTCGCTTTTCATCATCAGTGGGTTCGTGCAGGCATTCGAGGGCAGGTTCCATTTTCTCATTACCATGCTCCTCGGCTTCTTTAACGTGGTCGTCTACGCATTCTGGTCAAATCTCGCAAGCGAAACTGCGCCTGCCTGTGCGTGCAGCCAGCATCTCCCGACTTGCGGTCGGGTTTCAAACGAAACGGTTCGGCAGGAACGTGAAACGCAGCCTGCGCCTTGTACTCACGCTGAGCCAAACACGAACGCCGCGATATAGCTTGCGGCGAGCGCAATCGCCAGGGTGAGCACGCCGGCGATGACCATGCATGCAATGAAGAGGGCGCCGTCGATGAGATTGTTGCGGATGGACGAAGACATGGGAAACTCCGGTCGGGAGTTCCACCGTAACGTCGCACCGGAAGTCGTCAAGTCGCGCCCCGCCCTGGATTCGTCCAATGCGACATATTGCCCACCTGAAGGCGCCTGCCGCCGCCGTTTATAACCAAAAAGCCAGTTTCCGTGGCACCGCCTTCGCTCGTCGGTCAGTTTGCCGGGATGGACCTGTGAATGAATCGCACGCCAGGGCGGGTGTTTGGCTTGTCGGTGGTACATGCGCCTCGCGCAGCCGCTTCTTGCCGTGGCGCCCGTCAGTCTTCGTCGACTCGAGCGCCAGGCGTGCAGCGACCCGGCCCAGAAGGCGACTCGCGCCCGTCCGTCAATCCTTCGCCATCCACGACACGCCATTGAACATCCAACCAGGAACAACCTTTCATCATGATTTTTGCAAGTGCAGACGAATTTAATGCAATCCTGACCCGGCTCTCGATCCTTCGCTACGTGTTTGTATCCCGCACGAAGGGGTCGGAATACGACCTCAACAAGCAGTCGGAAAAATTTTTCGCGCGCCTCCTGAACCTTGTTCTCGACAAGAATCTCAAGGTCATGGAAAAGGAGAGAAAGAACTTTCCCGCAATTGACCTTGGTGATGACGAAGCAAGGCTTTGCATCCAGGTCACAGCAGAGAACCGGTCAAAAAAGATACGGAAGACTCTTGAAAAATTCGAAAAGCACTCCCTCTCGACACGGTTCGAAAGGCTGGTCATTCTTGTCATCACGAACAAGAAGAAATATACGGCAACGTTCGACGACGTTCCCGGTCTCGATTTTTCTGTTGAGCGGGACGTCTGGGATATTGATGACCTGCTCCTTGAGATTGATGGCCTGGAGCTCTCTCGGCTGAAAGAGGTGGGCGCTTTCCTCGAGCAAGAGTTGCCATCCCTGCTTGCCCCGTTCATGCCAAGCAACACGAAGCTGCGTCTGGCCGAAGACCGAATTCACCAGCCACCGACGCATGCCGGTGCGTTCCGCAAGGCCTGGGGGGACGAAGAAGATGAGGCAGCCTGGCAGGCAGACTTCAAGGACGTCATGCGGTTTTACAAGAAGCTGACCGGGTTGCCACCGCTAACGCGCCAATATCTTTACCTGTTCATGACGCGCGGTACCGTGGACAAGGGCGAGGATCGCATCGGCATGTCGCCGGGAAAAATAAGGGGATTGTTGGAGAACGGCAAAGACAGCGATGCCCAGCTGGAGATCCTGGAAGGAGAGAAATTCGTCGACTATCCCGAATCAGGTGTGTATCCCGAGCGGATACACATCAGCTTTTTTCTGGATTCGGGGACAGAGCTGTTTGCACTGCTAAAGGCGTTTTGCAGAGCAAGCAAGAAGGGGCCAAAAGACCGCGAGGCGATGCTTGAACGCCTGATTGTGGACTGCCGGTTCGACCTCTTCGACGACCCTTCAGCCTAACGAACAGGCGGCCCGCTAGTGAGGTAGCTCGCGCCCATTCCCTGGGCGCCGGCTGCTGAAGCACCAAGCCCCTGGCTGCGCAGCTTTGGCCGGCCCACCTGAGGTCGACGTCGGGCGCCGACATTGCCTGCAGCAACACCAGTTCGTCCCGCGCGACGCCCCTCAGTCTGGTTCGGCCAGACCAGGCACCCGTTCAAGGTCAGCGACCAGAAATTCCACCAGCGCCCGTGCCGCTGAGCGGGTCGCGCGGCCGAGCGGAAAGTAGGCGTGTACCGCCACATCGGTCGTTTTCCAGTCCGGCAACACCCTCACCAGGGTGCCGTCGGACAGCTCACCTGTGCACGCCCAGGAAACGGTCGACACAATGCCGTAGCCAGCGACAGCCGCAGCCACAGCCCCTTCGTTTTCGTTGGTCATGAACCAGGGTTGCACCTCGGGCATGACGGTCTCGCCGTCCTTTTCAAATACCCATCCCGTCGGCACATTCGACGCTGGCCCCCCGACGACGCGGTGCCCGAGGAGATCCATCGGGGACGTCGGCGTACCGGCCTCGGCAAGATAGGCAGGCGAGGCGACCACCACACGCGACACCGTCGCAATCTGGCGTGCGGTGGCACCCGAATCGGGCAGACGGCCGAGCCGGATGGCCACATCCACAGCGTCGCGCACGAGGTCTTGCCGGCGGTCTTCCAGTGACATCTGCACCTGCAGCTGCGGATGCCTTGCAAAAAAAGGCGACAGGCGCGGAATGATTTCCCGCACCGCAATGGAGGTCGACGCACCGATGCGCAGCACGCCCCGCAAGTCGGTCCCTTCGCGGATGGATAGCTCTGCCTCGTCAAGGGCGACGAGGATCGGTTCCATGCGGGCGAGAAATTCTGTGCCGGCTTCGGTCGGCACCACCGCCCGGGTGGTGCGAAGAAGCAACCGGACGCCGAGGTCGCTTTCGAGATCGGCAATGGTGCGCGACGCCTGGGATTGCGACAGGTGGCATTCGCGGGCCGCAGCGGAGAAGCTGCCGAGTCGCGCAACACGGGTGAACAGGCGCAGGGCAGTGAGGTCTTTCATGGGCTGCGAGGCTCCTTGGCCTGCATTGTTGCGCTGGCTGCATAAAACATAGCGGAAACGGATGGCTACTGGCCGTGGCCCATGGGCGTGAAGATGGTTCATCGCCACCGAGGACGAATCCCGTGCAGACCACCATCGCTTCAATGTCGCTCCCCCGCATCCCTCAACCTGCCATCGCGACCACGTTGGGCCGCACGGAGCGGGGCGTCTTGCTTGCGCTGTCCCTTGGCGCATTTGCGGTGGGCACGGAAGGCTTCATGATTGCCGCGCTGTTGCCGGGCATGGCCACTTCCCTCGATGTCACCATTGGACAGGCGGGGCAGCTCGTGACCCTCTTCGCCCTGGCCTACGCGTTGAGCTCGCCTGTGCTGACCATAGCGACGGCACGATGGTCGCGCCACCGGGTCTTGCTGGTGTCCCTTGGCGCCTTTGCCCTGTCAAACATCGTCGCTGCAGTGGCCGGCGGCTACGGGGCGCTGGCCTTCGCCAGAATCTTGTTGGCCTTGGCCGCAGGGCTCTTCGTGCCGAATGCCAATGCGGTTGCAGGGCTGATTGTGCCTGTGGAATGGCGTGGGCGGGCGCTGGCCATCGTCAACGGCGGCAGCACGGTCGCCATCGCACTTGGCGTGCCGTTTGGCGCGCTCGTGGGCGCCCACTTCGGCTGGCGGGCGACCTTTGGCATCGTTGCCTTGATGTCCGGCGCGGCGCTCGCTGTGCTCGCCTGGGTCCTGCCGCGCAATCTGGCCAATCCGCCTGTGGCGACCCTTCGCCAACGCGTCAGTGCCATCGGCCAGCCCGGCGCGTTCCGGGCCCTGGCAACCACCACCGTGTGGGCGGCCGGTTCGTATGCCATGTACACCTACATCGCCCCTTACCTGCATGAAGCGGCAGGTCTCGACGGCGCCTCTGCCGGCTGGGTGCTGACCCTGCTCGGATTCTGTGCGCTCATCGGTGTCACCCTGGGCGGGATGGCCAGTGACCGCCTCGGGGCCTCGCGCGTCCACGCAATCAGCCTGCCGGCCACTGCCTTTGCCTTCGCGGGGCTCAGCGTGGTCGCTTTCTTCTTCGCACCGCATGCCCTTGCACCCGTGCTTGCTCTCGTCGTCGTATGGGGAGCCGGGGTGTGGTCGTTCCTCCCGCCCCAGCAGCAGCGGCTGGCGACCCTCGCAGGCCCTGCCAACGCCGCAGTCATGATTTCGCTCAACGCCTCTTTCATCTACCTCGGCTTCTCACTGGGGGCAGCCGGCGGTTCCCTCGTCATCCATCTCTCGTCCATCGTCTGGCTGGGCCTTGTGGCTGCGGTGTGTCAGCTCATCGCGCTGGCCTTGTCCCAGCACCGCGCCGACGCCGTCGCTACCGCCCCAAAGACGGCGTGAGACCAACGACAGGCATGCCTGCCATCACACACCCGTTTCGCCGGCCGCAGGTGCGCCGCACCGGCTCTCTTCACCACGCCAGGACAATGACCCCATGAATCGCGACGTCTTGTTCCAACCGGTTGACCTCGGCGCGTTGCGCCTCCGAAACCGCATCGTGATGCCGGCCATGATGCGCATGCGGGCCACCGATGGCATTCCGCACGCGGCCACGGCCGAGTACTACGCACAGCGCGCAGCAGCAGGGCTCATCATCGCCGAGGCCACTGCGGTGTCGGAAGACGCACCGGGCTACCCGGGCATGACGGGTCTGTATACCGCAGCGCATGTCGAAGGGTGGCGGCGCGTGGTCGACGCGGTCCACGACGAGGGCGGTCTCATTGTCTTGCAGCTCGTCCATCACGGCCGGCTCGTCCATTCGAGCGCGGTGCCGAATGGCAAGCGCCCGGTGGGCCCGTCCGCCGTCCGGGCAGGGGGCCTTGCCATTACCGAGGGGTTTGTTCGCAGGCCCTTTGAGGTGCCGCGAGCGCTGACCACCCTGGAAGTCGGCAGCATGGTGGCGACCTTCTGGCGGGCGGCGCGGATGGCCATCGATGCAGGCTTTGACGGGGTTGAAATCAATGCCGCCAACGGCTCACTGCTCGACCAGTTCCTGCATGATGACGCCAATACAAGAACGGACGCCTACGGCGGCAGTGGCCCCAACCGTGCACGGCTGCTGTTTGAGGTGGTTGACGCCATCAGTGACGCGGTCGGTCCCGACATGACTGCTGTGCGCCTGTCACCCTTCGGCCGGCTCGGCGCCTTGCGAGACTCGGACCCGGTTGGGTTGTACCGGACCGTGTTCGATGGCCTGTCCGGGCGCAACCTTGCCTACCTCAATCTCATTGAACCGACACTCGCGACCGAAGAGGTCGATTTGTTCACCGAGCAGGTCCGTGCCGCCTACACGGGCCGCATCGTCAGCGCTGGCGGCCACACGCCCGAGAGTGCGGCGCACGCCATCGGCGATGGCATTGCAGACGCGGTCGCATTCGGCAGATTGTTTGTGGCAAACCCGGACCTGCCGCTGCGCCTCCAGCTTGACTTGCCGCTCAACGAAGCGGAGGACGCGACCCTGTTTGGCGGCGGCGAGCACGGGCTGACCGATTACCCGTCCGTGGCCCGGCGCTATCCACCGCAAAAGCCGGCGTCCGGGGCGACCGAAGTTTCATCCGGACTGACGGCCGGGCTCTGCCGTCGTTAGGCGCGATGGGCGAGAACGGTACGCTGGTGGGCGCAGGTCTGGTAAAAGGGCTTTGACGGTCGCCGCACTGGGCGCTGACCCCTCGACAGGGATTTCGCGATGATGTTGCCGCGTACAGCCAAGAGCCAGGGGATTTGCGTCGTAGTGGGTTTCATCGTGCTGGTGGTGCTCCTCGGTGGCCTTTACGCGTACGGCACACCAACGCCCTGGTTCGATGAAGAGGCGCCGAGTCACGCATACCTCGACGCGCTGGCTTATCTCTTCCCCTGTCTTGCGGGTGTATGTGCAGGGGCGGGTTTGTTTGTCCGCCTTCCCGGAAGGGTGACAGAAAATCCGACAGCGGACGCGAAGGACACGGACAAGGACGACAGTCTCACCGAGCGGATTTTTTATATCTGCTCAGTCGTATTTCTCGTCGGGGGCCTGGCCAGCTATGCACTCTGTCATCCTTGCAAGATGCCCGCGCTGGTGATCATCATCAGCGTGTCACTGATGACCATGGCGATGGTCTTGTTGGGCCGGGTCTTCGCCGAGAGTAGCAAAGGTCGGGGAGCGACAGCTGCAAAATGGATCGGGGGCGTGATGGTCGCCGTTGCCACTGCAGCCGTCTTTTACGGAGTGGTGAACTTCGACTCCTTCTTCATGTGTGGTGTCTGTGCATCCTGATGAGGCCGTCGCTTGCGCGAGCCCAACAGGTAGGCCTTCACGGGGACCGACATGGTTGGGCAGCGAACCGCACATCGGTACGCGCGTGCTGCATTCGCAGCTCACACTGAGCCGGCGCCCGAGTATTGGCGCTGGGTCTTCGGCCAGCTTGAACGCGGCAATGGACGCCAAGAGTGCAAGTGCAAAAAAAGCAAACACGGCTAGCCAGAATGCAGGGAGGCGGCATATTGCCTGCCACGGTTCGTTCGTGCTGGAGGTCGCAGAGGAAACGGGACAGCGGGCCATGGTCGCTCACGGTCAGATCGGGCCTCTAGATCTAACCAGCTCTTCGACGCCGTCAAGACGCGCCGAGGGGACAAACGGTCGCAGTACACCAGCGATTTCTACGGCGCCGGCTTGCCGCGCCAATCACGGCTCTGCGCGGCAGCGAATACGGATACGTTAGTCGCGCTTGCCGCCTGAGGGCCCGCGGCCTCTTTCAAACCAGACAATGGCGGCGCTGACGCCGAGGGCGTAGACGACGGCGCAAACGAGCAACAGCAAGAGCTTGGGGACAAACATGGACGGACTCCGTTGGGAAAGGTCTATCCATAACCTGATGTCAGTAGCCGTCAAGGGCGCAGGACCCCCGCTGCGGCGTGTTGTCCAGGCGCGATGACATCGATTTCCGACTGGCGTGCAGTCAGCTGGCAGGAGGCCCCGGCACCAGACCCTTGTAGGAAGCGACGACGGGCATGACGCCGCCGACGAACACAAAGGCGAGCAGGGCAAGAAG
>NZ_JBFUAT010000015.1:0-102718 GCF_056406135.1 Luteibacter sp. P1_D3 | reverse complement strand
CGGCAGCAGCCATCTATCCGTCGCTGTCGGAGGGTGGCACGCATGTCTGAGCCAAGCACGATGCGGACCGTGCTCGCCACGTCGGCGCTGACCACGCCGATCAAGAGCGGCGCGTTGACCAGCCCCCGCGTGGGCTTCGACTTTGTCGACGTGTCGCCGGTCCACAAAGCGTTTGCACCGATGGTGCGCGACCAGGCGTTCGATATCTCGGAGCTGGCGATCGTCACCGGCCTGCAAGCGATCGCTTTTGGCCGGCCTATCATCCTGCTGCCCGCCGTGGTCGCGTCGCGCTTCCAGCGCGGCTGCCTGATCACCCGCCGCGTCGGTGGCGTGACGCCCGGCCAACTGGCCGGCCATCGCATCGGCGTGCGCTCGTATACCCAGACCACCGGCATGTGGGTGCGCGCGCACCTCACGGAAGACTACGGGTTGTCCACCCGCGCCATGCGGTGGCTGACGCGCGATGCCGCCCACGTGGCGCAATACCGGGATCCGGATTTCGTCGAGCATGCCGAAGCGGACCTGAGCCTTCTCGACCTCCTGCGTGAGGGCACGATCGACGCGGCCATCCTGGGTAACGACCTGCCCAAGGACGAGGAATTCGTCCCGGTCATCGACGATGCCGCAGCAAGGGACAAGGCGTGGTACGAACAGCACGGCTTCATGCCGATCAACCACGTGGTCGCGGCGAGCACGGCTGCCAGCCAGCGCGATCCCACCGCCTTGCGCGAGGCCTACCGCCTTCTGGTCGTGTCGAAAGCGACACTGCCCGGTGAGACAGGCGGACCGTCGCCCTACGCCTTCGGTTTCGACACGCTGCGCGGACCGGTCGACACCATCGTCGACGCCTGTGTCGAACAGGGCCTGCTGCCGCGCCGGCTGAGCTTTGACGAAGTGTTCGGGCCAGCACACGCCATACTCGACGGCATGGCCGAATGAACAGCGAAAAGAAGCCCTGATGATCAAGCCGACCCTCAACATCCCMCCGGCGCCGCTGAAGGCGCCACGCCCCTTCTACCAGGACCTCACGTTCCAGGTGGTGACGGGTATGGTGCTGGGCGTCCTCCTGGGTGCCCTGGCGCCGGACATCGGCAAGCAGCTCAAGCCGCTCGGTGACATTTTCATTCGCCTGATCCAGATGGTTGTCGGCCTGATCATCTTCTGCACCGTCACCCACGGCATCGCCAGCGTGCGCGACCTGGGCAAGGTCGCACGCATCGCGATCAAGGCGATGGTGTACTTCGAGGTGGTCACCAGTATCGCGCTGGTGCTGGGCCTTGTGACGATCAACCTGCTCAAGCCCGGCGTGGGCATGCACATCGATCCCGCGCTGCTGCATACCGGTGTCACCACGACCAAGGATGGCGCGGCAGCGGTGCCCACCGGCGCCGGCGACT
Source organism: Luteibacter sp. P1_D3 (assembly GCF_056406135.1). Taxonomy (NCBI): domain Bacteria; kingdom Pseudomonadati; phylum Pseudomonadota; class Gammaproteobacteria; order Lysobacterales; family Rhodanobacteraceae; genus Luteibacter; species Luteibacter sp. P1_D3. The sequence continues at coordinate 101,321 of NZ_JBFUAT010000015.1, read as the reverse complement.
TCCTGGTCAACCTCGTGCCCAACTCCGCGCTCGAGGCCTTCGCCAAGGGCGACATCCTGCAGATCCTGGTGTTCTCGGTGCTGTTCGCCTGCGGCCTCGCGTCGCTCGGTGAGAAGGCCCAGCCGGTCTTGCAGGTGGTGGATACCGTGCAGTCCGCCTTGTTCTGGATCATCCGTCAGGTGATGAAGATCGCACCGATCGCGGCCTTCGGTGCCATCGCCTTCACCGTCGCCCAGTCGGCCTCGCCACGCTGCTGCCGCTGGGCGCGCTGATCCTCGAGTTCCTGCTCACCTGCGCGCTGTTCTTCGCGCTGGTACTCGCACCGATCTCGGCCTATGCCGGATTCAACCTGCTCAAGCTGATGCGTTACTTCCGCGAGGAACTGGTCCTGGTGCTGGGCACGAGTTCATCGGAAAGCGTCTTTCCACAGCTCACGGCGAAACTCACGAAGCTCGGCGTCAACGAGTCGGTCGTCGGCATGGTCCTGCCTACTGCCTACAGCTTCAATCACGACGGCACCTGCCTTTATTTTGCCGCCGTGGCGGTGTTCCTGGCCCAGGCCACCGGAACCGCGCTCGGTTGGGAGCAGCAATTGGGCCTGCTCGCCATCCTGCTGCTCACGTCGAAGGGAGGTGCCGGTGTTTCCGGTTCCGCCATCGCCGTGCTGACACTGACCCTGGCCGCGACCAAGACCATTCCGGTGAACAGCATCGCCCTGATCCTGGGCATTCACCGGATCCTTTCGGCCATGTTCGTCTTCACCAACATCGCAGGCAATTGCGTCGCCACCGTGGTCGTCGGTCATTGGGAGAAGGCCGTCAACCGCGAAACACTCAGGCAAGAGCTGGATACGGGTTACCGACCCGCCTGATCTGCCACATCGTCCGTATGACATGCCTCGCGAAGTCCCTCGACTCCGCGATCGGGGAGGGATTGCTCAAATGAATCGCAACACTTACATCGCCAGCGCGCTTTGCGGCGTCGCTGCCACGCTCGCACCGGCACTGGCCTTTGCCCAGAACGTGCCTTCCGTCGCCCCCGCGTCGAGCTCATCGGCGCCGGACACCGCCGAGCCGGGCTCGGCAGGCCGGGCGGTGACGCCGAAGGATGGTTTGAAAGGCCCGTTCGCTGACGTCGGTACCGCATTGAGGGACAAGGGCATCAAGCTGCGCAGCGCGCTCATCGACCAGTACGCCAACAACACGACGGGCGGCATTTACCAGGGACATAGCAACGTCGGCCAGTTCAACATCGGCGCCGACTTCGACCTGGACAAGATGATCGGCCTGAGCGGCGGTTCGTTCCACTTTACGGTGTATCGCGACTACGGCGAGAGCCTCAACAAGTACGTCAGCGGCACCTTCACCAAGCAGCAGTACATCTACAAGAACGAGTTCTACCGCTGGCATCTCGGCTTGTTCGCCTACGAGCAGAAATTGCTCGACGACAAGCTCGACATCACCGCTGGCCGCCTCGGTACCACGACGTACTACGGCCATCTGGTGACCAACTGCCAGTTCGAGTCCGCCGACACCTGCGGCGAGCCGCGTATCCTCGTGTCCGAAGCCGGCTTCAGCCTGCTTCCCTCGGCGACCTGGGGCTTGAACATCAAGGCCCGGCCGACGCCGCATACGTATATCGAAACCGGCGTCTTCGAAGTCAACCCGACGACATCGGCAAGCAACGGCCTGGATTTCTCGGTCGGCAGCGCCACCGGCGTCACCGTCCCCGTTGAATGGGCCTGGCAGAAGACCGATCCCACGACCACCCGCTTCCCGTTCGAACTGAAGGTTGGCGCCTTCCTGAGCACAGCGCCGCTCACCGATCCGTACTTCAATACGGCGGGACGCTCGAAAGCGTTGTTCGGCGGTACGGCGCGTACGGTCAACAGCAGCCGCGACGGTGTCTACATCATGGGCGACCGCGTTATCTGGCGGCCGAACGATGCCAGCACACGAAGCTTCAACGTGTTCGGCGGTATCGTCCAGCAGCTCGACGAAGCCGAAATCATGCGCCAGCAGGTCTATGCCGGCTTCGTATGGACCGCGCCGTTCGCCAGCAGGCCGACCGACACGTTCAACTTCTCGATCTCCGAATTCCAACTCACGCCGCGCGAGCGCGAATTCCTCCGCGACGCACGCGCCAAGAAGGGCGGCCACGGCACGAACGCCGAACACCAGACCGCTTACGAGCTGACCTACGGCTGGCGTGTGGCGCGCGGCCTCGAGCTGATGCCGAGCCTCCAGTACATCGTGCATCCGGACAACTCGAGCATCACCAACACCGCGATCTTCCCGAAAAACATGTTCGTCTACGGCGTGAGTCTCAAGATGGATCTGGGCTACATGCTCGGCTTCGACAAGACCGCCGGCGGCGACTGAACCCTCTCCTACGAACGGATCCTCTCATGACGAAGAAAACAGCATTGGTAGTCAGCGCGCACTCGGCCGATTTCGTCTGGCGCGCCGGCGGTGCTATCGCGCTGCACGCGGCGGCCGGCTGGGACGTGACCGTCGTCTGCCTCTCGTACGGCGAGCGCGGCGAGTCGGCCAAACTCTGGCGCAAGCCCGGCATGACGCTGGAGAAGGTCAAGTCGGAACGTCAGGTCGAAGCCGAGAACGCCGCGCGGCATCTGGGCGTGGCGGATATCCACTTCTGGGACCTCGGCGACTACCCCATCACCCTCGAAAAGGATTCGCTGTTCCGGCTGGCGAACCTCTACCGCGCCGTGCGGCCGAACTGGGTCATGACGCACTCGCGCCTCGACCCCTACAACGCCGACCATGTGGCGGTGAGCGCCTTCGCCCAGGAAGCACGCATCGTGGCGCAGGCGCATGGTCACGATCCCGAGACGCCGGTGATCGGCGCCCCGCAGGTCTATCTGTTCGAACCGCACCAGCCCGAGCAGTGCGGCTGGAAACCCGACACCATCCTCAACATCACCGATGCCTGGGACGCCAAGCGCGCTGCCATCGAGTGCATGCAAGGCCAGGAGCACTTGTGGGAGTACTACACGCGGGTCGCGTTGCAACGCGGCGTCCAGGGCGGCCGCAACTCGGGCACGCCGATGACGTATGGCGAGGCCTATGAGTCGGTGTTTCCGTCGGTGTTGAATGCGCTCTGATCACAGATAACTGAGCCACCACTTCTTGTGCGTGGCTCGGTATCGCGCATAAGCGCTGGCCATCGGATACAGCACGATGAGCACGGCAAGCCATACGGCGTACGTACCCCACAGCGACAGCCCCCACCCGTCCGCACGCAGCCGCGACTGATCGCTCAACGTGCCGATGAAGTGCGCCGCCGGCACGCCGTAGAACTGCGCGATGATCACCGCGAACGTGTGGGCGAGATAGATATGCAGAAGGTACGAGAGCATCGGCGTGCGACCGAAGGCCAGGAAGGGTTTTAGCAGCCACGCCGGCGCACGACCAAGCGCGAGGCCGATCAGCGTCGAGATACCGAGCGTGACCAGGACGTAATCCAGCGAGGGCGGGTACTTCGCCACGGACATCACGGCCAACGGGGTCAACGACGCATCGGCGGGGACGGTCCATGGCCGTGGATCACCATAGAGGTTCGGCAGGCGCAGCACGAAGAACAGCACGAGCATCCCGATCGCCAGTAGTGCCAGCGTCCGGCTTCGACGCGACGGCTCCATCAGGTAGATGCCACCGATGCCATAGCCGACGCACATCACGCCAAACCAGGGCAGCACGGGATAGGCGATGAAGCCGAACGGCAGCACACCCGGCTGCATGAGTAAGTGCCATGGCAGACCCCAGGCGCCGAGCGTAGCGGCGTCGACGCCGTCGAACAGGTTATGCCCCGCGACCAGCACGATGCCCAGACCGAGTACCACACGCCGCGGCAGGTGAACCGCCGCGGACATCAGCACCATGCTCAGGCCGATCGCATAGATCACCTGCAGGAAGATCGCCGGACGGAAGTCGAAACCGAAGTCGACCACGGTGATTTCGAGGAAGATCAGCCAGAGGCCACGAGTGAGCAGGAATCGCGAAAGCGGCCACCCGGTCTTGCCACGATGCGCCTGCAGGAAGATGGATACGCCCGAAAGAAGCACGAAGGTCGGCGCACAGAGGTGGGTCACCCATCGTGTCAGGAACAGGGCGACCGAGGTCTTGTCCAGATCCAGCGGGTCGAACAGGARGGCCTGGCGATTGACGAAGTCGCGCGTATGGTCGAGGACCATGAGCGCGATGACCAGCCCGCGCAGCGCGTCGATGAAATCCAGCCGCGGTAGCGGTGCCGACGCTGCCGCGGCGCGTGTTTGCTGTTCCACCATCACGAGTGACCTCGGGATCCGACTCAACCGGCCCTTTGTAGCGCCTTCCCCACCCGCCGTGAATCGGTGCAATGGCCTAGGCCAGCTGGCGGCTGTAACTATCGCTGAGCCGCAAAGCGCTGGCGATAGGCCCCCGGGCTCGTTCCGAGCCTGCGCCGGAAGTGATGTCGCATCGTCGTTGCGGTGCCGAGGCCGGTCTGGCCGGCGATCATCTCGATCGACAGCGTCGAGGCTTCGAGCAGTTCGCGGGCGCGATCGACACGCAAGGCCGTCAACCAGTCCGCCGGCGTTGTACCCGTGGATGCCTTGAAGCGACGGATGAAGGAGCGCTCGCCCATCGCGGCCATCGCAGCAAGGGTAGCCAACGGCAGATCGTCGGCAAGGCGACGGCGCATCGCGTCCATCACGGGGCCAAGCAGATCGCGCTCACGGCTGGCCACGGGCCGTTCGACGAACTGGGCCTGGCCTCCGTCCCGGTGAGGCGGGATGACCAGGCGACGTGCCACGTGGTTGGCGACGGCGGGGCCCCGGTCACGCCGGACCATATGCAGGCAGAGGTCGAGACCGGCCGCGCTGCCCGCCGAGGTGAGCAGCTGCCCCTCGTCGACATAGAGCACACCCGGATCGACCTCGATGGCCGGGTATCGCTGGCGCATCGCCTCCGCATAGCGCCAGTGCGTCGTGGCACGGCGTCCGTCGAGCAAGCCCGTTGCCGCGAGCACGAACGACCCTGAGCAGATCGAGAGCAGGCGCGCCCCGCGGGCATGGGCGCGACGAAGCGCATCCACGACGACCGAAGGCACCGCCTCGTCGACACCCTTCCAACCGGGAATAACGATGGTCCCCGCTGCATCGAGACGATCGAGATTCCCGTCGGGCCGGACTCGCACACCATGCTGGCCGCGGATATCGCTGCCTTCCACCGCACAGGTCTCGAAGCGATACCAGTCGTCACCCAGTTCCGGCCGCGCCAGGCCGAAGACCTCGGCGGCACTGGCGAACTCGAACATGCACAGGCCGTCGTAGATCAGCGCGACGACGAGCGTGTTCGGCGGACCAGGGTGACTTGTCATGATTTGATCGCATGGTGGCGTTCTCGCCACTATGCCGGTCAGCGGCTATCGGGACAATGGCTTGCACGCCCCCACCGCCACGAGAGCCGACATGTTCAACGCCGTTACCCGTGTTCCCGCCGCCGCTTCCGGTCTCGCCGTCGCCCATTTCGAGTCCGAACTCGAATTTGAAACCGATTGCTGGGACACGCACGAGGCGCTCGCTAGTGACCATCCTGGGTTCGTGCTGCTCGATGTCCGCAGCCCGGCCCTGTTCGCCAGGGGCCACGTGCCCGGAGCGATCAATCTGCCGCACGGCAAGATCATCGCCTCACGCATGGCAGCGTGGCCCGAGACGACACTTTTCGTAACCTATTGCGCGGGCCCTCATTGCAACGGCGCGGCTCGTGGTGCGGCGAAGCTGGCTCGTCTCGGGCGCCCTGTGAAGATCATGGCCGGTGGCATGACGGGATGGATGGACGAGGGTTTCGATGTCTTGCGGGAAGCTGAATACACCCCGTGAGTCCTACACAAAACGTCAACACAAAATAGCCAGACTTGCCGATTATGAGCATCGTCATCGGCAGGTCCCACGGATGAGCACGGATGCATCGTTGATGCATTCGTTACTCGAATACGCGTTCTTCTACCCATGGATCATGTCGCTGCTCTGGATGAGCGGCGGCTTGGTCTACTTCTTCCGCATCGAGCGCCGTAAGGGCGATCGCGAAAGCCCACCGCACCTGGATCACTACCCTTTCGTCACCCTCGTCGTCCCCTGTTTCAACGAGGGTGAGCAGGTGCGCGAGACCATCGAACACCTCGCCAGCCAGCGCTGGCCCGACTTTGAAATCATTGCGGTGAACGATGGATCGAGCGACGACACCGGTCCCCTCCTCGATGCCCTGATACGCGAACAGCCGCGCCTGCGCGTCCTCCACCTGGAAACCAACCAGGGCAAGGCCATGGCCTTGCGTGCCGCGGCACTGGCGGCCCACGGCGAGTTCATCGTCTGCGTCGACGGTGACGCCCTGCTCGACGACTACGCCACGCACTGGCTGGTCTGGCATCTGCTGCGCAACGTTCGCGTCGGCGCCGTGACCGGCAACCCGCGTATCCGCAATCGCTCAACGTTGCTGGGCAAGTTACAGGTGGGTGAGTTCTCCTCGATCATCGGCCTGATAAAACGTGCGCAGAGCGTCTATGGAAGGATCTTCACGGTGTCTGGCGTCATCGCCGCGTTTCGGCGCAGCGCCCTGCACGACATCGGTTACTGGCACACCGACATGGTCACCGAAGACATCGACGTGAGCTGGCGACTGCAGATGAACGCGTGGGAAGTCCGCTACGAGCCTAATGCACTGTGCTGGATCCTCATGCCGGAGACCTTGCGCGGCCTGTGGCGGCAGCGCCTGCGCTGGGCGCAGGGCGGCTCCGAAGTCCTCCTGCGCTACGCCCGCAACCTCCTGCGCTGGCGGCACCGTCGCATGTGGCCGCTGGCCATCGAATACCTGCTCAGCCTGGTCTGGTCCTACGTGATGGCCGCGATCATCGCGTTGTGGGCCATCGGCAAGGTCGTCGACGTACCGCCCCCCTTCCACGTCGAATCCCTTTTCCCGCAGTGGCACGGCGTGGTGCTCGGGATCACCTGCCTGACCCAGTTCATGCTCAGCCTGTTGGTGGACCGTCGCTACGAGACGAAGATCGGTCGCAACTACTACTGGATGATCTGGTACCCGCTGGCGTACTGGATGCTCAACACCGTCACCTCGATCGTCGCCCTGCCCCGTGCCGCCATGCGCCGCCACGGACAGAGCGCCACGTGGGTCAGTCCGGACCGGGGAATCCCATGAAAGCCGAAGCGATCGTCATCGACCAACCCGAGCGCCAGTCGCTGCCACGGCGTGCACTGTATGGCGTGCTCACCGTGCTGGCCTGGCTGCTCTGGGGCCTGCTCTGGCTGCCTGCCCTGCACCGTGTGGCGCGCGCGCTGAACATCCCGGTACACATCGAGCGCTGGATACCGGACGTGGTTCTTAGCAGTACACGCGAGCTGGTCGACATCGTGTGGCTGGCGCCGCTGAGCCTGCTGGTGTTCCTCGCCTGGTCACTCTATGAGGGGCGCCGCAAACAGGGAGGGCGCCAGCGTCGTCGCAAGGCCGGCGCGATATCCCTGCCCGCCGCTGCGGAATCGCTGGGCACATCGACCGCCGAAGCGCTTCGCATCCAGGACAGTCGCCGCGCCGTATTAAGTGTCGACGACGACGGGCACATCGGCGTGAAGACATCGGACGCAGGCACCCGCGCGTCGCAACCCTGAACGCAGTCCTTCGAACCGCCAGAAAAATGTGATGTGCATCACACGTGGCACGGTGCTTGCCTTTACGATGGCGGGCTTCTTTAACCTCCGTTGCCGGGAATGAATATCCGGCGCGATCGAGACAGGTCATGTTGTGGGGATGGGATCAACTTTGATGATTTTTCAGCGGGACATCCGCGTGCCGCGCGCCAGGCTCTGCCTTGCGCTGCTCCTGGCCCTGCATGGGCCCGTGGCATGGGCTGCGGCACCTCCCGAACGCGATGCGCTCATGGCCAAGGTTCGCCAGGAGCGTGACCAGGGTCATCGGATCGAGGCCTTGGCGCACTGCCAGTCCATCCTCGCCCGCTGGCCGGACGATCAGGAAGCGCAGACGCTCAACGTCACTTTATTGACGGAGATTGGCGCAACGACGCGCGCCAGGGAACTGGCGTCGACGCTGCAGCCACCGCAGAGCCAGCATGACAAGGCACGCCTGGAGGCTGACCACGTCGCGCGCGAAACGCGCTGGGCGGTGGGCGAGCCCGCCGATGCGCGAGCGCCTTATGCCGAAGCCGACCGCGCCGTTGCCGACGCGCGACGGCTCGCCGACGATCCGATGCTGCCGGCCGACATGCGTCAGCGGGAGCAATTCGACCTCATCGTCGCGCTCGACCAGGCCGGCCTCACCGGCGAGGCGGCGCAGCGTTACGACGCCCTGCATGCGCAGGGGGTGACGCTTCCCGCCTATGCCGAACGTAACGCCGCAGATGCCCTCCTTGCCCGTCGCCGGCCCGCCGACGCCGCACGACTTTACGAAGACAGCATCGCCAAGGACCCTGGTCCTTACGACGACGCGGAGCTCGATCCGCGCATCGGTCTCATGTATGCCTACCTGGAGTCGGGCCAAACCCAGAAGGCGCTCACCACGATCGATGCCCTGGCGGCAAAAGAGCAGCCCTGGGTTCGCGTGCCGGGTATTCGCCTGCCGATCCAGAACCCGCGCAAGTTCGATGCCGAATCCGCCGCGATCTCGGCGCGCAGCATCGTCGACATGCAAGCCGACGCGTATGCGCGCATCGTCCCGCTCAGCCGCGAAGCACCCGCCGAGTCGAACATCCGCCGCCAGCTCGGCATGGTCGAACTGGCGCGTGGCTGGCCGCGACGCGCCCAGGACGACCTCGCCATCGCCGATACCTTGAATCCGCGCGATGTCGACTCCTACCTCGACGCAGCCGACACCCAGCGCGCCCTGCATGACTACGAGGGAATCGACGAGAACCTCGCCGAGGCCAAGGTGCTGGGCAACCGTACCGATCGCGTGGACCGCGCCGTGCAATCGTGGGATCGCGAACGTGGCTGGCAATTCGATATCAGCCAGGAAAACGGCAAGGGCTCGAGTCCCGATTACGGCGACCGTGACAGCGCGACCGTGGCTACGATCGCAAGCCCCTTGATCGACGATCACTGGCGTGTGCTCGCGCTCGGCCGCTATTCGACGGCCGACCTGCCCGAAGGCGATGTCCGCCGCACGCGCTTCGGCCTGGGCGTACGCGGTTATGCGCGTGGTCTCGAGGTCTACGTGCAGGCCCTGCCCGCCGCGGATCGCTACGTCGGCAAGACGGCGCTCGAAGCCGGTTTCGACTGGTCACTGAGCGATCACTGGGCGATCGCCGCCGACTTCAGCACAGCCGGCGAAGACACGCCGCTGCGCGCGCAGTACTACGGCATCTCGGCCAAGACGATCGATACCGCCGTGACCTGGCGCGCCAGCGAACTGACCCAGGCGCGCCTGGGCCTGTCGCGCGACGACTTCAGTGACGGCAACAAGCGCACCGGCTGGCTCGCCGCCTTCACGCAACGGGTGTATACCGCTCCCAACCTCGCCCTCGATGGCGGTGTGGAACTGGGCGGCTCGATGAACACGCAAACCGATCGCCCGTACTTCAATCCCCGCCGTGACAACAGCTACGCCTTGACCGGACGCCTGCAGAACCTGCTCGGCCAGTTCTACGAGCGTCAGGTCACCCAGCGCATCGACGTCGCCGTCGGCCAGTACGCCGAACAAGGCTACGCCACCGACTGGATGGCCAGCGTCCGCTACGGCCAGATCTTCCAGCCACGCGCGGGTATCCGCCTGGGCTGGGGTATCGGCTGGCACAACCAACCCTACGATGGCCGCCGCGAACATCGCGTCGTCCTCGACCTGACCCTGCACTGGGGAGAATGAGAGTCATGCGTTCGCTGTTGTTTCTGCTAGCCCTGCTCGGGCTCGCGCTCCCCGCTCTCGCGCAGACCGCCACGCCCGTGCGGCCTTCGCTGATCGTGCTCGCGTATCACGACGTTCGCGACGACGTCGGCCTCCGCGCCGATCGCGACCCCGATGCCACCAGCACCGACCACCTGATTTCGCACTTCGACTGGCTCAAGGCCAACGGCTACAACATCGTCAGCCTGCAACAGGTGGTCGATGCGAGCCACGGCGGCGCGGCGCTGCCGGCCAATGCCGTCCTGCTCACCTTCGACGATGGCCTGGAAAGCTTCTACACGCGTGTCTGGCCCCTGCTACGCGCCTACAACTACCCGGCGGTAGCCGCCATCGTCGGCTCCTGGATCGATCTGCCCGCCGGCAAGCGCATGCCCTACAACGGCTCGGACTGCGATCGCGACTGCTTCCTCACCTGGGACCAGGTGACCGAGATGCACAAGGGCGGGCTGGTGGAATTCGCTTCCCACTCCTGGGGCTTGCACGAGGGGACCAACGGCAACCCGCAGGGCAACCTGCTGCCCGCGGCCGCCTCGCTGCGCTATGACGACAAGGCGCACGTCTACGAGGACGAGGCGCAGTACCGCGCGCGTATCGGTGCCGACCTGCAGCACAGTGCCGACGAAATCGCCGCGCATACGGGCGTTCGCCCACGCGCCGTCGCCTGGCCTTACGGTGCCTACACCCGCGTCGGGCGCCAGGTGGCTGCCGAGCACGGCATGCCGGTGACCTTCAGCCTGGGCGACCGCCTGCCCACGCTCGAAGTCGGCAAGACCATTCCACGCCTGCTGGTCAGCGGCAACATCACGGCGAACCGCCTCGGCTGGCTGCTCCGTCATCTGGATCGCATCGAACCGACGCGTGCCGTGCAGGTCGACCTCGACTACGTTTACGACCCGGATCCGGCCCAGCAGGACCGCAACCTTTCCAAACTGCTCGACCGCATCAAGCGTCTTCATCCGAGCCAGGTCTGGTTGCAGGCGTATGCGGATCCCGATGGCGACGGCGTGGCCGACGCGGTGTACTTCCCGAACCGCCACCTGCCGATGCGGGCCGACCTCTTCTCGCGCGTGTCGTGGCAGCTGCGCACCCGCGCCGGTGTACGCGTCTACGCGTGGATGCCCGTACTCGCCTTCCGTTTCCCCGACGGCAAGGATCTTCCGTCGCTAGCCGGCGAGCCGAAACCCGGTGGCGACCATTTCCGTCTGGCGCCGTACGATCCGAAGGTCCGCGCCATGATCGGCGACGTCTACGAAGATCTCGCCATGCATGCCGACACCGCAGGCGTGCTGTTTTCCGACGATGCCTATATCCGCGACACCGACCACCTCGGCCCGTGGGCGAAGAACACACCAGCACAGAACACCCAGGCCTTGATCGACTTCACGCTGGAGCTGTCCGAGCGCATGCAGAAGTGGCGTCCGCAGCTACGCACGGCACGCAACCTGTACGCCCTGCCCGTCCTGCAGCCGAATGCGGAAGCCTGGACGGCACAGAGCCTTCCTGCCTTTCTCAAGGCCTATGACATGACAGCACTGATGGCAATGCCCCAGCTGGACCAGCAGTCGGATCGCATCGGCTGGTACAAGCACCTGGCTGCGCAGGTCGCGGCGGTACCTAACGGCTTCGATCGCACCCTGTTCGAATTCGCGACGCGGAACTGGCGCACTCATACCCCCATCAACGACAGCGACCTGGCGCAGCGCCTGCGCACGGTGCAGGCCGCCGGCGCGCGACACATCGGCTATTACCCGGACGACTTCCTGCACGACCATCCGGATCTCGAAACCATCCGGCCGTTCATCTCGGCATCCGATTATCCCTACCCGGAGCCGACCCGATGAACGGCGGCATTCTCCACATCCTGCTGGAGTTCGCGTTCTTCTATCCGCTGGTGATGTCACTCATCTGGATGACCGGCGGCGTGATCTATTTCATGCGCTGGGAACGTAACGAGCCCGTGCGCGTGAAGCCGCCCGAGCTAGAGTCCTACCCGATGGTCACCCTCGTGGTGCCCTGCCATAACGAAGGCGAGCAGGTGCGCGAGACCATCGCGCACCTGGCTTCCCAGCAATATCCGAACTTCGAGATCATCGCGATCAACGACGGTTCGACCGACGACACGGGCGCCCAGCTCGATCAGCTGATGGATCAGTACCCGAAGCTGCGGGTGATCCACATGGCGAGCAACCAGGGCAAAGCCATGGGGCTGCGCGCCGCCGCGCTCGCCTCGAACGCGGACTTCCTGGTCTGCGTCGATGGCGACGCGCTGCTCGACGACTATGCCACCCACTGGCTGCTCTCGCACATGCTCGACAGCCCACGCGTGGCTGCGGTGACCGGCAATCCGCGTATCCGCAACCGCTCGACCCTTCTGGGCAAGCTGCAGGTCGGCGAGTTCTCCTCGATCATCGGCCTGATCAAGCGGGCGCAGCGCGTCTATGGCCGCATCTTCACGGTATCCGGCGTGATCGCCGCCTTCCGTAAGAGCGCCCTGCACGATGTCGGCTACTGGAACACCGACATGGTCACCGAGGACATCGACATCAGCTGGCGTCTGCAGATGCGCCACTGGGAAATCCGCTACGAGCCGAACGCCCTTTGCTGGATCCTGATGCCCGAGACGCTGCGCGGCTTGTGGAAGCAACGCCTGCGCTGGGCCCAGGGTGGTTCCGAAGTGCTGCTGCGCTATACGAAGAGGCTGTTTGCCTGGCGGCAGCGCCGCATGTGGCCGGTGGCCATCGAATACGTGATGAGCCTGGTCTGGTCATACACCATGGCGATCATCGTCACGCTGTGGGTGCTGGGTTACTTCATCGACCTGCCGCCCTCGCTCTACATCGCCACCCTGTTACCGCAATGGCATGGCGTGGTCCTGGGCGCGATCTGCCTGCTGCAGTTCCTGATCAGCCTTCTGGTCGACCGCCGCTATGAAACGCGCATCGGCCGCAACTACTACTGGATGATCTGGTACCCGCTGGTGTACTGGATCCTCAACACGGCGACCTCGATCGTCGCGATGCCTAAGGCGCTGATGAAGCGCAAGGGCACGCGGGCGGTATGGGTCAGCCCGGACAGGGGACTGCGATGAAAGCCGAAGCCATCATGATCCAGCGGCCCGAACGCCAGTCGTCGGTGCAGAAAGCCATGTTCGGCGTCGTCACCATCGTGGCGTGGCTTTTCTGGGCCTTCCTCTGGCTACCGCTGATCACCCTGGGCGCATGGGCCTTTGGTGTTCGCAGTGCCTGGCTGCAGCTCTATGTGCTGGAACCTTCCCACAAGGAAGGCGACCTCAGCGTCGTGCTGATCGCCGCCATCATCTGTGCCATGGTTTTCAGTGCCTGGGCCGGATACAACCGCGCACGCTTCGCCGGCAAGCAGAAGCGTCGCGGTAACAGCCCCGTTGGCGTCGAGGCCACGGCCCGCGTCATCGGCGCAAGCACCGAGGACGCCGTCAGCATCCAGGCCCATCGACGTGCCGTGGTGAGCGTGAGCGACGCCGGATTCATGACGGTCGACCAGGTCCGCTAGCGCCCCCGCTGGCGCGCGCTCTCGGTAGGAGCCGATTCATCGGCGAATGGGTGCTCGCGGCAAGCTTGCCCGCTGCCGCGGGATCGCCGATGAATCGGCTCCTACCACAGCCCGAACCTTACAGTAGCGCGAAGATACCGAAGGCCGGATCAGGCGAGATCCACTGTTGATCGACCCGCCAGCCACCCGCTTCCGCGAGCCGAGCAAACGACGCCGGCGTGAACTTGTGCGAGTTCTCGGTGTGGATGGACTCACCCGCGGCGAACCGGAAACGCTGGCCGGCGACGGTGACCTGCTGGGCCACGCGACTCACCAGGTGCATCTCGATGCGCTCGCGCTCCGGATTCCATACCGCGCGATGCTCGAACGCCTGCGGATCGAAGTCACCGCCGAGCTCGCGATTGATCCTCACCAGCACATTGCGATTGAACGCGGCCGTGACACCCTCGGCGTCGTCGTAGGCAGCAATCAGCGTATCGACCGGCTTGACCTGATCGGCACCGACGATGAAGTGCGCGGTCGCGCCGAGTCGTTCGCGTACCGAGCGCAGCAGCGCGATCGCTTCCTCCGCGACGAAGTTGCCGATCGTCGATCCCGGGAAGAACGCCACGATCGGGCGTCCCGCCAGGGCGTCGGGTACGCGGATCGCCTGGGTGAAATCACCGACGACCGGGTGCACCTCAAGGGCCGGGTACGCGGAGCGCAACCGTTCGACCGCGCCATTGAGCGCATCGATGCTGATATCCACGGGCACGTACGCCGAAATCTGCGGCGCCGCGTCCAGCAGCACGCGGGTCTTGTCGCTCGCGCCGCTACCCAGTTCGAGCAGCACGGCACCTTCGGGAATCGTCGCCGCCAGCGCCGGAGCGATGTGATGCAACAGCGCGGTTTCCGTCCGCGTCGGGTAGTACTCCGGCGTGACACAGATCGCTTCGAACAGGGCCGATCCGGCCGCATCGTAGAAGTATTTCGGCGAGAACGCTTTCGGTGAAGCGGATAATCCGGCGAGCGTGTCACGCAAGAAGGTCAGGCGGTCGTCGTCGGGCGAATGGCCGACGTCGCGGGCCAGGCGCAGGCCCGCAAACATCCAGCGCTGGCCCGGGCGGTAGAAGTTCCGGTACGAGGGACGGACATGATGCGGCGGCGTCACGCAGGCGCCACCGCGTAGCACCATCTGCCCGCTCATGAACTTGCCGTTGTACTCACCGACGGCATCGTCCGTCGCGCGGAAACCCGGATACGGCGAATAGGCGCTGGCGGTCCACTGCCAGGCCACGTCGGCCACCTGCTCCAGATCGGTACGCGTACGCACGGCGTGCTCCCACTCCGCCTCGACCGGCAGACGCGCACCGGCCCAGCGAGCGAAGGCTTCCGCTTCGTAATAGCTGATATGGGTCACGGCGGCATCGGGGTCCACCGGCTTCCAGCCACCCGGCGTCATATGCGACCAGACGTCGTCCTCGTGGCGCCAATACAGCGGCGCTTCCCAGCCCTCTTCCTGACGCTGAGCCCAGCCGTCCGAAAGCCAGAGGTCCGCACGGCGGTAGCCGCCCAGCGCCATGAAGGCCAGCCATTGTCCATTGGTAACGAGACGGTCAGCGATCTCGAACGGTTCCAGCCATACGGTATGCCGGGGACCTTCGTTATCGAACGCGAAGCGCTCGTCCACGGCGCCGATACGCACGGGACCGCCACCGACACGACGGAATCGTCCCACGGGGCCCGGGGCCTGCGCCGGCCACGCCTGATCGACTGCCGGCTTGAGCGGTGACTGGGCGAACAGGTGCTGCATGTCCATCACCAGCAGTTCCTGATGCTGCTCCTCGTGGGCGAAACCCAGGTGCAGCAGCGCTTCGAGTTCCGCCGGGGGCTGTTCCTGCAGGAAGGCACGCATGTGCGTGTCCACGTGGTGACGATAGGCCATCACCTGCGCCACCGAGGGGCGCGTCAGCAGGCCACGCAGTGGCCGCGGATGTCGCGGGCCGACCGCTTCGTAATACGAATTGAAGAGGTAGCCGAAATCCGCATCGAACACCGGGTAGCCCGGGACGTTCGGTCCGAGCACGAAGGTTTCGAAAAACCAGGTGGTGTGTGCGAGATGCCACTTGGCGGGGCTGGCATCGGGCATGGACTGGACGACCATGTCTTCGGCGTCCAGCGAGGCAATCAGTCCCTCGGTGCGCGCGCGCACGGCCTCGTAGCGGGCCAGGAGCGAGTCGCCGGTGTGACATCGCGTCGCCGCCGCGCCTTCGCCGGAACGAAGGGCAGCGGCGCCTGGCGCCCAGGTGGTATCGACGATGGCTTGCATGTGTCAGGTTCCCTGCGCTGGCGAATCAGCCCGGCGTGTGCTCGATGCTGACCCGGTCCGGGTAAAAAGCGAGATGGTCGCGAATCGTCGCGACAGCATCGTAAGGCGTCTCATAGGTCCAGATCGCGTTGATCGCGTGCTCGGCGTTGCCAGGCAGACTGAAGTACGACGCTTCGCCCTTGTAGGGGCAATACGAGTGGTGTTCGGTCTTGGTCAGCGCGGCCATGTCGGCGTCCGCGCGAGGAATGTAGAACACGGCCGGATACGTCGATTCCTTGAGAGTCAACGCGTTGCGGGTGTCGGCGATCACGTGATCGCCATCGCGTACGACAACGCGGCCCTCGGTAGGGGTGACCATGATCGGATGGTCGGGACCTGGGATACGAACGGGACGGGACGACATGGCACTCTCCTAACAGTGCGGTGCAAGCCACACATCGTGCGACCACGGGATGCCGATTCCAAGGCGACAATCCGGAATAGGTGACATTACCCCCAGGCAAAGCTGGCCGGATTGGACGTTTCTGACGGCCTTGTCTCGACGGCGCATGCCGCGCGAGGTGGGCTCTAGCGCGGCTTCGCGAACCGATAATGGGCCACCAGCCATTCCTGCCCGCCCGCGTATCCGAACACCTCGGCACAGGCCATCCAGAACATCCGCCAGCGCTGGAACCAGAGTCCGGCCGCGTTGCCGTAGGTCCCCTGTAGCACCTTCATGATTTCTTCACGGGCCATGTCCTGGTTCACCAGCCAATGGTTGGCCGTGCGCTCGTAATGCGTGCCATCGACATGCCAGCGGTGTTCGATGCGCAGATCGTTCTGAAACCACAGCAAAGTGTCCGACGCCGGCATCAGGCCGCCGGTGAAGAAGTGGCGACCCATCCAGTCGTCCTCGCCTTCGGTTTCGAACGGATACATGAGGGTCCGGTGGGCGAAGATGTGGACGAATAGCTTGCCACCCGGACGCAACCAGCGCGCGATACGCGACAGCAGCGTTTCGTAGTTGCGCATGTGCTCGAACATTTCTACCGACACGCAGCGGTCGAACTGGTCGGCCCCCAGTTCGAGGGCATTCG
This sequence comes from Luteibacter sp. P1_D3, assembly GCF_056406135.1. Taxonomy (NCBI): domain Bacteria; kingdom Pseudomonadati; phylum Pseudomonadota; class Gammaproteobacteria; order Lysobacterales; family Rhodanobacteraceae; genus Luteibacter; species Luteibacter sp. P1_D3. The sequence continues at coordinate 84,486 of NZ_JBFUAT010000015.1, read as the reverse complement.
CATCCGCGGTGATCACGTTGACATTGTGGATGCCGCGCGCCGAACAGCTGGCTTCGATATGTCGGCGCTGGCTGGCGGAATTGGATACCGCGGTGATCCGCGATCGCGGATAGCGCTGGGCCATCCACAAGGTCAGCGAACCCCAGCCGCAACCCAGCTCGAGGATCGACTGGTCATCGGCCAGCTCGGCGCGCTCGGCGTAAAGCTCGAGCATCGCTTCCTCGGCCTGGGCCAGCGATTCGGCGCCGGTCGGGTAGTAGCAACCCGAATACTTCAGGCGGGGCCCGAGGCACAACTCGAAAAACCGCGGCGGTAATTCATAGTGCTGCCCATTGGCCGCATCCGTATGGATCGCGACCTCGCTGTGTTTCAGTCCCTCGATACGTCCCTGATAGCGCGCGGCGACGGCGGCAAGGCCGCCGGCACCTTCCTCGGCCAGGCGCTTCGCGCACAAGCGACGGATACCGGCGCGGAGCAGCGCATCGGGGACCAGGCCGCGCTCGGCAAGGCCGAGCAGGCCGGGCGCGGCGTGATCTTCACGGGCATACGAAGCGGGACTGACGACGGTGTTCATGCGTTATCGCTCTCATGTTTCGGGAACCACGGAAAGAACATCGGGGTGTCGCGCTGGTACCGCCGGTAGGCCTCGCCACGCGAGCGCAAGGCTTGCGTCTCGGTGTAAGGCACGCCACTGACGAAGCGCAGGAACAGGAACATCACCAGCGGTCCGCTCCAGGCCAGCCACCACAGCGGCGAGCCGATCGCCAGGACGACGTAGGCGAACCAATGCAGCCATTCGAAGAAGTAGTTCGGGTGGCGTGAGTACCGCCACAAGCCGGTGCGGCAGGTCTTGCCCTGGTTGCCGGGATCGGCGCGAAACACTGCCAGCTGCCGGTCGGCCAGGGACTCGCCGCCGACACTGAGCAGCCAGATCGCGAAGGCAAACCCGATGGCCGTCGTCGAGACGATCGGGTTCGCAGCCACCGCGAGAAAGGGCACGGCGAAGACGCCGACGAGGAAAGCCTGGAACTGGAAGAAGCCGAAGAACTTCAGCTGGCTGCCGTGCCAGTGCGCACGCAGCGCACGATAGCGTCCGTCTTCCGCTTCGCCTGCCACGCGATGCCACAGATGCAGGGCCAGGCGCAGTCCCCAGAGGCCACCGAGGACAGCCATCGCCACGCGCGTCCCCGGCGCGCCCGCACCGATGAGCGCGGCGAGCACAGCGGAACCGCCGACGCCAGCCGACCAGAGCACGTCCACGATGCCCGCGTTGTTCCGACGACGCTGCCAGGCCCAGCCGGCCGTCATCAACCAGGCCGTGGCCAACCAGATAACCAGCAAGGTGTTCATCGTGCTCATGCAGGTGTCCTCGCGAGCGACCATCGGTGATTCAGTGCCGCGAGCAGCGGCATCGCCACGGCCCAGCCCACGCCGAGTACGGCGAGGGCGCGCCACGCCGGCGCGTGGAACGTCAGCGCATCCCAGCCGCGTGCGGCACCCGCATAAGCCAGGGGTCCACCGATGCCGCCGAGCACCACGGCAAGCAGCGGGCGCGTACCCAGGGCGCGCAACGGGCCACTCAGCGTTAACGAAAAACAGGCCCAGAGGCCGAGAATCCACACGGGCGCGCCACCGACGGGTACCGCGGGCGAGGCAGCGGCGTAGTCGGCCAGATGCAGGCTGCGTACAAGACCGTCGATGACGACGCCGCAGACCAGGGCGATGGCGAGCACCCAGGAGGCGCTGCGACGTTGCGTGGTCACGCCGAGCTGCCAGACGACGAAGGCGAGCGCCGCGAGCACTCCTGGCCAGGGCTGGCCGCGCCCGGCGAAGATGACCGCGACGAACCAGACCGCCTGGTAGCCGATCAGACTGGTCCAGGTAGCGATCATCCCGGCACGCTCCCGTGCAACGGCTTTTCCATCAGCAGATGCGACACCCCGATGGAGCGTTCACGGAAACCACCCTCGCAATAGGCCAGATAGAACTCCCACGAACGGATGAAGCGTTCGTCGAAGCCCTGCCCGCGCACCTGGCCGAGACTGCCGAGGAACCGCTCGCGCCACGCCTCGAGCGTCCGCGCGTAGGAGATGCCGAAGTCCTCCAGGCGCACCAGCGCCAGATCCGTGACACGCGTTTTGGCCGCCAGCATCGCCTGGATCGACGGGATGAAACTGCCTGGAAACACGTGACGCTTGATGAAATCGACCGAGGCCAGCGCCTGCGCGTAGCGGTGGTCTTCGATCGTGATCGCCTGCACGAGCGCACGGCCGCCCGGACGAAGCAGACTGCCGAGTGTGGCGAAATAGGTATCGAGGTAAGGCGCACCGATCGCCTCGATCATCTCGATCGACACCAGCTTGTCGTAGGTGCCAACCAGGTCCCGGTAGTCTTCCAGAAGCAGGGTCACGCGGTCGTCCAGGCCGGCCTCCTCGACGCGTTGCGCGGCTAGCGCGTGCTGCTCGCGCGAGATCGTCGTGGTGGTGACGTGGCAACCGTAATGCCGGGCGGCATGCACTGCGAACCCCCCCCAACCCGTACCGATCTCGATGACCCGGTCGCCCGGCTTCAGGTCCAGCCATTGGCAGACACGGTCGAGCTTGCGCGTCGAAGCGAGTGCGAGGGTGTCGTCCTCACCGTCCCACAGCGCGGACGAATACATCAGGTCCGGCGAGAGGAAGAGGCCGAAGAAATCGTTGCCGAGATCGTAGTGCGCGGCGATGTTGCGGCGACTGCCTTCGCGCGTATTCCGGCGCAGGGCATGCCACCCCTTCATCGCCAGGCCACCCAGACGCGCGAGCCCGGACTCCATGCCATCGAGAAGATCGCGGTTGCGCACGAGCAAGCGGATGAGACCGACGAGATCGTCGCAACGCCACAGGCCGTCCATGAAGGCCTCACCGGCACCGACACTGCCATTGGCGGCAACGGCCCGATAAAAAGCCAGGTCATCGACCTGCACGTGCACGACCAGCTCCGGGTGAGTGTCTGGGCCCTGCCCCAACTCCACACGCCCCAAAGGATCGTCGATGATCAGTCGCCCATGGCGCATGCCCTGCATCCGCGCCAGCAGCATGCGGCGCAAAACGTGCCGCCCTCGCACGGCCGGCACGGCGTCTCCGTTCCTGATGATGGCGTTCATGGCGTTCTCACCGGATGATCGTGAATGGGATTGCGTTTGATCCATAGGCGCAGCGCTTCAAAATGGATGGCACCGACGACCTTCGCCGTCATCAGCGGATATCGCCAGAGCACACGTGCCAGTGAAGCGCCAGTGAGCTCGCGGCGGCGCAGCGACAGATGCGCGTCGAACTCGCGAACGCCGTCACGCAATACGTCCATATGCACGCGAAGGCGCTCGCCCGGGCGCGTGAAACGCCAGCGGTACTCGCGTTCCATCGGCATGAACGGCGAGACATGGAAGGCCTTGGGGAAGGTCTGGTCGACGACGTGCCCGTCCGCGTCTCCCTGCACTCCAAGCACGTAGCTATGCCGTTCGCGCCACGGTGTGTTGGTGATCTCGGCGACGACACAATCGAGCGTCGTGCCGTCGGCCTGGTAGCAGTAATAGAACGTCACCGGGTTGAAGACGATGCCCGCGTAGCGCGCATGAGTCAGTACGCGCACCGGACCCGCCGGGCGATAACCCAGCGACGCGCCTGCACGATCACGCACCGCATCCGCCAACGAATGTTCGGGCGGACCGAGGTAATCCGAGCGCCGAAACTCGGCCAGGTTGCGCCCCGTCGCCGACCACAGCCAGCGGTCGGCGAACACCCGGTCGAGTTCGTCCAGATCGAGATAGAGCTGGGCCATGCGATAGCGGAACGCATGATCGTGCGGCGCGTGACGGTGGTGTGTCACGACGCCTTCGTAGACCGCGCTGGCGAAGCGTTCGCTCATGCGACCGCCCTGCCCCGCAGGGCCAACCCGCGCTCGAAGTCGCGCGCGAGTTCCACGGCGCTGCGCATGCCGTCCTCATGGAAGCCCCAGCCCCAGTACGCACCGGCAAACCATGCACGGCGCCGTCCCTGGATCTCGATCTTGCGCATCTGCGCGGCGACCGAGGCATGCGTGTAGACCGGGTGCTGGTAGCTCATGCGCCGAAGGATGCGCCGAGGATCGATGGCGTTGGTGCGATTGAGCGTGACCACGAACGGCTCCGGCGACTCGAAGCCCTGCAGCAGGTTCATGCAATAGCTGACCGTGCACGCGTCACCCGGATCGGCGGGAATGAAGGCATTCCAGGCTGCCCACGCCTTGCGTGACCGCGGCAGCAGCGACGCATCCGTATGCAGGACAGTATCGTTCGCCTGATAGGTCATCGCACCGAGGATCGAGCGTTCGGCCCCGTCGGCGTCGGCCAGCAAGGCCAGCGCCTGGTCGCTATGACAGGCAAGCACCACCTCATCGAAACCGTACGTGCCGGCATGCGTGACCAGGTCGACGCCGTCGTCGTGACGGCGCACCGTGACGACCGGCGTATTCAGACGTTCGGTCACCGACCAGCGGGCGCGCATCGCATCCACGTAGCGTCGCGACCCGCCGCTCACCACGCGCCATTCCGGTCGCCCGGAGAGACTCAGCATCTGATGGTTGGCCATGAACTGCACGAGGTAACGGGCGGGAAAACCGAGTACCGCTGCCGAGGGCGACGACCAGAGCGCCGAGGCCATCGGCACGAGATGCTCGTCGCGAAACGCGACACCGTAGCCCCCACGCTCCAGGTACTCGCCCAGGGTCGGGCCGTCGCCGGCGTCGTCGAGCAGGCGCGGCGCGTCGCGGTAGAAACGCATGAGGTCGCGAATCATGCCGAGGAAGCGCGGAGACACGAGGTTGCGGCGCTGGCAGAACAGGGTATCGAGGTTGGCCGCGTTGTACTCCAGGCCGCTGGCCTGATTACGCACCGAGAAGCTCATCGTGGTCGGCTGCGTCGCGACGCCGAGTTCATCGAACAACGTGGACAGCAACGGGTAATGGGCCCGGTTGTGCACGATGAAACCCGTGTCGACCGTGTAGTTGCCGTCGCCCATCGCGATATCGTGCGTATGCGTGTGGCCACCCAGGTAGTCGTTGGCTTCGAACAGGGTCACCGCATACCTGCGCGACAGTAGCCATGCCGAAGCCAGCCCTGCGATGCCCGAACCGATGACGGCGATGCGCATGTTCAGCCCTTCGCCTTCGCCGCGACCCAGGCCGGAATCGGCTTGAGGTCGTGTACCAGACCGAGCCACGCCATCGCACGGAGGCCGTAGTAGGTCAGGTCGATTTCCCACCAGCGGAAACCTTGGCGCACCGTGCCCGGAAAGAAATGGTGGTTGTTGTGCCAGCCCTCACCAAACGTCAGCAGCGCGAGCCAGATATTGTTGCGGCTGTCATCGGCCGTATCGAAACGGCGACGACCGAAACGATGCGCCAGCGAGTTGATCGTCACGGTGGCGTGGAACAGCACGGTCGTGGATACGAAGAATCCCCAGACCAGCATCTGCCAGCCGGTCGTACCCAGGCCCGGCGCCGCGTGCTCGAGCACCTTGCCGACGCCGAACAACGCGACGGCGAGCAGGACCGGGATGGCCGTATCGAAGCGATCCAGCCAGCGAAGTTCGGGGTACTTCGCAAGGTCGGGCACACGCGCGATCTCGGTGCGAAACCCGTTCGGCGTGAGGAACCAGCCGACATGACTCCACAGGAAACCGTGGACGGACGGCGAATGCGGGTCCAGCGGCGTGTCGGTATGACGATGGTGATGGCGATGATGCGCGGCCCACCACAGCGGGCCACGTTGTACGCAGCTCGCACCGATCAGAGCGAAGATGAACTGCACCGGACGCGAGGTACGGAACGTGCGATGCGAGAAGTAGCGGTGATAGAACGCCGTGAGGGCAAACATCCGTATCGCATACAGGGCCACGGCGACCCACAGGGCCACCGGCGAGACACCCGTCCAGATCGCGCCGAAGCAGGCCAGGTGCATCACCACGAAGGGCGAGGCGCGGAGCCAGTCGATGCGATCGCCCCGCGCCGCGTCGCCCGGCGCGGCGGTGGATGTATCGAACCACCGGCGCAAGGTGCCGACGCGAAGGGCCACCGGCGGTGACTCAGGGGTGGCGTTGGGGTGGACGTTCATGCGGACTCCCGTGGCGTTCCCTTACCTATACGGGCCGTTGCGGGTCACGGATGCACGAACATGGCCTAGATGCTGCAGCGACCGTCGAGTTTTACGGCCAGTGCCTGCTCCACGGCCGCGTCCGCGAGGTTGCCTTCACGCTTGGCCGGTGGGAACTCGATGCGTACCTGGCGCAGCTTCCCGTTCTCACCCCGGATCGAGCCCATGCCCTCGAAACGGCGCAAAAGGCGGTCGGCCGTGGTGTAACTGAGCACGACCGTCGGTGCGGCGAAGGCGTACCAGGCGTCGAGCTTCATCGTCATGCGCCGTACCCCGTCGCTGGTTTCCCCATCGATCAGGCGCACGTTGTAGAAGGCGAAGCGGCCGGGCAACAGGAAGGGAATGCCGTCGCCGCGCTTGCCGACGCTGTCCCAATGGGTTCGCACGTAAACGTCGAAGCCGGCATCGATCACGCCGTCCTTTTTGTCTGGCAAAGGCTTGGCGACTTCGCTCGCCGCGCCGCGCTTGGCGTACACGCTGCGGGTGCCACCGCTCGAACGCACGCCCTCCGCATCGCCGTTACGCGCGTCAACGAAGCTGAAATCCGGGCCGATGACCGTGTTTCCGCCTTCCAGGACCTTCCGCGCGAAGGCCTTGCCGTCGGGACACTGGTACTGCACCACCTGGCGCCCGGCGCCGACCGTATGGACCTCCCGATAAAGCAGCTGCCCGTTGTCGGGCGCATACGCGTCGCCGACGAAGCGCTCCGTGGCGGCCGCGGTGGCGCTGGCCAGGCAGGCGGCAGCGGCGAAGGGGACGATCGGGGCGGATGAAAGAAGCCTCACGGATTAAGTCGTCCTCGGAAGGGATGGCGACAGTGGATACGAGCCCGCGTGAAGAGCGGATGCGGATCGCGACGTATCGACCGTGGTCATGTTATAGATCGCCCCGCCCCGATCCACCGACCGACCGCATAAGGACCCACGCATGCCAGCCACCAGCCCCGCCGACCGCGATGAGCTGAATCGACTGTTGCAACGTACGGCGGACGAAGACCAGCGCGCCTTCGAAGAGCTGTACCGGCGCACGTCGTCGCGCTTGTTCGGCGTCTGCCTGCGGCTGATGGGCGATCGCGACGAAGCCGAGGAGGTGCTCCAGGAGGCCTTTGTCACCGTCTGGAAGCGTGCGCGGAGTTTCGACGCGAAGCTGTCCAGTGCGATCACCTGGCTGGTGACGGTCGCCCGGAACAAGGCCATCGACCGCCTGCGTCAGCGCCCCGACCTGCGTCCGGTCGAGGTGGACTGGGAGACCCTCGTCGACGAGGGCCCGGGCCCCGCGCACGGCGCCGAGAGCGACGAGGAATACCGCAACCTGCAGGCCTGCCTGGCGGAACTGGAGATGCAGCAGCGGCGCTCGATCCGTGAAGCCTTTTTCGGCGGCGCTACGTATAACGAGTTGGCGGAACGTGCAAAGGTGCCCCTGGGCACCATGAAAAGCTGGATTCGTCGTGGTCTCCTGCAACTCAGGGCATGCCTCAATCCATGAACAGCAGCTTCGAATCCGACAAGGACAACCTGCGCTACGCCGAGTACGCACTCGGCCTGCTCGACGCCGATGCGCGAGCCGCCGTGGCACGGGAGGTCCAGAGCAATCCCGAGGCCGCCGCGGCGGTGGCGCTGTGGCAGCGACACTTCACACCCCTGGCCATGGAAGTCACCGACGTGGCGCCACCCGCCCATGTCTGGGCGGGCATTCGTCGGCGTCTCGCTTTCGATAAGGCAGCGCCGGTCGGCGGGCCCTCGCGCCCGCGCGCCAGCGCCTGGGACAGCCTGGGACTGTGGCGTTGGATCGGCGTCGGTGCCACGGCGGTCGCGGCGTGCCTGCTCGTGGTCACACTGAACCGGCCGGTCGCGCCGTCCGTCGCCGTCCACCCCTCGGTCCTCATGGTCTCGACGATCGCCGGCGACAACGGCGTCGCCGGCTGGACCGCCACCATGGACATCGACCGCTCCGAACTCCTCGTCGTACCGGCGAGCCCTGCGGCCGTCGCCGCGGACCGCAACACCGAACTGTGGCTGATCCCGTCCGGTGGCGCACCGATCTCGGTCGGCGTCTTCCCGCCTGGCGATCCCAAACGCTTCCACCTGGACAAGGCCCTGCTCGACCGCCTTGGTCCGACGGCCGCCCTCGCTGTCTCGCTGGAGCCGGTCGGTGGGTCGCCGACCGGCCAGCCCACCGGGCCGGTCATTGCCAAGGGCGCTATTCGGGCTGCCTGATAAGAGCATCGCCGCTGAAGCGGCTCCCACAGGGGCGCGAGGTCCTTCATGGGAGGCGGCTTTGTGTAGGAGCCGATTCATCGGCGAAAGGGTGCTTGCATTACGCCCTCCAACCTCCATAATGAGCAAGCACTCACTTATTATCGCCCCGTCATGGCCCGCCTCAAAAGCGAAGAAAAACGCAGCGCCATCCTCGCCGCCGCCGCCCAGGGCGTAGCGGAGCGCGGTGTCGGCGCGCCGACGTCGCTGATCGCGAAACTGGCAGGCGTGGCCGAGGGATCGATCTTCACCTACTTCGCCGACAAGGACTTGCTGCTCAACGCGCTCTATCTGGACGCGAAAAGCAGCCTGCGCGAAACGATGTACGAGGGGTATCCCTCCCGCGCGCCCATCGAAGAACGCTTCGAGCACGTCTGGAACCGCTACCTCGACTGGGGCATGGCCGAACCCGCCCTGCGCATCGCCATGGCCCAACTCACCGTGTCGGAGCGGATCACGGCGGCAACGCGTGTGGAAGGCGAACGGGTGTTCGGTGACATCGCCGGCCTCTTTGACGAAGGCATGGCATCGGGCGCCCTCCGCCAGGGGCAACCGATCGGCTTCATGGCGGGAATCATCACGGCCGTGGCCGAAACCACCATGCATTTCATGGCGCAAAACCCGGCCCAGGCCGCCGACTATCGACATGCCGGCTTCGAAGCCATCTGGCGCGCGATCGGCTCGGGCTGATACGCGCCTTTTATTCATTCAATTAATCGAGTGCGTACTCACTCACTATTAAGAGGTACTCCCCATGTCACAGGTCTGGCTCATTTCCGGAAGCGGCGCCGGTCTCGGTCGCGATATCGCCGAAGCCGCGCTCACGGCAGGTCATCGCGTTGTCGCCACCGCGCGACGCGTCGAAACGCTCGAGGCGCTTCGCGCCCGCTTCCCCGATACCCTCAAAGTCACCTCGCTCGACGTGACCGACGAAGCCGCGTGCATCGACGCCGTGCGCTTCACACTGGACGCCTTCGGCCAGCTGGATGTGCTGGTCAACAACGCTGGCTACGGGCAGCTCGTGCCCTTCGAGCAGATGTCATCGGCCGACTATCGCGCGCAGATCGAAACCAACCTGTTCGGCGTAGTGAACCTCACCCGCGCCGCGGTCCGTCCGATGCGCGAGCGTCGCAGCGGCCGCGTCATCAACGTGTCCTCGGTCGGCGGACGCATCGGCACCCCCGGCATGTCGGCCTATCAGGCGGCGAAATGGGCGGTTGGCGGACTCTCCGAGGTCCTCGCCACCGAACTGGGTGCCCTGGGCGTGCATGTCACCGCGATCGAGCCCGGCGGCATGCGTACGGACTGGGCGCGCCGCGCAGGCGCCGATCTTCCGCCTTTCCTGCCGGACTATGAGGGCAGCGTCGGGGCCCTGCGGAACATGCTGTCCGGTTACGCCGGCAACGAAACCGGCGATCCGGTGCGCGTTGCCGAGGTCGTGCTCCGCCTCGCCGCGCATCCGCGTCCGCCCGTGCGACTGCTGCTGGGCAGTGACGCAGCGACTTTCGCAGCCCAGGTCGAGCAGGCACGCCACGAAACCGACCAGCGTTGGGCCGAGGTCAGCCGTTCGACCGACATCGGTGCCGGTGCCATGCCCGCCTTCCCGGCCTACTGAGGACACCGGCATGAGAATCCTGTTATTCGGCGCCACCGGTATGGTCGGCCAGGGCGTATTACGCGAATGCCTGCTCGCACCCGATGTCGACGAGGTCGTCGCCATCGGACGGTCGCCGAGTGGGGCCAGCCACCCCAAGCTGAAGGATTTGGTCCAGGCAGATCTGTTCGATTACCGCGCCATCGAGGACAGGCTTGGCGGTTTCGACGCCTGCTTCTTCTGCATCGGCGTGACCTCGTTTCGCATGGACGAGGCGACCTATACGCATCTGACCTACGACATGACCCTCGCCGCCGCGTCCACGCTCGCCCGGCTCAATCCGGCGATGACCTTCGTCTATGTCTCCGGTGCCGGAGCCGATAGCAGCGAATCCGGCAAAGTCATGTGGGCTCGCATCCGTGGGCGCACGGAAAACACCTTGGCCCGGCTGCCGTTCAAACGCGTCCACGCCATTCGGCCGGGGGCCATCCAGCCCATGAACGGCGCCCGGTCGCGCACGCGCGCCTACCGCGTGCTCTATCCGCTGATGGCGCCGATCCTGCCGATCTTCCGTGCCCTCATGCCCTATACCGTGGCGACAACCGAGACGGTCGGGCGCGCCCTGCTCGCCCTGGCCCGGCACGGCTATGCAAAGACCATCCTGGAAACCCGCGACATCGAGGAGGTGGTTCGGAGCGGGGCGTGACCTTCACATTTATCATTTCGCAAACCGTAAAATTCGGCGGAATGAAACTCAACTTCCTGCTCCGCCCGCCGATATGATCTATGCGTTGCAGGTCGGGGGAGGCACGCCATGAAAGCATTCATCGCCGCGGCCGCCATCGTCGCGGCCCATGCCGCCGCGCTGGCGGTCCTGCCCGACAGTGGCATGGCACTCTCGTACACGTTTTTCTTCTCCGTGGCCGCCCTTGCCATATTCAGTGCATGGCGGGCCTGGATGCGTTCGGGCACGCCGCGTGACCACCGCTGGTGGCTCCTCCTGGCCAGCCTCGGGTTGTGGACGATCGGCATGTCGTTGTCGGCACGACAGAACTACGTGCTCGACAATTCCAACCCGGCGCCCGGCGACAGCATGTTCTTCTACATCCTGTATGTCCTGCCGGTGCTCGTCGCCGTCTCCTCCGCGCCCGTCGCGGCGCGAAAGAAATGGGCCATGGCGATCGACCTGGTCCTGGCTGGCCTGCTCGGCGTGCTGTTCTACATCCGTACCTTTTCCATCGTGACGCTCGAAGGTGCGATAGGCCCGCAGCAGGCAGTCGACGTGGCCTACATGCTCGACTTCGAGAACGTGTGCCTGGCCGTCGCCGCGCTGCTGCGCTTCGTCGCCACCGATCGCGCCGACGATCATGCGTTCTTCCGCGCGGTCATGGCTTTTTTCGTCGTCTACGCGATATCCGGTTACTCGTACAACCACTACGTCGCGCTCAACGGCCATCCCGACTTCGGCACGTCCTCCTGGGACGCCCTGCTCGACCTGCCCTTCCTCGCGCTGTTCATCGTCACCATGACGAGGCAACCGCAACGCCACTGGCATCCGCCGGTGTACCTGATCCGCTTCGTGCAGAGTGCCAGCCCGACCTTCCTCGCCATGAGCGTCCTGGGTTTCGGCCTGATGGTGATCCCGGTCTATCCGTCGCTCGGCATTGGCGGCGCCATCGCCGCCGTGATCGGCATCGGCCTGCGCGGCACGCTGGCGCAGGTCGATCTGGTCGAGGAGGAATTTCGCCTCTCGCGCAGCCGCGACGAATTGCAGGGCCTGGTCTTTACCGACAGCCTGACCGGGCTGGCGAACCGCCGCGCGCTGGATGAACGCCTTCTGCGCGAATGGCACCGTCCCGCCCAGCGCGAGCCGATCGCCCTGCTTATGCTCGACGTCGACTTCTTCAAGGAATACAACGACCGCTACGGCCATCTCGCCGGCGACGATTGCCTGCGCGCACTCGCTTCGGTGCTGTCCGGTCGCGGCCTGCGTGCCGGCGACTTCATCGCCCGCTTCGGCGGCGAGGAGTTCGCGGTGATCGCGCCGGGTACCCGCCTCGCCGACGCGGTAGCCCTGGCCGAAGACCTCCGCGCCCAGGTCGAAGCGCAAGGCATCGTGCACCCGCTGAGCCCGTTCGGCGTGCTGACCATCACGATCGGCGTGGCGACCCTGCTGGCCAATGCCAACGGCGGACCACTGGACCTGCTCAACGCCGCCGATCGGGCGCTCTACCGTGCGAAGAACGCCGGCCGTAATCGCATCGGCGCGCAGGGCGACGCGCGCCTGGAGCCGTCGCGCGTCCTGAGCGGATCGCCGAAGAATATTTAACCCCTTTTCGCCAACACCCACGTTTCATCTGCATGTCCCCCACGAGGTCACGCACGATGAATACGCTACGCATCACCCTGCCCCTGCTTTTTGCCGGCCTCGTCGTCGCGGCGGGTAGCGCCGCCTCCGATGGCTCGTCTCGCCCGCACATCGCCGCCGAGCCAGCGCCCGTCAATGACGCACCCTGCGAACAGGCGGTACGCGGCTACGGGCCCGGTCGTCCGCTGCCGATACCGATGGCCGTGGCGGCGAAATCGAGTTCGCGGGCGGCCGTCGCGCTGGCCACACCGCCGCCTGCCGCTCCGCCTGCGCCCATGCCCATTGCCGAAGCCGATGCTCTCACCAGCGCATCACCGACGGTCGCCGCACCCGTGATGTCCAGGATCCAGCGGTCGCCCGTACCGATGGGCGGCATCATGGGCCCGATGTTGCCCGCGCAGTACGCGACCGATCGCGACAACTACAAGCATCGCAACGCCAACGCCGTACACCTCGCCGCCAGCGACCCGGTCTCCACCTTCAGCATCGACGTGGACACCGGCTCCTATACCAACGTTCGCCACATGCTCAACGAAGGTCGTCTGCCGCCGGCCGATGCCGTGCGAACGGAAGAGTTCATCAACTACTTCGATTACGGTTACGCGCCGCCGACGGATCGCTCGCGCCCCTTCAGCGTAACGACCGAACTGGCGCCTGCACCGTGGAACAGCCAACGGCAGCTGCTGATGGTCGGCATCCAGGGCTACAAGGTACCCGCCAGCGAGATTCCCGCGGCGAACCTGGTCTTCCTCGTCGACGTGTCCGGGTCGATGGATGAACCGGACAAGCTGCCCTTGCTGAAGGCGTCGCTGAAACAGATCGTGCCTAAGCTGCGCGCGCAGGATCGCGTGTCGCTCGTGACTTATGCCGGCGCCACCTGCGTGGCGCTGCCGTCCACGCCAGGCGATCGGCACGCGACGATCACCGCCGCCATCGATGCGCTCGGTGCCGGCGGTTCCACGAATGGCGCAGCGGGCATCGACCTCGCCTATGCGCAAGCGATGAAGGGCTATATCAAGGGCGGCGTGAACCGCGTCATCCTAGCGACCGACGGCGATTTCAATGTCGGCACGACGGGTGTCCAGGCGCTCAAGGATCGCATCGCCGAGAAGCGCAAGAGCGGTGTGGCGCTGACGACGTTCGGATTCGGCGAGGGCAACTACAACGATGAAATGGCCGTGGAACTCGCCGACGTCGGCAATGGTAGCCATCACTACATCGACAGCCTCGACGAGGGACGACGCGTTCTTGTCGACGAGATGTCGGCGACGCTGATGACCATTGCGAAGGACGTGAAGATCCAGGTCGAGTTCAACCCAGGCGTCGTCGCCGAATACCGCCTGATCGGCTACGAAAAGCGCGTGCTTGCCCGCGAGGACTTCAATAACGATGCCGTCGATGCGGGCGAGATCGGTGCCGGCGCGAATGTCACCGCCCTCTACGAGATCACGCTCAAGGGTGCGCCCGGTGCGCGCGTGGATCCCCTGCGCTACGGCAACGCACCCGCCGAGGCAAAGGGCACTGAGCTGGCCTTCCTTCGTCTGCGCTACAAGGCTCCCGAGGGTGGCGCGAGCAAGCTGATCGAGGAACCGCTGTCGGCACGCGTGGCCGCCTCGCCCAGCGAGCGCCTGCGGTTCGCCGCCGCCGCTGCCGCGTTCGCCGAGAACCTGCGAGGCGGGAAATACGCCGACGACTTCGGCTACGACAAAGTCGCGACACTGGCGCAAGGCGCGCTCGGCAAGGACGAGGGTGGTTATCGCGCCGGCATGGCGAGGTTGGCGGCGCTGACCGGCGGCATGCAGACCGGGCAGCCGGTGGCCGGGGCTTTCATTCGCTGAGGCGAGAAGCTGGCTGACTGAGGCGAGCAACCTTTCGCCGATGAATCGGCTCCTACCCGAAAGCGGCGCATTTTCTCATGTAGGAGCCGATTCATCGGCGATCCACCGGAACCACGAACCTGCCCATCGCCGAACCCCACCCGAATGCCTTACCCTCCCCGGCCATGGATGCCCCCCTGGCCGACGATGGCGGACTGATGCTCGCCTGGGCGGGTGGGGACGCGGCTGCCTTCACCGAGCTCTACGCCAGACACAAAGGTCCCCTCTACCGGTTCCTGTTGAAGACGGTAAAGGACCGTGCAGTCGCCGACGAGCTCTTCCAGGAAACCTGGAGTCGTGTGATCGCGGCGCGTCAGCGCTATCGTGTCGAAGCGAAGTTCAGCACCTGGCTGCTGCAGATCGCGCATAACCTGGCGATCGACAGTTTCCGCAAGCAACGCCCGCAGGCCGGTGCGGAGGAAGCCGAAGCGGTGTTTGCGACCCAGGCCGCACCGGAACGCGAACAACCCGAGCACGCGCTGTCGGATTTCGAGTTGCGTCGGCGCATGCAACGCGCCATCGAGAGCCTGCCGGACGAACAGCGCACCGCTTTCGTGTTGCGCATGGAGAACGAACTTTCCCTGGAGGACATCGCCGCCGTCACCGGCGTAGGACGCGAAACCGCGAAATCGCGACTTCGCTACGCCATGGCCCGAATCCGCGAACTCGTTGCCGAATGACATGACCCAGATGACGCCCCCACCCATCGACGACGACCTGCCCGACGAACGCGAGCTCGCGGCGCTGTACGCGCGTTTGCCGAAGACCGAGCCGGATGCGTCGCTCGATGCCGCCGTGCTTGCCGCGGCGGCCCAGGCTGTGCCGGTGAACCGTCGTCCGCGCTGGCCGGTCGCCGTGGCCTCTGCCGCCGTGCTCGTCCTCGCCGTCGGAGTGGCCTGGCAGGTGCGGGAGCTGCCACCGCCTGCGACGTCGACGATCCCGAGGGTCGCTAGGCCGGCTGCGGCGGAAGGCCCAACGACGAATAGCCAGGACGGGCGCGTGGCGGAGAGCATCGCCGCTGAAGCGGCTCCCACAGCAGACCTGAGCAAGCCCCGCGATGCGGGATCCCAGGCATCTCGCGCAGGCGCCGCTTCCGCTCGTGTAGGAGCCGATTCATCTTCCGCTCGTGTGGGAGCCGATTCATCTGCGATGCCCGCGCAGCGGGCTGCGACACATCGCGCCGTCGCTCCCGCCGCGACCCCGAAGGCCATCCGCCTCGACGTGTCCGCACCGCCAGCCGCCGCGCCCGTGGCGGCACCGGCGCCATGGGCTCCAGCGGCTCCGGCCGCACCTCCGGAACCGTACGCGCCACCCGCACCGCCAGCCCCACCCGCACCTGCAGCGGCCAAGGCCGAGGCCGAACCCGAGGCCGCGATCGTGTCGGCCGCACCCGCGCCCGTCTCCTCGGGCATGCTCATGCGCAAGACGGTGCCCACCGTCCTTGGCCCCGACGACCGTGTCGGTGAGATCCGACGCCTGCTCGACCGTGGCGATCGCACGCAGGCGCTGCGTGAACTGCGCGACCTACGTCAGCGCTACCCGCACTACGACCTGCCCCAAGATCTGCGCGACCTGGGGCCTTGAGCGTTCCGCTGGAAACCCTCGCGTCGCCGTGGCGGCACGAGGAAGACATTCGCAAAAGCCGTTTCCTCGCCCAGGCAGCGCCGGTCGGTAGTACGGCGGAGGCGCTCGCCTTCGTCGAGACCGTGGGCGACGCGACCGCCACGCATAACTGCTGGGCCTACCGCATCGGCGACGCCTACCGGTTCAACGACGATGGCGAGCCGGGCGGCACCGCGGGACGCCCGATGTTGCAAGCCATCGATGGCCAGGGCTGCGACCGCGTGGTCGTCGTGGTCACGCGCTGGTACGGCGGTATCAAGCTCGGTGCCGGCGGCCTTGCCCGGGCCTATGGCGGCACCGCGGCAGAATGCCTCAGGCTCGCGCCGCGCGTCGCCATCGTCGCCATCGGTCGGTTATTCATGCACTGCGACTTCGCCGACATCGCGCTGTTCACCGCGCGGATTCGCGAGATGGACGGTACCATCGAGCAGGAAACCTTCGTCGCAGATGGTGCGGAACTGATCGTGCTGGCCCCGCTGGATCGCCTCGACGCCATCGCCGCGCGGCTGGTCGATATGAGCCGGGGGCGCATCCAGCCGCGCCGGATCGATTGAATACTGCACCGGGTGGCCCCATCCGTTGGCAAATGACCAGAGCAATGAGCCGCGCATGACCGTAGAACGCAGGGAGAAGTCACGGAACATCGGCGCATTGCGCAATCTCTGGCCCTTCCTCAGGCCACACAAGAACCTGGCCATCGGTTGGCTGTTCTTCCTCGGTATCTCGTCGGGCTCGTCGCTGCTACTGCCGGTCGCCCTGCGCCACATCATCGACAAGGGCTTCCTCGCCTCGAACCTGGCGACGATCAACGGGACCTTCCTGGCGCTGTTCGGCCTCGCCGTGGTGCTTGCCCTCGCCACTGCCGCTCGCTACTTCTTCATCGCCCTGCTGGGAGAGCGTTCCCTCGCCGCGCTGCGCAGCGCACTATATCGGCACGTCATCCACCTGGATGTCGGCTTCTACGAAAGCACGCGCGTGGGCGAACTCACCTCGCGCCTGGGCACCGACACCGAACTGGTGCAGACCCTGGTCGGCTCCGGCATTTCGGTCGCACTGCGCAGCACCGTGATGCTGATCGGCTCGGCCGCCGCCATGGCCTGGACCAGTCCGCGCCTGGCCGGCCTCACCGCGCTGGTGATTCCCGCCGTCATGCTGCCGATCCTCATCTTCGGCCGCCGTGTCCAGAAGCTGTCCCGTCACAGCCAGGATCGTCTCGCCGATGCCGCTGCCGTCGCCAACGAAACGCTCAACGCCGCGCAGACCGTAAAAGCCTACGCTCGTGAGCCCATCGAGAGCCGCCGCTACGCGAACGCCATCGCCCTGGCACTGGCCACGGCGCGTCGTCGCATCGGCATGCGCTCGATGCTCACCGCCGCGGTGATCGTCCTGATCTTCGGCGCCATCACCCTCGTGCTCTGGGCAGGTGCCCGCGATGTCATCGCCGGCGAGCTCGCACCGGGTGTACTGACCCAGTTCGTCGTCTATGCCATCTTCGCGGCCGGCTCCGTCGCCGGCCTGTCTGAGGTCTGGGGCGATGTGTTGCAGGCCGCGGGTGCGATGGAACGTATCGGCGAACTGTTCGCCGAGAAAGCCACCATCGCCACGCCGGACGCGCCCGATCCGCTGCCGCAGCCGGTGACCGGCGCGCTGCGCTTCGACCAGGTGGAATTCCGCTATCCGTCGCGACCCGACGTCGCCGCGCTGTCCGGCTTCGATCTGGAGATCGCCCCTGGCGAAACCGTCGCCCTCGTCGGCCCATCGGGCGCCGGAAAGAGCACGGTCTTCAGCTTGCTGCTGCGCTTCCACGATCCGGTCGCCGGTTCGATCCGCTTCGATGGTGTCGAACTGCGCGCCCTGGCGCTGCCCGAATTGCGTGGCGCGATCGCCCTCGTGCCGCAGGAAACGGTGATCTTCGGCGGCAGCGCCGCGGACAACATCCGTTTCGGCCGCGAGGATGCCAGCGACGAGGAAGTACGCGAAGCCGCGCGCCTGGCCGAAGCCGACGGCTTCATCCAGGCCCTGCCGGAAGGCTACGACGCCATGCTCGGCGAGCGCGGCGTGCGTCTTTCCGGGGGCCAGAAGCAACGCGTCGCCATCGCCCGCGCCATCCTTCGCGACGCGCCGCTGCTCCTGCTCGACGAGGCCACCTCGGCGCTCGATGCCCAGTCGGAAGCCGCCATCCAGCACGCCCTGGAGCGACTGGAGAAGGGTCGTACCACCCTGGTCATCGCCCATCGCCTGGCCACGGTGCAGCGCGCCGACCGCATCGTCGTCATGGACGGCGGCCGGATCGTCGCCCAGGGCACGCATGAGGCGTTGCTGCGTGAAGGCGGTCTCTACGCCGAACTGGCCAGGCTGCAGTTCGTCGCCTGACCGTTTGTTTTCGCCGCGTTGACGACTCGCCGCCTACCGTGCGGCGATGGACAGCGATCTGCTTCTTCCGCGCCCCGAAGGCCTGTATTGCCCGGCGGGCGACTTCTTCATCGACCCCATGCTTCCGGTGCCGCGTGCCGTGGTCACGCATGCCCATGGCGACCACGCAAGGTCGGGCAGCGAGCTGTATCACGTGGCGAGCGCCGGTCTGGGGCTGATGCGCGAACGGTTGGGGGCGACCTCGACGATCCGTGACTTCGCGTACGGCGAGTCGTTCACCCTCGGCGACACACGCCTGTCGTTGCATCCGTCCGGCCACGTGCTCGGGGCGGCACAGTTGCGTATCGAAGGTCGCGGCCTGGTGGCTGTTGTCTCCGGCGACTACAAACGCGATCCCGATCCTACCTGCGTCCCATTCGAACCCGTGCCCTGCGACGTCTTCGTCACCGAGTCGACCTTCGGCCTGCCGATCTACCGTTGGCCGCCGATGCACACGGTGATTGGCGAGATGCTCGCCTGGCTGGACGAATGTGCCGAACGCGCTGTCCCCGCCGTCCTGTTCTGCTATGCGCTCGGCAAGGCCCAGCGTATTCTCGCCGAGCTTGCCGCGCGCACCGATCGCACCGTGCACCTGCACGGCGCGATGTTGCGCCTGGTCGAAGCGTATCGCGAGGCCGGCGTGCGCATGCTTCCCACGCAACCGGTCAGCGAGTCCGCACGCGGCAAGGACTTCGCCGGCGAGCTGATCATGGCACCGCCCTCCGCGGCGGGATCGCCCTGGATGCGTCGCTTCGCGAAAGCGTCGACGGGATTCGCCTCGGGATGGATGCAGGTGCGTGGCGCACGGCGTCGGCGCGGCTACGATCGCGGCTTCATCGTTTCCGACCACGCGGACTGGCCGGGCCTGCTGCAAAGCGTGCGCGACTGCGGCGCGAAGCGGATCTACGTGACCCACGGCGATGGCGAAGCGCTCATCCGCCATCTGCGCGAAACCGGCCACGATGCCCGACCACTCCGTTCGCTGGGCGGCTCCGCGGTCGACGTGCGTGACAGCGAGGAAGGCGACTGATGCGCCGTTTCGCTGCGCTGTTCGAGGCGCTCGACCGCACCGCCTCGACCTCCGCCAAGCGCGATGCGATGGCGGCCTATTTCAGGGACGCACCGCCCCTCGACGCGGCCTGGGCGGTTTATGTCCTCGGCGGCGGCAAGCTGAAGCGCACGGCGACGTCGACCGAACTTCGCCTCGCGCTCGCGGCGGAAACCGGTTACGCCGACTGGCTGATCGACGATTGCTACGCCCATGTCGGCGATCTGGCCGAGACCGTCGCGCTGATGTTGCCCACACCGGAGGACGCCACCGACGACACGCCACTGCACGTGTGGATGGAGGCGCGATTGCCATCGCTCGGCAAGCTGGAGTCCGCCGAACGCATGGCCTTGCTTCGCGAGTGGTGGCACACGCTTCCCCGCGATCAGCTCTTCCTCGTCAACAAGCTGCTGACCGGCTCGCTGCGCGTGGGCGTGTCACACCGGCTGGTCGTGCAGGCGATCGCGCAATGGTCCTCGCTGCCCACCGATCTGATCGCCCATCGCCTGACCGGTACATGGAAGCCCGGCGCCGCCGCCTTCGAAGCCCTCGCCGGGCCCGAGCGTGCCGACGAACACGCCGGCGAACGGCCTTACCCGTTCTTTCTCGCGTCGCCACTGGAGCACGACATCGCCAGCCTCGGCGAGCGCGAGGACTGGCTGGCCGAATGGAAGTGGGACGGGATCCGCGCGCAGCTGATGCGGCGCGACGGCGGCGTGCTGATCTGGTCGCGCGGTGAGGAACGCCTCGATGGTCGATTCCCCGAACTCGAACGGGCGGCGCTGAATCTGCCCGACGGTTGCGTCCTCGACGGCGAGATTCTCGCCTGGGCACCGGATGGTGATCGTCCCCTGCCCTTCGCTGCCTTGCAGAAGCGCATCGGCAAGCTGAAGCCGGGCGCCAAGCTGCTCACCGATACACCGGTGCGCCTGATGGTTTACGACCTGCTCGAGCTCGACGGCCTCGATCTGCGTGAACAGCCTCTCCGTGTCCGGCGAGCAGCGCTCGAACGCCTCGTCGACGGGCACGGACCGACCGTGATGATCTCGCCCGTCGTCACCGGCGAACACTGGGATGCGCTTGCAACCGTCCGTACCGAGTCGCGCGAGCGGCAGACCGAAGGTTTGATGCTGAAGCGCCTGGAGTCACCGTACCGCGTCGGCCGCAAGCGCGGCGACTGGTGGAAGTGGAAGGTCGATCCCTACACCGTGGACGCCGTGCTGCTCTACGCCCAACCGGGCCACGGTCGTCGCTCGGGCCTGTTTACCGACTACACCTTCGGCGTGTGGGATGGCGAGGTACTGGTTCCCGTGGCCAAGGCGTACTCCGGCCTCGACGACGCCGAGATCAGCCGCCTCGACCGCTGGATACGTGCGCACACCATCGATCGCTTCGGCCCGGTCCGGTCGGTGGAACCGACGCACGTCTTCGAACTCGCCTTCGAAGCCATCCAGGCCTCGGGCCGCCACAAGGCCGGTGTGGCCGTGCGGTTCCCGCGCATCCTCCGCTGGCGCACCGACCTCGCGATACGCGATGCCGACAAACTCGACGACCTCCGCCGCCTGGCGACGGGCTGAGGCCCGCCTGATCGCCTGGTTCGCCGCGCAGGAGCGGCGGCCCGCGGCGTTTCAACGCGCAGCATGGCGTGCCTGGGCGGAGGGCAGGAACGGTCTCATCCACGCGCCGACCGGCACGGGCAAGACCCTCGCCGCGGCAGGCGGTCCACTCATCGACGCGTTACTGCGTCCGCAGACGGGTCTGCAACTGATCTGGATCACGCCCCTGCGATCGCTCGCCACCGACACGGCGCAGCACCTCACGGCGGCCGTCGAAGCCATGGGGCTGCCGTGGCGCGTGCTAAGGCGCACGGGCGACAGCGGCAGCGCCGAGCGCGCCAGGTTGCGCCGGGGCGCGTGCGAGCTGTTGGTCACGACACCGGAAAGCCTCGCCTTGCTGCTCAGCTATCCGGATGCGCGCGAGCGCTTCGCCAACCTGCGCGGCATCGTCGTCGACGAGTGGCACGAGCTCATCGGCAACAAGCGCGGCACCTTGCTCCAGCTCGGGCTCGCACGCCTGCACCGCTGGCTGCCAGCGCTGCGAACCTGGGGCCTGTCGGCCACGCTCGGCAACCTCGACGAAGCGCTGCACTCGCTCGCCGGTGACGGCGTACTCATCGGCGGCACCTCGCGCAAGAAAACCCATATCGACACGGCACTCCCCGACGGGGGCGAACGTTTTCCGTGGGCCGGGCATCTGGGCCTGTCCCAGCTTCCCCGCGTGCTCGACGCCGTCCTCGCGGCACGGACCAGCCTGGTCTTCGCGAATACCCGCTCGCAAGCCGAGCTTTGGCACGAGGCCCTGGCTTCCGTATGGCCCGGACCGCCGGAGACGCTCGCGCTGCATCATGGATCGATCGATCCGAAGCTTCGTTTTGCCACGGAAGAAAACCTGCGCCTGGGCACGCTACGCTGCGTTGTCGCCACCTCGAGCCTCGATCTCGGCGTGGATTTCTCCAGCGTGGAACAGGTGCTCCAGGTCGGCAGTCCGAAGAGCATCGCGCGCCTGTTGCAGCGGGCGGGCCGAAGCGGCCACCAGCCCGGCATGCCCTCGCGCATTCTCTGCGTGCCCACCCATCTGCTCGAGCTCGCCGAAATCGCCGCGGCACGTCGCGCGCTGTCGGAGGACCACCTCGAGCCGCGCCACCCGATGCGCGGCTGTCTCGACGTCCTTGCGCAGCACCTGCTGACGATGGCGCTCGGTGGTGGCTTCACGGCGGACGACGCGTATGCGGAGATCGCCTCCTCACTCGCTTATGCGCAGCTTCCCCGCGAGCGTTTCGACGCCGTACTCGCCTACCTGCGTACGGGTGGCACGGCGCTCGCAAGCTACCCCGAATACCAGAAGCTCGTCCTGACCGACGGCCGTTACCACGTCGACAGCGGACGCATCGCACGCATGCACCGATTGTCGATCGGCACGATCACGTCCGATGGCAGCCTGCAGGTTCGTTACATGAAAGGCGCGCGACTGGGCACGGTCGAAGAGAGCTTCCTGTCGCGACTTCGCCCGGGCGATCGCTTCCTGTTCGCCGGACGAAACCTCGAACTCGTGCGTATCCGCGACATGACCGCCTACGTGCGCGCCGCGCCGAACCGTCGCGGCGGCGTGCCGCGCTGGATGGGCGGCAAGCTTCCGTTATCGGGGGAACTCTCCGACGAGCTGCGCCGCACGTTGGCCGAAGGGGCGCCACGCAGTGCCGAGATGCGCACGCTCGCGCCCTTGCTGGCCATCCAGCGCAGCCGATCAGCGGTCCCCGCGCTCGACGAAACGCTGTGCGAGCGGACCCGCACGCGCGAAGGCGACTATCTGTTCCTGTTCCCGTTTGCCGGCCGTCTTGCCCACGAAGGCCTCGCCGCCGTGCTGGCTTACCGGCTCGCTCGCATCCATCCAGGCGACTACGGCTACGCCGTGAACGACTACGGCCTAACCCTCACGGCCGCGCGCATGCCGCCGCTGGACGCCGATGCCATGCGGCAACTGCTGCATCCGGCACGCTTGCGCACGGACATCCTGGCCAGCGTCAACCTCACCGAACTGGCCCGGCGACAATTCCGCGAGATCGCGCGCGTAGCCGGACTCGTCTTCAACGGCTATCCGGCGGCTGGCAAGACGATGCGCCAACTGCAGGCGTCGAGTGGCCTTCTGTTCGACGTACTGCGTCGGCACGACCCGACCCATCCCCTGCTCTGGCAAGCCGAACGGGAGGTGCTGGACCAGCAGCTTGACTACACGCGACTGCGCGCGTGCCTGCTCCGCGTCGCGCGCTCACGCCTGCTCTGGCGCGAGCCGAAGCGGCTCAGTCCCCTGGCCTTTCCGCTCTGGGTCGAACGCCTGCGTGGCGGCATCGCCACCGATGACTGGAAAAGCCGCGTCGAACGGATGCGCGCCACGCTCGAAGCGGATGCCGAGCCATGATGACGCACGATATCGATGTCGCCGGCGAGCGGCTGACCCTGCATGCGCAACGCGCGATCTACTGGGAGGCGCGACGAACGTTGCTCGTCTCGGACGTGCACTTCGGCAAGGGCGCGGTCTTCCGTCGCGCGGGCATCGCCGTACCAAGCGGCGATACGGATGACGATCTAGCGCGACTCGATGACCTGATTCGCGAGTTCGCGCCGGAGCGCCTCGCCGTACTCGGCGACCTCGTCCACGGCGCGGCCACGGAAAAGAGCGGATGGGTGGAACGTGTACGTGCGTGGCGCCGCTCCCACCCGCATCTCGACGTGCTGCTGATCGCCGGCAACCACGACCGCCACTTCGACGTGCGTTCGCTCGGTATCGAGGTCGTACCGGACCGGCTCG
Organism: Luteibacter sp. P1_D3; assembly: GCF_056406135.1. NCBI lineage: Bacteria > Pseudomonadati > Pseudomonadota > Gammaproteobacteria > Lysobacterales > Rhodanobacteraceae > Luteibacter > Luteibacter sp. P1_D3. The sequence continues at coordinate 60,778 of NZ_JBFUAT010000015.1, read as the reverse complement.
ACGTCGCGCCCTTCGTTTTCTCGCACCATCCGGCCCCGCACGCCGGGGCATACACGCTCGCGGGCCACGTCCACCCGGGCGTTGTCGTACGCGACGGTTGGCGACGGCATCGGCTGCCCGCTTTCGTCTTCGATCACGATGTCGGTATGTTGCCCGCGTTCGGCACGCTGACCGGGCTCCGCGAAGTCAGTGCCGCCGCAGGTCGAAAGATCATCGCCGTCACGCCAGCCGGCCTCATTCCGCCGCTCCTGTAGGAGCCGATTCATCGGCGAAAACCAGATCGCCTCACGCCATCAAGGCCTGGCAGAACGCGCCTTGATCAACTCAGCGCCGCCACCAGCGCACGGACCGTGTCTTCATCGGTACGGATCTCGCCGCCACCCATGCCGAGATCGTCGGAAGGCGTTCGTCGCATCCCCGACGGCAGCCGGCGCTTGGCCGAGGCATGAAACTCGCGCGCCCGAGTCACGTTACGCAAGGCGGCGACGTTGTCAGGCTCGATACCCGCTCCCGGCATGACGACGATGCGACCACCCGCCTGCGCGACCAGGCGCGCGATCGACGACGCACCGGCCACAGCGCTGGGCATGCCGCCCGACGTGAGCACGCGTTCGAAGCCAAGCTCGATCACCGTCTCCAGGGCCGCGACGCGGTCGGACACCAGGTCGAACGCCCGATGAAAGGTCACTCCCATGGCACCGGCAGCTTCCACGAAGAGCTGGCAGGCTTCCGCATCGACCTCGCCTTCGGCCGTGAGCGCGCCGACAACGACGCCGTCGCAGCCAAGGTCAGCGCAGTGCGCGATATCATCGAGCATCGCTTCGATTTCAGCGTTCTCGTAGAGGAAGTTTCCCGATCGCGGCCGCACCAGGACGTAAAGCGGAATATCCAGTCCCTCGCGGGCCAGGGCGATCGTGCCATGCGACGGCGTCACACCGCCCTCGTCCAGGCTTGCACACAGCTCGACACGGCCGGCCCCACCCGCCTGCGCGGCAAAGGCGGACGCGATCGAGTTCGCGGCGACTTCGAGCAGGGCCATGATCAATACGTGCTCTTGCCGGGAATCAGGGTGTCCTGCTTCTTCGCATCGCACACGGCGTACGAGAAGCCGGACTGGATCGCCCACGCACCGACATTGCCCTTCTTGTCCATGGCAAGGAAGCCGACCTGGAGATCCTTCGCCTCCGGCTTGCGCCGGAGAATTCGCTCGACGGCTTCGCGGCACGCATCCTCGGGCGAACGCCCCTGGCGCATGAGCTCAACGACAAGGAAGCTGCCGACGTTGCGAATCACTTCCTCACCGACACCGGTCGATGTCGCGCCGCCAATCTCGTTGTCGACGTAAAGTCCCGCGCCGATGATCGGACTGTCGCCGACGCGGCCGTGGATTTTCCAGGCCATGCCGCTCGTCGTGCAGGCGCCGGACAGATTGCCCTTGGCATCGATCGCCAGCATGCCGATGGTGTCGTGGTTGCTCGCATCGCCCGGCGTTCCGCCAGGGCCCGCGTTGTAGGTCTTGACCTCGCTATTGGCCGACGGCTTGTACTTGGCTGTCTTCAGCCATTCGTGCCAGGCCTTCTCCGAATCGGGAGTCAGCAACGCTTCGCGAGGAAAGCCTTGCTCGATGGCGAACTGCGTGGCGCCGTCACCGGCGAGCAAGACATGCGGGGTGCGTTCCATGACCCGGCGCGCCACGGAGATCGGATGAGCGATGTGCTCCATCGCCGCCACCGCGCCGCAATTGCCATGCTCGTCCATGATGCTCGCGTCCAGCGTCACCTTGCCGTCGCGATCGGGATAACCGGCGCGACCGACGCTGTGATTGCGCAGATCCGCTTCCGGGACGCGTGCACCCTGCTCCACCGCATCCAGGGCACGGCCGCCGCCCGCCAGGACTTTCCAGGCCGCCTGGTTCGCGGCGACACCGAAGTCCCAGGTCGAACAGACGCGCGGAATCATCCCGCCCGAGGCGATCGATGGTGCAGCTTTGGCGAACCCCTTAGTGGTCAGCGCCAGGCTCGAGGCGATCGTCGCCCCCTGAAGGAAACGTCTGCGATCCATGGACAACCTCGTTCGTCGGCGCACCGTTTGCGCCCTCCCCGATGGTCGCATGCGGCACCTGTGGCGTGCCACCGCGCCGGCCCTGTTGCACGGACAGAGCCCGAGTCTGGACGGAACGCGACAACGTGGCGCCCAGAATCGTCATCATCGCCAACACCGCGAGGACGAAGAGAAGGACCGACCCTCGGCGCGGCTGGCGCCGCCTCATGACGCCTTCGCCGGCCGCGATACGACGCGACTGTAGCGCCGGCCGTCACGCATCGTCACCGTGACCTCGATTGCACGCGCGCTGGCCTCGTGCCTCTGCTGAAAAGGTTGGCGCTGGATGAGACCGTCGGGACCGGGCAGGTCGGCGACGATCTCGAGGTGCACCACGCCCTGTATGTAGGTCTGGCAATTCGTGTCGCAGCGTTTGAGTTCGTCCGACACAAGCCAGCCTATCGAACCCGCCAGCAAGACAGGCATGTCGTACTCCCTCGCCATTGCCTTCTGCGGACAGTCTCGCGCCTCGGTACACATGCGCCATGCCGTCGTCGCTTCCAGATCGCGCACGATGGCGGCGAGGGCCAACCGTGCCCTGTCCTCGTCACGACTCGTAACAAGGTGTCGCCTCGCCGCAGCCCCTGCCGCCACGAGCGACACCGTAGCCGCCGCTGCGACGATCGCCGCCACGGCGAGGCCCACCATCAACTCGACCAGGCTGAAGCCAAGGCTTCTCACGGTTTGACAGGCCACACCAGGAGCTCCTGTCCCTGCCAGCGAATCCGGATCACACACGCTGCGGCCATTTCGCAGTGGACATCCCCATCCGCACCCGGTCCGAGCTGTTTCGACAAGGCGTCATGGAACCGCCGCATGTCGTCGCCAGCCAGCGCGACCGGGTCGCATCCGCGTACGCACGCTGGTGCCTTCGACGAGAGCGTGTAGCCACCCGCGGACACGCCCTCCGCATTGACGCGCATGCGAGCCGCCAAATCACTGGCCGTCGCTTCCGCGGCCAGCCACCTCGACACGCGCGCATCCGTGGCCAAAGCCTGCACGAACCACGCTCCCGTCGCCGCGCTGCCGATCCCGAAAACCGACATGGCGACGAGGGATTCCACCAGGGAGGAGCCACGGCTATGCATGTGTCCACGTTCGCGCGGCGACGCACGGCTTGATGCCCGGCCTTTCCCCAGCCTTCGTCGGGCCAGATGCAAGCCTCATGAGCGCCTAGTACCAGCCTGGGGGTAAGCCAACGGCGTCGGCCGATCCAGGACAGACTTCGAACGGCCGGGCAAGCGCCCATCATATACACAGTTTACCTGTACAGTTTTTCTGTATTCATGATAAGGTCCGGTTATGGCTATCTCATCCCCTTCGTCCGACACCCTCTCGCTGGCGTTGCTGGCGGCCGAACTACGCATCTCTGGCGGCAAACTGGTGCGGCGGCTGCGGGAGCAGTCCCATCCCGGCGACTTCACGTCGTCGCAGAAATCGGTCCTGCTTCGCCTCGATCGTGACGGGCCGGCCACTGTGTCGGCGCTGGCCCGCGCCGAGGGAGTCCGCCCCCAGTCGATGCGCATCACCGTGGCGGGACTCGAGGCCATGAAAGCCATCGCTGGTAAGCCCGACCCGACCGACGGACGGCAAACCCTCGTCGACCTCACGCCCACGTTTCGCAAGACGCTCAAGGCAAGCCGGGCCGCCAAGGAAGACTGGCTGGTCCGCGCCCTGCAGACCCAGCTGTCTCCCGCCGAGCAACGCGAGCTCGCGGGTGCCGTCCGCCTGTTGCAACGACTCACCGATTTTTAAAGCCCTCGTGCCCCCTCAGGAACTGATATGGCCATCCCCCTGCTTTCCTGCTTCTTCGGCGGCGCCTTGCTTGGCAACGCCATACCGCACTTCGTCAGTGGCGTGATGGGCCGCCCCTTCCAGACGCCGTTCGCAAAGCCGCCGGGTGAGGGACTGTCCTAATCGACCGTGAATGTTCTATGGGGTTTCTTCAACCTCGTGATCGGCTACGTGCTCGTTTGCCGCGTCGCCGATTTCGACGGCAAGGACACGGGCGATGTCATCGCGCTCGGCCTCGGTGTTCTTGCCATCGCACTATTTGCCGCCAGGCACTTCGGTCGCTTCCATGGCGGAAACACGCCGGACCGTTCGTGACCCCGCCCGCGACAGGGATGTTCCGATCGCTGAGGCATCCGAACTACCGCATCTGGGCCGCCGGCGCCGTGGTCTCGAACATCGGCACGTGGATGCAGCGCACGACGCAGGACTGGCTGGTGCTGACCCGTCTCACCCATCACAGCGCATCCGCCGTGGGAACGGTCATGGCGCTGCAGTTCGGGCCACAGTTGCTATTGTTGCCATGGACCGGGTTCGCGGCCGACCACTACGACCAGCGGAAGCTGTTGATAGCGACGCAGGCCACGATGGCAGCCCTTGCACTGACGCTGGGTCTGCTGACTGTCAGCGGACTCGTCCAGTTGTGGCACGTCTATGTCTTTGCCTTCCTGTTCGGCTGCGCGGCGGCGTTCGATGCTCCCGTGCGCCAGACGTTCGTGGCGGAACTGGTGGGCGACGCGGACCTGCATAACGCCGTCGCACTCAACTCGACCTCGTTCAATGCGGCGCGAATGATCGGACCGGCGGTCGCTGGGCTGGTCATCGCATCGGTCGGGATGGGCTGGGCATTCCTGTTCAACGGGGCCAGCTTCGTCGCTGTGCTGGGTTCGCTTTTCCTGCTTCGCCTCAACGGCCATCAAGGCAGAGCGCGAGCGCATCGGACCAAAGGCAGCCTCATGGGAGGCCTGCACTATGTGTGGTCCCGACCCGACCTCAAGGCGATCCTGGTCATGCTCTTCCTGATCGGCACCTTCGGCCTGAATTTCCCGATCTTCATCTCGACCATGGCCGTCGGCGTCTTTCATACCGACGCACGCGGCTACGGCCTGCTGTCGTCGATCATGGCCATCGGTACGCTATCCGGCACCCTTCTGGCCGCCGGCCGCGGCCGACCACGCTTTGCCTCCCTGCTCGTCGGCTCCGGTGTCTTCGGACTCGGCTGTGCACTGGCCGCCCTCGCACCCACCTACTGGCTCTTCGCCGCTGCACTGGTGCTTATCGGCGTCGCCGCCCTGACCCTGACGAACACGACCAACAGCCTCATGCAGCTCTCCACCGAGCCCGCCATGCGCGGACGCGTGATGGCGTTGCGCGTCGGTGTCGCTCTGGGCGGAACACCCATCGGCGCCCCGATCGTCGGCTGGGTCGCCGATCACCTGGGCCCACGCTGGGGCCTCGCCGTCGGCGCGGCATCCGGCATCGCGGCGGCCGGCGTCGCCGTCTATGCCATGACCCGGTCAAGCCGTGCGGCGCCTTCCGGGTCGCCATAGAAGAGCCGGGGCGCTCGCGGCGCGTCGCAAGAGCCGGCGGGTGCCACCCTCTGGGCCACGCACCAGCGCAACGCAGATCTTGGGTAGGAGCCGGCTGCGCCGGCGAACCCTCAGGGCAGCGAGCAAGCGAGTGAGGCCGGGTGGTGATGGGGCGAGCGGTTAGCCGCCGGCACGATGCGACGCAAGGCCTCGTTCGCGATAGCCGTGTTGAGGGTTCGCCGATGAATCGGCTCCTACAACGAGCCCGCAAGCTGCGGGCGGTGAGCTCGACCTCACGACACCTCAGTGCTCGGAAGAGTCGGCGGGTATCGCCCTCGGGGCCGGTAGCGCAGGCGAGGCGTCCCACCGGAAAAAAGCCCGAAGAGGGTCGGCCAGGACGGCCGACCGTTTTCGCGAGACAGGATGTCGAGTCGGAAACCGCCGGTGGGATGCCGACCCGGCCCGTAGGGCAATAGGTAAACGGCCGCGATTCGCGGCCCTTCCCCAGCGGGTCGCCGGAGCGTGGCCCCGAGGGCGATAGCCGCCGACTCTTGCGACGCGACGCAAAAAAACCCCGCACTCACATGCGGGGTTTTCGAGGCAACGCTGTCGCGACGGTTAGGCCGCGATTTCGACGCCCGAAGCCTGCGCGCCCTTCGGGCCCGTCGTGACTTCGAATTTTACGCGCTGGCCTTCCTGCAGGCTGCGAAAGCCCTTGGAGTTGATCGCAGAAAAGTGGACGAACACGTCCTCCCCACCGTCCTCAGGCGCGATGAAACCGAAACCCTTGGCGTCGTTGAACCACTTGACCGTACCGAAACGCATGCGGAAACCTCTGGACATGGAATTGGAAGCGCCCCTGCGTTGGCGAGGCGTTCCCCATGGATCCCCTGTGCCTGCCCCCGCGGCGCAGGCGAAGTATCGACATGTTTGCTGGTAAAGCGCAACTACGACGAATTCCCAGTCAATCGCCGAAGATCAGCCTCCGGCGAGAAGCCGGCCAAGAATCGGCGGGACGTTCGCTGTCGCCGCCGCCAGATGCGCGAAGATCTCCTCGATACTGATTTCGGCCTCATCGCCGGCGCCCGCAGCGTAGTTGGCAACCAGGGCAAGGCAGGCGAATTCGAGGTCCAGTTCGCGTGCCAGGACCGCCTCGGGCATGCCGGTCATCCCCACGAGGTCGCAGCCGTCGCGTTTCATCCGCGCAATTTCGGCACGCGTCTCCAGGCGCGGTCCCTGGGTGATCCCGTGGCAACCACCGTCGATGATCGGCAAGCCTTCGGCCCGGGCCGCGGCGAGAATCGCCTGGCGCAGGCTTTCGGTATAGGGCTCGCTGAAATCGATATGGCGAACTTCCGCCCCTTCGACATCGTTGAAGCTGGTGTACCGGCCGTGGGTGTAGTCGATGATCTGGTCCGGCACGACGAGGGCGCGCGGCCCCATGTCGTCGCGAATGCCACCGACCGCGTTGACCGCGACGATCCGACGGGCGCCAAGCGAGTGCAGCGCCCAGAGGTTGGCCCGGTAGTTGACCCGATGCGGCGGCACCGTGTGGCTCTCGCCGTGGCGCGCCAGGAAAGCGAGGCGCTTGCCACGGAAGTCGCCCATGACGACATCGCCCGAGGCAGGACCGAACGGTGTTTCCACCGCATGCCGCTCGGCATGTTCGAGCCCTTCGAACTGATAGAGACCGCTGCCGCCGATGACAGCCAGATCGATCGACATGGCGTCAGTCCTTCAGCGCGTAGATGGCCGGCAGGTTTCGCGCCTGCTCGTGGTAATCCATGCCGTAGCCGAAGACATAGCGGTCCGGCAGGTCGACGCCATTGAAGTCGGCTTCGATACCGTGCGCGCGGCGGTCGTGCAGCTTGGTGCAGAGCACAGCGAGAAGCACGCGCTTCGCGCCCATCTCCAGGCAGGCGTCGCGCACGGCTTTCAGGGTATGGCCTTCATCGAGGATGTCGTCGACCAGGACGACCGTCCGGTCTTTCAACGGCACTTCCGGGCGGCGCAACCAATGCAGGTCGCTGCCGCTGGTCTGGCCGCGATAACGGGTCGCGTGCACGTAGTCGAACTCGAGATCGGTGCGGATGGCGAAGGCGAGCTGGCCGGCGAAGATGAGGGCGCCGTGCATCACGGTGAGGAACACGGGATGCTCGCCGCCCAGGGCGGCGTCGATCTCGCGACCCATGCGGGCGATTTCGGTATCGAGCTGTTCGCGGGTGAACAGGACCTCGGAGTGCGCGAGCGCATAGTCGAGCGAAGCGGTGGCGGTCATGGGTGGGTTACGGCTCCAAAGCGGTCACGCGCGCGATGAAACGATCGCGCTGGGGATTGTCGAGAAGTCCTTCCCAAGTCGAGCCGATCGCCCCGCGCAACGGGATGATCCGCTCGGCGAGCGACGGACGGCGGTCCTTGACCGCCGCGATCGCCTCGGGAACGACGTCGGGAAAACAGGCGAGCACGAGGTCGCAGCCCGCATCGAGGTTGGCGCCGACGCGCGCGGCGATGCCGCCGACGCTGCCGGCCGCCGCCATGCTGATGTCATCGCCGAAGACGCAGCCGCGGAAACCGAGCTCGCCACGCAGGATCTCTTCGATCCACACGTGCGAGTAACCCGCTGGCTGGTCGTCGACGGCCGTGTATTTCACGTGGGCCGCCATGACAGCCTCGGCATGCGCGTCGATACCGGCCACGAAGGGCAGCAGGTCCGTGCTCAGGATGTCGTTCTTGCTACGCGTATCCACGGCGATGGATTCGTGGGTGTCCTCCTTGACCGAACCGTGCCCCGGGTAATGCTTGAGCACGGCAGCCATACCCCCCAGGTGCATGCCACGGACATAGGCCTGGGTCAGCTCGGCGGCGATGACTGGATCGGCGTGAAAGGCACGGTCGCCGATGGCGGCGCTTCCGCGATCGAGGTCCGCCACCGGCGCAAAGCTGAAATCGACGCCGATCGCGCGCATTTCGCTGGCCATGATCCAGGCGTGCTCTTCGGCGCGGTTGATCGCCTCATAGGGGACCGTGTCGTAGAGCTTGCCGAGGGATGCCAGCGGCGGCAGACGGGTAAAGCCGTCGCGGAAACGCTGCACCCGACCGCCCTCCTGGTCGACGCAGATAAGGAAATCCTCGCCCGCGACCTCGCGAACGGCCTCGATCATGGCGGTGATCTGCTCACGGGAGGCGAAATTGCGCGAGAACAGGATGACGCCCGAGACACCGTGCGCCGCGAGTCGTCCACGCTCGTGGGCGGCCAGTTCGGTACCGGACAGACCGATGATCAGCATGCTGAGACCTCCTTCCCTTCCCGCTCGGCCGTCGACCAGAGCGCATACGGCCGGTCGATCAGGTTGACGTTGTAATAGCGCACATGATCGCTCACCTCGAGACCGAGCCATGCCGGTGTCGGATACGACGCATCGGCGTGGGACAGCTCCACCTCGGCGACGACGAGTCCCGCGTTGGGACCCAGGAATTCGTCGATCTCGAAGTGTGTACCGTCGAGCATGACATGGTGACGAATCTTCTCCAGCGCCCCATCGGAAAGATCGGCCAGGAGGCGCTCGGCGTCGGTCACCGGAATCGGATACTCGAATTCCTGGCGGGATATCCCCAGGGTGGCCGATTTGATGTTCAACCACGCCAGTTCGCCGGAGATGCGCACGCGTACCGAACACTTCACCACGCCGGCCTGGATCGCCGCCGAGCCGGACAGGTAGCCCTGTGCGATCCGTTCGCTACGCACCACGATCGCGCGCCATTCATCGTTGGCGAGCAGAAACTTGCGTTCGATCTCGATACCCATGGGTTTCCCGTTGACTCAGCCGCGCTCGAACAGCGCGATGGATTCCACGTGCGCGGTGTGCGGAAACATGTCCATCACGCCGGCCGACACCAGTTTGAAACCGTGCTTCTGGACGAGGATACCGGCGTCGCGCGCCAGCGACCCGGGATGGCACGACACGTAGACGATGCGATGGGTGCCTTTGCGCGGCAGGTACTCCAGCACCTTGTCCGCACCGGCGCGCGGCGGGTCGAGCAGGATCTTGTCCCAGCGTTCACCGGCCCACGGTGCCGAACGCTGGTCCTCGAACAGATTGGCGACACGGAACGAGGCATTGGCCAGCCCATTGCGCGCCGCATTGGCCGCCGCACGCTCGACCAGGCCGTGTTCGCCTTCCACGCCCACGACCTCGGCCGCATGGCGCGCCATGGGCAGGGTGAAGTTACCCAGGCCGCAGAACAGGTCGAGCACCCGGTCCGTCGGTTGAAGATCGAGCAGTGCCATGGTCCGCGCCAGCATGCGGGTGTTCATTCCCGCATTGACCTGGACGAAATCCAGCGGCAGGAATTCCAGCTCGACGTTGTCGGCGGGGACGGTAAAAGCCAGGCGCGGAGCCTCCGGCCAGATCGGATGGACGCTGCTCGCGTTGCCGGGCTGCAAATAGATGGCGAAGCCGTGCTCGCGGCCAAAGGCCACCAGGGCGGCACGATCACGGTCGGACAGGGGCGCAACATGCCGAAACACCAGCGCCACGGTGTCGTCGCCCGCGGCGAACTCGATCTGAGGGATATCGCACGCCGCATCCATGCCACTGACCAGGTTGGCCAACAGGCCGACCTTGGGCCCGAGCGCCGGATGGATCACCTCGCAGTGCTCGATGTCGGCGACCAGTCGCGGATTGGACTCCTCGCGAAATCCGACCAGCACGCGCGCCATCTTCGCCACGTAACGTACGGAGAACCGGCCCTTCCGGCGATACGCCCAGGGCTGGTCGGACAACGGCGGCAGCCACGTCACCGGCATGACCTTGCCGATGCGTTCGAAATTCTCGGCCAGGACGCGCTGCTTGGCGGCGATCTGCGCCTCGGGGTCCATATGCTGAAGCGAGCAGCCGCTGCACTGGCCGAAGTGCCGGCACTTCGGCTCGACACGATGCGGCGAGGCTTCGATCACGCTGACGAGTTCGGCATCGTCGTAGTTGCGATGGCGCTTGACGTACCGCAACGAGACACGTTCGCCAGGCAACGCGCCGGCGACGAAGGTGGCCTTGTTGTCGATGCGGGCAACTCCCCGGACGTCGTGGGTGAGGTCGGTGATGGTGGCTTCGAGTTCGGTCATGCGCTCAAAAACGTAAAGCCCGGACGACGAGGGTCCGGGCTGGCTGGGAGGACGCGCCGCACGGAGGGCGGCGAGCGTTCCTGGCGATTGCCTATTTGCGCTTCCAGGCGCCGGAGGCGTCCTGATAATACCAGCCCGACGGCGAGCGCTGGACCCAGCCCTCGGCGAAGGTCTTGCGGATCTGCGCCTCCCATTCGGGGTGACCATTGGCCCGTGCGATCTCGCTGTAAAGCGCGTCGCGGTCGCTGTTTTCCTGGCCGACGATCGCGTTGGCCTGCGAACGCTGGTCCAGCGGCAACGAGCCGGCGTCTCGCACGGCCACCTGCCCGTTGGCCGTAAAGCCCACGGCGCCGCTATCGAACAAGCCCTTGAGCTGCCCACCGAAGCGCGCCTTCATGCGCTCGCGGATAGCGTCGGTCTGCGGCGTGCGGATCTGGATGTCGGGCGCATCGGCCGCCTGGGCCGCGGGAATCACCAGATCGAGCAGTGATGCGGATGGCTGCTTTCCAGGCGCGGGCTTGGCCGGCGCGGTCGCGCCCGAACCCTGGGCCGCCGGTGCGACACCACTGTCGTCGAGCACGTTGCCGATGAACTGGTCGGCCGCTTTCTGCGCCGCCGCCTCGGGGAAGTACACGTTGATCGTGACGCACCCGACCAAGGCAATCGCCGCGGATGTCATTAGTCCAATCAGTGCTTTACGCATCATTTCTAACTCCCTTTCGAATCATCATCGTATCACCGGTCCACCGCCTTCCGTGGCCGCCTGTAGCCGTCTGACCAGGGTCGGCCAGTCGACCTCACGCTGGTGCCCCACCACCGTGAGACGCGGCAAACCGCTGCCTTCGACGATAGTGTAGCCATCCTTGGCATTGCCCAGCCCGCCCATGGAGCAGACATCGCCCTTGAGCTGGCAGGTCAGCCCGATGCGCTTGTAGCCGAATGTCTTGAAGAGCTTCAGCACGGTGCCCTGGAGGCCGCCGGCGATACCGCCACCGCCGACAGCGGTGAGATTGTTGACGGCCTTCTGACTGATCCGGCCGCCGTCGTTCGCCATGAACGCGGCCTTGAAGGCGGCTGGTTTCCAGGCGACCAGGCGCAGATCGTCCAGCGCGCCGTCGAGCCGTCCAGTGATGCTTCCGAAATCGAAAACCGAGGTCAGCAGCGCGAGATCGAGCTGGCGAAGGGCGATATTTCCGGTCATAACCGGAGCATTGCCAAAGGGTTGCGAGACAGTCATGCGGGTGATGTCGACAAACCCGTCGAAGACGTTGAGCGACAGGCCACCGCCCATCTCCACCCGGTCGTCGACATAGCGCATGGACGGGATGGCCCCGCCGATCGTGCCCTTGAACTCGGGCCAACCCAACGCGCGGCAAAGTGCCCCCATGTCGATCTGGGTCAACGCCAGCGAGGTCTGCAAGCGCTCGCCGCTCGCCGCAGCCGGCTTCAAGGACAGACCCTGCACGCGTAGCTGTCCATCGAGTACCGGGACGACCAGTGGCTTTTCCAGGGCCAGCGTGCCGCCGCGGCTCCGCCAGTTCGCTTCAGCGGCTCCGTTCGGGATCTGGTACACCTGAAGCGCACGCCAGCCAAGTTTGGTGACCGGGCGATCATCCGTCGCACTCCAGTCCAGCGCCCCATGCAGGCCCGTGACACCGAGACGACCCTGGGCAAACGACAGGTCGAGGCCACTGGTCTGCAGGGCGAACGCTGTCAGGCCCCCGGCGTTCATCCCCACCTGACCGCTGACCTCACCCGTCCCCACCAGCGCATCGATGCCGAGGGTGCGAAGCCAGCCCTTGCCGTAGCGGTCGTAAGCAGCAGGCAAGCGGGCGTTGAAGTGATCCAGTTGCAGTTGCGTCAGATCCCCGTTCGCGTTGAAGGCCAGCTCGCCCTCGAGCTGCAGGGCGTCGGGATCGGTGAGACGCAGACGCGGGATCGCCAGGCTGCCCTTTTGCGAGCGTGTCGCCAACGAGAGCTGCACGGCGTGCGAGGGCAAGCTGGCATAAAGCGGGCCGAGCAGGATCTCGCCACCGCGCAGGCTGGCGTCGAGGTCGATCGACGCACCGCCAGCACGGCTGTCGAGGCCCAGCCGTCCGCTCGCGGACAGCTTTTGCCCGGCAAGCTTGCCGCCCGGGCTATCGAATCCCATCCCATCGATAGCGAACTGGCCGGCCGCCTGTAAACCGTCGTCGATGAGGTCGAGCGCCAGGTCGGCATCCACGCGGCCGGTCGTCGTATGCCCCGACCACACCGTGGACAGAAGGCCGTTGAGCCATCCGGCCGGCAGGTCCTTCAGGGTGATCTGGGCATGGGTGGTCTGATCGATCGGCAGGGCGATCCGTGCGCTCGCCTTGTCCTGGGTGATCGAAAGCTCGAGCGTGTTGGCCGAATCATCGGCCACCATATGCAATCGCGCATTGGTGAGCGCCCCGCCGGGAGCCCCCTTCAGCCGAAGCGATCCATCGAAGACCCAGCGCCCGACCTCATCGCGATTCAGCCCACCTTCTAGCGTGACGCCCAGTTTTCGCCAGCCCATCGCGGGTATGTCGGCCTGAACGGCTGACAGCGTCAGCTGCAACCCTTGTCCGTCTGGCGCCGAATTTATGTCGGCTTGCATGCTTGTCATGCCCACACCGGGCAGCAGCACGCTATCGGCGCCTACCGAAACCCCCGCGCGAACACGCCCAGCCCCGGCGAACAAGGCGCAGGCAACGAGAACGAGGACAAAGGTGCGGGTTGATACGGCGAGCATGCTCGGCCATTCTGCCAAACTCAGATGAACAACACGGAACGTTGCATGCCGGACCGCTATTTATTTCAGGTACTCGTCGCCGATGACGACCCATCCACGCGGGCGTTTCTCCGCAGCGCGCTGGCAGCCATGGGCTATGTCGTCACGCTGGCCGAGGACGGCGCGCAGGCGCTGAACCTCGCCCGCACGACGTGCTTCGACGCCATTCTGCTGGATTGCCGCATGCCCTCAGGCGGCGCCGTCGATGTTCTGGTCGCACTCCACGCGGATCCCGCCGCCGCGTCGCGCCACGCCGTGGCGATGGCGACCAGCGCCGAGGTGCCCACCGCCCTGCGCCAAAGCCTTATCGAGGCGGGCTTCGCGTGCGTCATCGAGAAGCCCTGCGGGATCGGTTCCCTCGCGAACGCCCTGACGGCGACCCTCGGCGTCCATGGTGACGAACACGCCCTCGATGACCACGAAGCCATGCTCGCGACCGGGGACCTGGCCACCATGCATGCCTTGCGCAGCCTGTTTCGTGAGGAGCTGCTTCAGCTCGGGCCCGAGCTCGCGTCCCTGGCGAACGACCCGGCGACCCTGGTCGAGCGGCTGCATCGGCTGCGCTCGGCCTGCGGATTCTGCGGTGCGACGCGACTGGCCGTTCAGGCAAAAGCCCTGCAACACCATGTCACCGAAACACGATGGGCCTCCCCGCCCGCCCTGCTCCGCTTCCGCTCGGAACTCGAACTCGCGCTCGCCGCTTTAGCGTAGGACGCGCCAGGCTTTGAGCTCACCGCCGCCAAGATGGAAGGTGATCACCTGGCGCATCATGCGGCGCAGCGAGGAGAGCCCGGCGGTATCCGGCGCGGCATCTGCCGCCAGTGCAAGCAGGTCCGCGCCGCGGATGGCTCGCTGGTCGCCAACGCGCCCCGGTAGCACGCCCGATTCGGGATCGTAAAAATAGACGAGCGCCGGATCCACGGGCGAGCCGTCGATGGCGTCGATATCGAGCTGGAGCCCGTAGCCCAGGGCGTCGAGCATGTCGCGCTCGAAGCGTCGCAACGTCCAGGCCAGCGGCTCGCCCGCAGCCATGCGCCTGAGCGTGCTGTCGTAGAACGCGAACAGCTCGGGGTTGCCGTCCTGACGGCCGGTCAGGCGGACGACCAGCTCATTGAGGTAGAGCCCGGCAAGACCGGCATCGCCGGTCAGGCGAAGCACAGGCCCAGAGGGCTCGGCGCTACGCAGCGTGGCAAGCTCGCCCTTCATCAGGAGATCGAGCTCGACGCGCTGGAACGGTTCGAGCTGGGCCCGCTGCGTACGCGCGCCCTCCCGCCGGACGCCGCGTGCGACCACGCCGATACGGCCATGATCGCGGGTGAGGCATTCGGCGAGCATCGAGGTTTCCCGGTACGGCCGGGCATGCAGGATGAAGGCGGGCTGTTGTTCGACGCGCATCTCGGCTCGCGCCTGGCGGCTTATTCGTAGCCGAAACGCTTGAGCAGGTTCTCGTCGTCGGCCCAGCCTTCGCGAACCTTGACCCAGAGCTTGAGGAACACCTTACGCTCGAACATGCTCTCCATCGCCTTGCGCGCCGACGTGCCGATCGCCTTGAGCTGGGCACCGCCTTCGCCGATCACGATCGCTTTCTGGCCGTCACGCTCGACCCAGATGACGGCGTGCACTTCGGCAATACCGTCGGGACGATCCTGGAAGGCCTCGATCTCGACGGTGGTGGCGTACGGCAGTTCCTGGTTGAGACGCAGCATGAGCTGCTCGCGCACCATCTCCGAGGCCAGGAAGCGCTCGCTGCGATCGGTAATCTCATCCTCGGCATAGACCGCCGGCTGTTCTGGAAGGCGCTTGAGGATGCCTTTTTCCAGGCCTTCGAGGCCTTTCGACTTCAGTGCGCTGACGTAATAGACATCGTCGAACTGATGCTTCTGCATGAGATCGGCGACGAACGGCAGCATGGCCGTCTTGTCCTTCTGCAGGTCAACCTTGTTGATGGCCAGCAGTTTCGGCACGTCCGGTTGTTCGGCGAGAGCGGCGTACATGGCGGCGTCTTCGTCCGTCCAACGACCGGCCTCGATCACCTGTACCGCCAGATTCACTTCGGAGATGGCCGCGCGCGCCGCGCGATTGAGGCTGCGGTTCATCGCGCGCTTGCCGCCCCGGTGCAGTCCGGGCGTATCCACGTAGAGGATCTGCCCTTCCGGCTTGGTGGAAATACCGAGAATGCGGTGACGCGTCGTTTGCGGACGATGGCTGACAATGCTCAGGCGTACGCCGATCATGGCGTTGAGCAGGGTGGACTTGCCTACGTTCGGGCGACCCAGCAGGGCCACATAGCCGCAGCGGAAGTCGTCGTCGACGAGGGTGTCGTGGTCTTCGGGGATATCGATGTCGTTCATGATTTCTTTTCCAGCAAGCGGCGCAGCACCGTTTCGGCAGCGTCCTGTTCGGCGGCGCGCCGGCTGCCCCCGCGTCCTTCGACGCGAATCGGTTCCGGTTCGTCGATCGTACAGCTGACGTCGAAGATCTTGGCGTGATCTTCGCCGTAGCTGTCGGTTAATTCATACATGGGGAGGGGAAGCCCTCGTCCCTGCAGCCATTCCTGCAGCCGCGTCTTGGCATCCTTGCTGGATCGCTTGATCTCCGCCACGCGTGGCGTGAACAGACGGCGCACCACCTGGCGACAGGCGTCGTAGCCGTCGTCGAAGTAGACGGCGGCGACCAGTGCCTCGAAGGCGTCGGCAAGGATGGAGTCACGGCGAAAGCCGCCACTCTTCAGCTCGCCAGGCCCGAGTTTCAGGTCGTCGCCGAGCTCGAGCTCGCGCCCGATGACGGCCAGGGCCTGGCCATTGACCAGTTGCGCGCGGAGGCGGGAAAGCTCGCCTTCGCTGGCATGGGGGTGCGCCTCGAACAACAGCTCGGCTACGAGGGCGCCGAGCAGGGCGTCGCCCAGGAATTCCATCCGCTCGTTATTTGGCTTCCCGGCGCTCCGATGAGTCAGGGCCAGGGTCGCGAGACCGGGATCACGAAAGCGGTAAGGAAATTCCACGAAACCTCATTGCCCGACGGCACTTTTGAGCGGCGCCGACTTCTCGAAATGGAGCAGGAAGGCGATGTTGTAGATGAACGGAATCACTTTGTCGTAGGAGACATTAAGTATGGCTGCGTTGCCGGTACGCTGGATGGTGACGTCCTTCGGCTTGATCGTCGAATTATCCACATACTGGAAGCTCATCTTGAAGGCGAGCTTGCTTCGTACCGTCTCGAGGTCCTCGGAGCCGCCCTCGGCGGCGATCTGGTTGACCGCTTTGATCACGCCGCCGTACTCGATATAGGACGGCACCAGCTTCATGGCCATGAAGGCGAAGAAGCCAGCGATGGCCAGCATGAAGACGAACCCGATAAGGGTAATACCCGACTGCCTGGATTTCATGTTTCGGTCTCCGCCGCGCGAAGCGGCTCCCCTGTTCAAGACTTTAAATGCCGACGGGGCGCGCAAGGCGCCCCGCAGCGGAGATTACCTTGTCCGGGGCGTACCGCAACGCCATGCAGCGTGACGGACGCCACCGTTCCGTCAGTGAATGACCTTACCCATCTTGGAAAAGTCGAACAGGCCATTATCGAACCCCCGCCAGGCGAGCCAGACGAAGAACGCCTTGCCGACCAGGTTGGACTCGGGCATGCAGCCCCACCAGCGGCTGTCGGTGCTGTTCATCCGGTTGTCGCCCATGACGATATAGCAGCCCTTGGGTACTTCCGACGGGACCGCCGCATTAGGGATGTCCTGCGGCATGTTGTAGGCCGGGGTCAGGGCGATCGTGTGGTTGATGCTGCCCAGGTGTTCGGTGTAGAGCTTGGAGCCATAGGTCATCAGCAGGCGATCTTCGACCCGGGTCATGCTGCCCTTGAACGGACCGATCTCGTCGGCTCCCACGCGCTCGCCGTTGATGTACAGCTCGCTGCCACGGGTTTCGATGCGGTCGCCCGGCAGGCCGATCACCCGCTTGATCCAGTTCTCGCTGGGCACGGGGGCGTGCGGGTCCTGGCAAGTGATGTCGCCACTGCGGATCGTCTTGCCACTTTCGTCCTGACAGACATATCCCGGGAAGCGGAACACGACCACGTCGCCACGACGGGGCTCGCCGTTCTCGACCAGCTTGTTATTGAAGGCCGGCATGCGCAGGCCGTAAGCGAATTTGTTGACCAGGATGAAGTCGCCCACGTCCAGCGTCGGCATCATCGAGCCCGACGGGATACGGAACGGCTCGGCGACGAACGAGCGCAGCAGGAGCACGACCAGGATCACCGGAAACAGTGAGCGGGCCCAGTCGACGGGCCACGGCTCGGGCTGCTCGGTTCCCGAGGCTTCGGCGCGGGCGCGACGCGCCTTGACCAGGAAAAGGCGATCGAACAGCCAGACCACGCCCAACAGGACGGTCAGGGCCAGGAGAATCGCCGAAAAATCAAATGCCGCCATACCATCTCCATCAATCGTGTCGAGGGGCCTCGCGGCCCGGACCGGCGCATCCGGCGCCGGCTTTCCATGTTTCGGTTACTTGTCCTGCCTCAGCACGGCAAGGAAGGCTTCCTGAGGAATTTCAACGCTGCCTACCTGCTTCATGCGCTTCTTGCCTTCCTTCTGCTTCTCGAGAAGTTTCTTCTTTCGCGAGACGTCGCCGCCATAGCACTTGGCGAGGACGTTCTTGCGCAGTGCCTTGACCGTCGATCGCGCGATCACCGCCGCGCCAACAGCGGCCTGGATGGCCACGTCGAACTGTTGGCGAGGAATCAGATCCTTCATGCGCTCGACAAGTTCCCGGCCGCGACGGTCGGCGTGCGAACGATGCACGATCAGGCTGAGCGCGTCCACGCGATCGCCGTTGATCAGGATATCGACACGGACGAACGGGCCCGGATCGAACCGCTCAAGGTGGTAATCCATCGAGGCATAACCACGGGACACCGACTTCAGGCGATCGAAAAAGTCGAGCACCACCTCCGCCAACGGCAACTCGTAGGTCACCTGCACCTGGGTCGCCAGGTACTGAATGGAACGCTGTACGCCGCGCTTCTCTTCGCACAGCTTGATCACGTTGCCGACATAGTCACCCGGGGTGAGGATCGTGGCGACGATGATCGGCTCGCGGATTTCCACGATCTGTTGCGGCGGCGGAAGCTTGGCCGGATTGTCCATCTGCAGGACGGTGCCGTCCGTCTTGGCCACCTCGTAGACCACGGTCGGTGCCGTGGTAATAAGGTTGAGGTCGTACTCGCGCTCCAGGCGCTCCTGCACGATCTCCATGTGCAGCATGCCGAGGAAGCCGCAGCGAAAGCCGAAGCCCATCGCCTCGGAGCTTTCCGGCTCGAAGAACATCGCGGCGTCGTTGAGGCGCAGCTTGTCCAGCGCCTCGCGCAGGGCCGGGTAATCGTCGGCCGATACGGGGAACAGGCCCGCGAACACGCGCGGCTTCATCACCTGGAAGCCAGCCAGCGGCTCCGATGCAGGCTTGCCCGAATGCGTCAGCGTATCGCCCACGGGCGCGCCATGGACGTCCTTGATCGATGCATTGATCCAGCCCACCTCACCTGCGCCGAGACGGTCCAGCTTCTTGCGCTTGGGCGTGAACACACCGACGTCGTCGACCAGGTGAGTGCGGCCCGTCGACATGACCAGGATTTTGTCGCCCGGGCGGATCTCGCCCTGCATCACGCGCACCAGGGACACGACGCCCAGGTAGTTGTCGAACCAGGAATCGATGATCAGCGCCTGGAGCTTATCGGTGTTGCCCGCCTTCGGCGCCGGAATGCGATGAATGATCGCCTCGAGCACCTCGATGACGTTCTGGCCGGTCTTGGCGCTGACAGGGATCGCGTCGGTCGCGTCCAGACCGATCACGGCCTCGATCTCGGCCTTGGCCTTTTCGACATCCGCCGTGGGCAGGTCGATCTTGTTGATGACCGGGATGACTTCCAGGCCCTGCTCGATCGCCGTATAGCAGTTGGCGACCGACTGCGCCTCGACACCCTGCGCGGCATCGACCACCAGCAGCGCGCCTTCGCAGGCGGACAGCGAGCGGCTTACCTCATAGGAGAAGTCGACATGCCCGGGGGTATCGATGAAGTTGAGCTGGTAGGTCTTGCCGTCGCGCGCCGTGTACGGCAGCGAGACCGACTGCGCCTTGATGGTAATGCCACGCTCACGCTCGATCGGATTGTTGTCGAGGACCTGCGCTTCCATTTCGCGCTCGGTCAGACCCCCGCACAACTGAATGATACGGTCGGCCAGGGTCGACTTGCCGTGGTCGATATGGGCAATGATGGAGAAGTTGCGGATAAGTTCCATGGAGCGCCGTGGTCACGTTCACCATCGCTCGCGGCGCGAACGACGCGCGCCGGCCCTCGGGACCAGCGCGAATCAAGCATTATCGCATGGAAGGCCACCCACCGCCGACCGGCAGGTGGCGCTGTGTTTGTCAGCGATCGCTGGGGACCGTAACACCAACGAATCGCGTCGAATCCTCGCGCCGGACCAGCAGCATCGCGGTATCGCCGGACGTGATGCCCTTGGCAGCGTCGCGGAACGCCGCGGCGCTGCCGACCCGCTTCTGGTTGACCATGAGGATGACGTCGCCGGGCCGCAGTCCGGTGTTGGCCGCGGCCGGGCCAGACACCTTGCTGACCACCACGCCCTCGCCGGCCTTGAGGCCCAGCTCCGACCGCGTCGACGCGTCGATGTCCTGCACGGCTAGCCCCAGGGCGGCGGCCGATCCGCCACCGACGGCATCCTCGCCTGGTGCTGCCGAGGCCAGCGCCGCCTTGTCGCGCGGCAATTCGCCGACCTTCACCTCGACCGACTGCTTCTTATGGTCGCGGAGGAATTCCACCCTGGCCGTCGAACCGGGCCGGGTGATGGCCACCAGCGGCGGAAGGTCCGGTGCCTGTGTGACAGGCGTGCCGTTGAAGGACAGGATCACGTCGCCCTGCTTCAGACCGGCCTTGTCGGCACCACTTCCCGGCGTGACCTGGGCGACGAGCGCACCGTTGGAATCCGGCAGGGCAAGATTCTTCACGAAGGGATCCACGGGCTGCACGGTCACGCCGAGCATGCCGCGCGAGACATAGCCCTTGTCCTTGATCTGCTGCACGACGTTCATGGCCACGTCGATGGGGATCGAAAACGACAAGCCTTGGTAGCCACCGGAGGTGGAGTAGATCTGCGAGTTGACGCCGATCACCTGGCCCTGCAGGTTGAACAGCGGGCCACCGGAATTGCCCCGGTTGATCGGGACATCGGTCTGGATGAACGAGGTGTAGGGCTGATCGCTACTGCCGAGGTTTCGCCCGACCGCACTGATGATGCCGTGGGTCACGGTGGCGTCGAGGCCGAACGGAGAGCCGATCGCCAGGGCCCATTGGCCGCGCTTCACGCTGCGCGAGTCGCCGATGGTGACGGCGGGCAAGGCAGTGGCATCGACCTTCAGCAGGGCGATGTCGTACTGCGGATCCTTGCCGACCACGCGGGCGGTGAAGGTTCGACGATCCTGCAGGCGAATCTTGACCTCGTCGGCGTCGTCGACGACATGGTCGTTGGTGAGGATGTAGCCATCGGCGGAGATGATGAAGCCGGAGCCCAGCGAGGTCTGCTCGGGCGGCTGCACGGGCGCGCCCGGCATGCCGAAGAAGCGACGCAGCAGCTCCTCCTGATCATCCTGTCCGGCCGGGCCGCCCTTCGCTTTTCTGTGGGCGCCTGTAGTCTTCGCCTCGACATGGACGACCGCCGGGGCATTCTTCTCTACCACGGTCGTGAAATCGGGCAGGCTCTGCGCCTGTGCGCCCGCCGTAGCCAGGACCAGTGCGCCACCCAGCATGGCGCGTGAATTCAACCAACCCATCCTCTTTCCTCCTTGTCAAAGCCACGGTTGCCCGTCCGTCGGAACGACCGCACGGATGGTCACGAATCAGGGATCGGGCGCGCCGGGGACGGTCGGCGCGCCAGGGTAACGCCGCGGCTCAGCGAGCCTGCGGCGCGCCGACCGGCTGCACATAACGGCTGCCGTCGGGGCGGGTCAGCAGCATGTAGCCATTGCCTTCCGGGGCATCCGCGGCCCGGGCACGATGAATCTGGTACGGCGTGGATCGCGGAAGATAGGTCACCCCACCCTCGCTCGAACTGTCGAATGCCGCCTTCTGGGTGAACTGGGACGCCATGTTGCTACCGGCGAGCCATTGCGGTGCCACCGGGGCAGCTGCAGGTTCCGGCGTGGCCTCGGCGACCTGGATATCGCCGGCGACCGGCGCCTCGTGGGCGATCTCGGGTGCGCCGGACCGGTTACCTGCCGGTTGCGAGAGCATCAGCGCGGCGACGGCGACGCTGGCGGCAATGGCACCACCCGCCGACCAATGCAGCCAGCGTCGGCGCGGGGCGATCCCGGCAACGACCGACACATCGGCTTCGGCCTCGATCGCCGCCATGACCCGATCGACGAAGTCATGGGAGACCGGCGRCATCACTTCACCGCGCAGCCCTTCACGACCCGCGTGATATCGCGACCAGACGTCGGCGAGGCCCTGATCGGCCTCCAGACGACGCAACAGGAAGCGGATTTCCTCCCGCGACAGCTCTCCGTCCATGCCGGCGGAGAGAATTTCACGATTGGCTTCACTCATGGATTGTGATCCTCGCGGTCGGAAAGAAGCGGCCGCAGTTTTTCGTCGATGGCTTCACGAGCCCTGAAGATACGCGATCGAACCGTACCGATAGGACAGTTCATGATGGCGGCGATTTCGTCGTAACTCTTGCCGTCCACCTCGCGCAGGGTAATCGCGACCCGAAGCTCTTCAGGTAGGGCTTGGACAGTGGAAAACACCGTTTGTTCCACCTGTTCCCGCATCAGCTCGCGTTCCGGGGTGGCGCTGTCGTGCATGCGCGTGGCGCCCGGCACGTAAACCGCGTCGTCTACGTCGATATCCCCCGTGGGTGGGCGTCGGCCCATCGCCACGAGGTGGTTTTTCGCCGTATTCACGGCAATCTTGTAAAGCCAGGTGTAGAAAGCGCTTTCGCCGCGGAACGACCCGAGGGCGCGCCAGGCGCGCACGAAGGCTTCCTGGGCAATGTCCTCGCATTCGGTCCAGTCGTGCACATAGCGCGAGATCAACGCGATCACCTTGTGCCGGTACTTCCGCACAAGCAGGTCGAACGCGCGGCGATCTCCTTGCTGCACACGCTCGACAAGTGCTTGATCCAGTTCGTTTTCGCCCATCCGGGCCGTCTCCTCACATCATTCGGGGCCAGTCGCGGGCGCAGCTGAGACAAGCGCGGACCGAGCAAGTTCACTGCCGGTCGACCGGTCATCCCATGAAAATATGCGCAACCCGGCCTGAACCTCAAGTTGGCCCCGGGGGGATCAGGCAGTGACAGGTGCCCTACCCTCGGTAATCACACGCTCACGTTCGGCCAGCAGCTTGTCGAAAGCCACCACCGGCAGCGGGCGGCAGAAAAGGTAGCCCTGTAGCTCGTCGCAGCCGTTCGCCCGGAGGAACTGCAGGTGCTGCTCGATTTCCACGCCTTCGGCCACCACGCCGCGCTTGAGCCGGTGGGCCATGTCGATCGTCGCCCGGACGATGGCTTCGTCGTCGGGATCCACGCCGATGTTGCGCACGAAGCTCTGGTCGATCTTGATCCGGTCGGCCGGCAGCCGGCGAAGGTAATCGAGCGAGGCGGCGCCGGTGCCGAAGTCGTCGATGGCGATGTGGCACCCCATGGCGTGCAACGCGTCGAGCGTCTCGACCAGGTGCGGCACGGTCTTCACGCTGATGCTCTCGGTGACTTCGAGTTCGAGGCTGTTCGGGTCGAGGCCGGTATCGGTCAGGGCACTGGTCACGACTTCGGCAAGGTTCTGCTGCATGAGCTGCACCGCTGAAAGGTTCACGCCCAGGCGCAAGCCCAGGCCGTAGATGTCTTCCCAGGCCTTGGCCTGCGCGCATGCGGTGCGCAGCACCCACTCCCCGATCGGCACGATCAGGCCGCTGGCCTCGGCCAGCGGGATGAAGAACGCCGGACTGATCATGCCCAGCTCGGGGTGTTCCCAGCGCACCAACGCTTCCATGCCGACGATGTCTTCGGTGACGGCATTGACCTGCGGCTGGTAGAACACCCGCAGCTCGTCATTCTTCACCGCGTGCCGCAGGCGTGCCTTCAAGGCCACGTGCTGCTGTTGCGACGCGTCCGTGTTGGCCGCGTAGATCTGGTAGTTGTTCCGGCCGAGGCTCTTCGCACCGTACATGGCTTCGTCCGCGTGCCGGAGCAGCAGTTCACCTTCCGTCGCATCGTCGGGGAAGAAGGAAATGCCGACCGAGACCGTGGCCTGCAGTTCCGAACCGTCGTCGAGACCGAGCGGGATCTCCATCGCCTGGACCACTTTCTCGGCAATGCGCAGCACGTCGTCGCGCTTGATGATGTGGCGCAGGATCATCGTGAACTCGTCGCCGGCGTAACGCGCGACGGTGTCGGATGCACGCACGCTGGCGCGAAGCCGCTTCGCCACTGCGGTCAGCACCTGGTCGCCCACGGCATGACCGAGCGTGTCGTTGATGCTCTTGAAGCGATCCAGGTCGACCAGCAAGGTGGCGAAGCATTCGCCCGTCCGCTCGGCTTCCCGGATCGTCGTATCCAGGCGATCGTTGAACAGGAGGCGGTTCGGCAACGCGGTAAGCATGTCCACGAGGCCCCGCGCGCGCCCTTGCTCGCGTGCGCGTCGCAGCTCCAGCGCCGAGGCGAAGCGCGCCGCCGCCGCACGCAAGGCCGGCTCGAGTACGCGGCCATCGCTGGCGATGCGACGGCGACCCGCCAGCAACGCGCCGAGCACGTTGCGGCGCTCGTCGAGCAGGGGCAGGAACGCATAGGAGCGCAAGCCGAGTGAGTCGATGAGGGGGTCGGCCACCACCGCGCCAGCCGCCTCGCCAAGGTGCGAAAGCGTCGCCCCACCCAGGCAGGTCTTCAGCAGGGGCAGGTCGGCCGCGTCGGGCCACTCGACCAGGCCCGGACCGTTCCAGATGCGCGTCAGCACCTCGGGCCCGAACTCGCTCTCCGGCAGGGCCGACCAGACGGCGACCACGTCGAGTTCCAGTGCGTCGGCCAGCATGGCCCCCGCCTCACCCATGCCCTCATCGTCACTGGGACAGGCATCCAGGACGGAGAGCAAGGACAACGCCCTGCCCGCCATCTCGACGGCGCGAAGGTCACGGAAGCCGACGGCGATGCGGTGGGCGCCACGATCGACCAGGTGGCGCACATCGATCTCGCCGGCGATGTCGCCGCCGTCGAGCCGACGCAAGGTGCACGCCATGCCGTCACCATCGGGGACGGGCCACGCCACGGCTCCATCCATGGTGAACAGGTCGGCAAGCAAGCGACCGTGGACGGGGCCGTCGCCGCTCATCAGCCGATTCATGGCGCCGCCGCTTTCGATGACGCAGCCCTCGGGCGTGGAGGCAACCACCCAGGCCGCACCCGCCTCGAAAGCGAAGCGATAGTCCAGGCCGCTCGGCTCGCTCGGAACGACGGGCGCGTCGTTACCGATCGCCGCGCGCACGCGCTGCGCCAGCTCGGCCGCGATGGCGTTTTCGCGCAACCAGTCGGCACTGTCGTCCGGGGCCACCCCGGGTGCCTCGCCAACGACGTAGACCACCGGCAACTGCGAATAGGCCGCTGAACCACGAAGGATGCGCAGGCCCTGGGCCATGTCCGCCGTCCCGTCCGCACCGATGACGGCCACCTGAAGTGGCGGCGCGTCGGCCAGCAAGGCTTCGAGTTGTGCCGCGTCGCGGGCACTCAACAGGACGAAATCACCGTCGGCGTCGAGCGCATCGAACACCGCGCGACGCACGTCGCGACGTGGAGTGAAGATCAGGACGCCGCTGGGCATCGCACCCGACATGTGCACGCTCAAACGATCCACCGACCGTCGCGCAGGCGGGGCGCCGCGGAGCGCGCACGCCAGTCCGCGTCCACACGGATGATGTCGTCTTCAAAGGTCGCCAGCAGGGTCGGGCTCGCCCCCATCAGCACCACCCGGCGCACATGGCCGGTCTGGGCACGCGCCAGTTGCCGTAAAAGTGCACCGTCGGTCGCACTGGGCGGCCCCGGCGGCATGTCCAGCAGATACACGCCGAAGTGCAGGCTCTGCGAGATATAACGCAAGGCGTCGCCCAGCCTCGTGCATCCCGGTACGCGCATCTGCGCGTCGCGCAGGCTGGCCAGGCCCTCCGCATGGCGCCACAGGTACACGGCCTGCCCCGTCCGCCGCGCAACCAGTCGGAACTGGTCGATCAGCTGGTGGGTGTCGCCGGCCTGCAACGCGACCAAAGGCCCCGACGCGGACAGAATGCGGTCGAAGACATCGGTTCCTACATGGGAGTCGGCAGGCATGGGCGACACATCGGCGGTAGTGGCGCGAAGTATCGGTCCTATACGGGGGCGTACGCTAGGGATCGAACACCATACGCGGGGGTATCTCGCATTCGGCCCGGCAGGAAGGTATGGTGATGCGCTTATTCGCCAGCGTACGACCCGCCATGTTCGAAGGACTCCGATTCAAGCACTGGAAGACCAACGTGGGCGACGACGGCATCGTCGTGCTCACTTTCGACCGCGAGGGCGCTAGCGCCAACGCGCTGTCGCGAGAGGTCCTCGATGAACTCGACACGATCGTCGAGCGCCTGGCTATCGAAAACCCGCGAGGGGTCGTCATCCACTCCGCCAAGCCCTCGGGCTTCGCCGTTGGTGCCGATATCCGCGAGTTCGTCGAATACGCCCAGACCGGCACCGTGCTCGCCAACATCGAGAACGGCCAGCGGGTCTTCGAGAACCTCGCCCGACTGCCCTGCCCGACGGTGGCCGCGATCCACGGCGCCTGCATGGGCGGCGGCACCGAACTCGCCCTCGCCTGCCGCCAGCGTATCGCCGTGGACGACGATGCCACGAAGATCGGCCTGCCCGAGGTCATGCTCGGCATCCATCCGGGCTGGGGCGGCACCGCTCGCCTGCCGCGCCTGATCGGCGCGCCCGATGCGTTGCCGGCCATGCTCACCGGCAAGCCGTTCAACGCGCGCCGGGCCAAGGCCGTCGGCCTGGTCGACCGGCTGGCCCGCGCGGACGAACTGCTCGCCGAAGCCCGCCACCTGATCAAGCGTCCACACCAGCGTCCGTTCGCGCAGCGCGCGAAAGCCTGGGCCACCAACACCCTGCCGGCGCGCGCGATCCTCGCCCCCATGGTCCGCAAGCAGACCGCGGCCAAAGTGCGCAAGGAACACTACCCCGCTCCGTTCGCCCTGATCGATACCTGGGCGCGCGGCGGGTCCAGCATCCAGCAGCGGCTCAAGCTCGAAGCGAAGTCGGTGGCGAAACTGGCGACCACGCCGACGGCTCGTAACCTCATTCGTATTTTCTTCCTGCAGGAACGCCTGAAGGGTCTCGGTGGCGGCACCGACCACGGCATCAAGCACGTACATGTCGTCGGTGCAGGCACCATGGGCGGCGACATCGCCGCGTGGTCCGCACTCAAGGGCTTCGACGTCACCTTGCAGGATCGCGAACTGCGCTTCATCGAACCCGCGATCAAACGCGCCCGCACGCTGTTCGAAAAGAAGCTCAAGGCGCCCGCCAAGGTCGATGCAGCCACTGCCCGCCTTCGCGCGGACGTCGATGGCAAGGGCATCGCCGAGGCGGACCTCGCGATCGAAGCGATCTTCGAGAATCCGGAAGCCAAGCACGCGCTGTACGCAACCATCGAGCCGCAGTTCCAGGCGGACGAAATCCTCGCCAGCAACACGTCCTCGATTCCGCTCGATGAACTGCGTCAGGGCCTGAAAGCGCCGCAGCGATTCCTCGGCCTGCATTTCTTCAATCCCGTGGCGCAGATGCCACTGGTCGAGGTCGTGCGTCACGACGCGCTGGATCCGGCCATCGAGAAGCGTGCACTCGCATTCTGCAAGGCCATCGGCAAGCTGCCGGTGCCGGTGAAAGGCACGCCTGGCTTCCTGGTCAACCGCATCCTCATGCCGTACCTGATGGAAGCGATGCGCCTTTACAACGAAGGCGTGCCGGGTCCGGTGCTCGATCGCGAAGCAAAGAAGTTCGGCATGCCGATGGGCCCGATCGAACTGGCCGATACAGTCGGCCTCGACGTATGCGCTTCGGTCGGCAAGGAGCTCGCGCCCTTCCTTGGCCTGGAGATCCCGCACGGTCTGGAAGAAAAGATCGCCGCGAACAAGCGCGGCAAGAAAGATGGCGAAGGCCTGTACGTGTGGAAGGAAGGCAAGCCGGACAAGCCTGAAGTGGATCCCGACTACGTGCCGCCGGCCGACATCCAGGACCGCATGATCCTGCCGATGGTCAACGAAGCGATCGCCTGCCTCGCCGAAGGCGTGGTCGACGATGCCGACCTGCTCGATGCTGGCGTGATCTTCGGTACGGGTTTCGCACCATTCCGCGGCGGCCCGATCCAGTACGTGCGCACGGAAGGCGTGGCCGCCGTGCGTGAGCGTCTGGCGAAGCTGGAAGCGACGCACGGTGCGCGCTTTGCGAAGAAGGAAGGCTGGGACAACCCGGAACTGGCTCAGCCCGCCGCCTGATCCTGTGGGAGCCGATTTATCGGCGATGCTTCACGCGCCGTGAGGAGCATCGCCGATAAATCGGCTCCTACAAGAGCAGCTGCCGCGCGTCAGCGCGGCACGCCCCTCACCACATCAAATCGTCAGGCACGCCATCGTCCGACTCGCTCACCGCGTTCGGATCGACCAGTAGCGCAATGAACTCCGGCGCCAGCACCTGCAGTTCCGCGATGACCGCCTTGTCGACAATGAGATAGCGACCACCCTGCTGCACCACACCCAGCTCGCCCGCGTTGATCGCGACCAACTGGGCCGCATCCACATGGACGCGGCGGATCTTCTCGCCATACGGAAAATGACGAACCTGATCGGCATCGGCGAGGTTCAGGGCCTTCCCCTTCAGCAGCTCTTCGACCTTGCGCTTCTTCTCCTTGCGCAACCGGGCCTGCTCGGCCGCCTCGGCTTCGAGACGGCGGCGCTCGGTCGCGTCGGTCTGCGCGCGAATGGCATAGGCCTTGGCCAGGTCGATCTCGCCATCCTTACGCGGCGGGCGGGGCTGTCCACTCGCGCCGGGCTTGCCGCCCTGTGGCGGTCGGCCGCCTGCCTGGGGCCGGTTGCCCTGCTGCGCCTGCTGCGGACGGCCACCTTGCTGGGGCTTGCCTCCCGGCTGCGGTCGGCCACCTTGTGGCGGCTTCGCACCCTGACGCGGATGGTTGCCTGCATACGGCTGGCCGCTGCCGGCCGAAGCTCGTCCACCCTTGGCGGCATCGGAACCGCCTTGCCGCGGCGGTACGGACGTCCTTTTTTCTTCGCGGACCTCCTTGACGAGGCCGCTCTTCAATAACTGGTCGCGCAGGGACTCTGCCATGATCGATAAGGCTCGTTCGGTTATTCAGTAATGCGGCGGCGGGGGTTCGTTGGCGTTGTCGCTGCCCAGTCCCGCACGCATATTCATGAGGTCGGAGCGCAGATCGCGCACCGCCCTCTCCAGTCGATCCAGTCGCCGGGCTATTTCGGTGTCTGCCGATGACAGCCCGTTGACCGTATCGTCGATGAAGGCGAGACGCATCTCGAGCTCCATCATGCGATCGTCCATGTCAGTCATGGTTGCCCATCTCCGCAAGGCAGGTGCCGGTGACGAGAACGACGTAGCCGGTGCCGAAGATCGTGACTTTCATGGAACTCCCAGGGACATCAGGACCTGCTGCCGTAACCGTCGATTGTAGTGCCGGCTGGCAGCCAGGCAAAGAAAAAGGGCGCGGATCGCTCCGCGCCCTTTCATTTTCCTACAAATGCCGCGCGAGCTTACTTGCCGCCCGGAGCACCGGCGCCCGGGCCACCCGGACCCTGGCCGGCAGGCGCCGGACCGGTCTTGAGCAGCTCGACGTCGAAGATGATCGTCGCGTTCGGCGGGAAGCCGTTTTCCGGCTTGGCGCCGTAAGCGATGTTCGACGGGATGAAGAGCTTGTACTTGCCGCCGGTCTGCATCAGCTGCAGGCCTTCGCGGAAGCCCGGAATCACGGCCTGGAGCGGGATCGAAGCCGGACCGGCAGGCTGATGGTCAGCCGACGCGTCGAACTTCTCGCCGTTCACGAACGTACCGGTGTAGTTGATCGAGACCATGTCGTTCGGGCCCGGACGTGCGCCGGTACCTGCCTGGACAACCTGGTACTGCAGGCCCGAAGCCGTGACCTTCACGCCAGCGGCGCTCTTGTTCTTGGCCAGGAAGGCATCGCCTTCCGACTTGTTCTGGGCTGCAACCTTGTTGTACTCGGCTTCGGCCTTGACCTTCAGCTGGGCCACAAAGGCTTCGCGGACCGTCTTGGCTTCGGCTTCGGTCATGGTCGGCTTCTGGCCGGACAGGGCAGCCTGCAGGGCCTTGGCGACCGTAGCGGCATCCACTTCCTTCGCGACGAGCGGCGGCAGCGAGCTGGCAAGGTCCCAACCCACGACGTAGCTGGCCTTCTGCTTATCAACGGTGCCCGCACCAGCAGCAGCCGGCTTGGCTGCCTGGGCGGATGCGCCCGCGGCAGTACCCAGCGCAACCGCCAGGGCGACGGCCGTCATCGTGGGACGCAAAAATTGCTTCATTCGGTATTCCCTCTCTTGGAAAGATTCGGCGACACCGCCGGTACACCTCCATGTGGAGGCGGAAACGCCATTGTGCGGTGGTTCGCGCCTTGCTTGCAATGACGTGGCGAAAGACAAGGTTTCACATGAAAAGTTCAGCAGCCTTTCAACGGAATGACGAATCGGTCACTCATCGTGTCCCGGACCCGGCTTTTCCAGGGTATCCCGCAGGGCTGCCTGTAGCCGCGCGTGCACCTGCACCAGGACCCGCCAGAGCAGCCAGACCAGGCCGATGCCGATCAGGACCAGCACCCCGGCGACCTCGCGCGGGGGCAGGATCGTGGATGCCAGGGCGGCCACGAGGAGGCCGAGGATCAACATCGCCACCACCGGGATGATCCGCCCGAGGACGGAGCGAATCCGGAAGGTGCGGCTGCCGAAGCGATCCGGAATGCTCAGTTCGGCCAGCAACATCCCCAGCGCCCCGGCCTTGCGGTAAGCCGCGACCACCATGGGCAGGGACAGCAGCGCAGCGAACGACCAGGCCAGGCTCCGGCGTACCGTGGCGTCGTCGCTGAGCATGTCGACATGGAGGAAGCCGCGACGGTAGGCGAAGGCGACGATGACGAAGACCGCGATCACCAGCATCATGTTGATGATCACGTGCCAGACCAGCCGGCGGATCATTTTCATCACGATGGCACCCTGCCCTTGCAGGCCCAGGCTCCCCATCCACTCGGTATAGGCACCGAACACACCCGTGACGCGGGTGGGCAACGCCCGGCCGAGGAAGCTCGCCAGAGGATCGGAGGCGCGGATCAGGTAAGGGGTGAGGAACGTCGTGATGGCCGACACCGCCACCGCCACCGGGTAAAGGAATTTACTGGTCACCTCGAGTGTGAGACCCAGTGACGCAATCACGAATGAGAATTCGCCGATCTGCGCCAGACCCATACCCACGCGCAGCGACGTGCGGCCATCGTTGCCGGCAACGAAACTGCCGAAACTGCAGGTCACCACCTTGCCCACGACCACCGCGATGGTCACGATGGTGATCGGCAAGGCGTACTCCACGATCAGCGCGGGGTCGATCAACATGCCGATGGCGACGAAAAAGATCGCACTGAACATGTCGCGGACCGGCATGATGATGCGCTCGATGCGCGCCACGCTCTCCGACTCGGCCACGATCGCGCCGATCATGAAGGCGCCCAGGGCCACGCTGTAGCCCATTTCGGTGACCAGCAGGCAGAAGCCGAAGCAAATGCCCAGCACGGCAATCAGCAGCACGTCGTTGCGACTGACCCGCGCGATGTAGTCGACCACGCGCGGCACCAGCAGCAGGCCCACGACAAGGGATACGGCCATGAACAGGCCGAGCCGGCCGATCGCTGCAAGCGCCTGGCTCGCCTCCAGGCCGCCTGTGCTGGCGATACCCGTAAGCAGGGCCATCAGGACGATGGCGAGCAGGTCCTCGACGATGAGGATGCCGAACATCAGCTGGGCGAAACGCTCGCGCTTCAGACCCAGGTCTTCGAGGGCCTTCATGATGATCGTGGTCGAGGAGATGGACAGCATGGCACCGAGGAAGATCGCGTCCATCGCGGACCAGCCGAAGAATCGACCGATCTCGTAGCCGATCCACACCATCAGCACGATTTCGGCGAAGGCGGCGACCAGCGCTGCGCCACCGACGGCGCGCAGCTTCTTCAGGCTGAACTCCAGGCCGAGCGCGAACAGCAACAGGATCATGCCCAGTTCGGACAACGTACGAATGGTTTCTTCGTCGTGGATGAAGATCACCGGCAGCGTATGCGGCCCGATCAGCAGCCCCRCGATGATGTAGCCCAGCACGACGGGCTGCCTCAGTCGCTGGAAGATCACGGTCGTCAGGCCGGCAACGAGCATCACCGTTGCCAGATCCTGGATGAAAACGATGCCGTGCATGCCTGCCCCTGTGTGTGCGAAGGGACAGGTTAGCGCGTGCGCAGGAACATGCGCACGGAATACGCGTCGACACTCACGCCCTCGTCGTCACGCAAGTGCGCGCCAGTGTTCGTCATTCTCGAATTCGTGAAAATAATTTAAAAAAAACTGTAACGAATGCTTGACGAATTAGCGGGTCGGACGTAATCTTTGCGGCTTCCAGCAGGGGGCCATAGCTCAGCTGGGAGAGCGCCTGCATGGCATGCAGGAGGTCGCCGGTTCGATCCCGGCTGGCTCCACCAACTTCTAAGACGTCCCCATCGTCTAGAGGCCTAGGACATCACCCTTTCACGGTGGCGACCGGGGTTCGAATCCCCGTGGGGACGCCACTTTCTGGTCCGCCAGAGAGTGTTAAGGACGAAGAAGTTGGAAATGTTGGAAAGCTGGAACGTAAGTGTGGAGCGGTAGTTCAGTCGGTTAGAATGCTGGCCTGTCACGCCGGAGGTCGCGGGTTCGAGTCCCGTCCGCTCCGCCATTACTTCCAAAAAGATCCCGCCATCAGGCGGGTTTTTTTTTGCCTCAACCTTGCCCGCTGCCGCGGGATCGCCGATGAGTCGGCTCCTACAACGAGCGATTTAGTCGGGCTTGGTGTCGTCAAGGCGCTCGAGCGTGCCGATCGAATGCCCCTGCTCGGCGAGGAATTCCAGCCAGCGGCTGAGGAAACCATTCATGCGCAAGCGATGCTGGAGCACCGTATTCGCCGGCGGAAAAGGGCCGAGAACCTGCCAGAGCTTGCGTCCGGGATGGCAGTGCATCGCTTCGGCCACATGCGCGTCGGTGTACATGCGCAACTGGGCCGACGGCGACGGCTGGCCGGTGGTCTCGTCGACGAAGTCGTAGGTGAGTTCGAGCTCCAGTGTGTACGGGTGCTTTTCCTGCACGTCCAGGCGCACTTTCAGGCCGTCGTCCACATCGGAGATGTAACGGCCCGGCGCCAGCCGCTGCGGCGCGAACAGCCGTGCCAGCCGGTGGTAGTTCTCCGCATACAGCCCCATCAGGAAGCCGAAGCGTCCAGGGAGGAAGGCGGATGGGCGTTCGATGACGGCGGTCATGTCGGGCGAGGTTCTCCGTAAGGCTGTCTAGTACATGTGACGTTCGATGCCGAGGTACTCGAAAATCTTGCTCGAAATCTCCTCGATCGACGTATGCGTGGTGTTGAGGACCGGAATGTTTTCCCGCCGCATGAGCCGGTCGGCCTGTTCCAGCTCCCAGCGACACTGTTTCAGGGTCGCATATCGACTGCCCGGGCGCCGCTGCTCGCGGATCTGCGCAAGGCGGTTCGGGTCGATGGTCAGGCCAAACAGGCGGCTTCGATAGGGGCGGAGACGGGTTGGCAGCTCCAGCTTGTCCAGGTCGTCGTCCGTGAGCGGATAGTTGGCGGCACAAACACCGTAATGCAAGGCCATGTAGAGGCAGGTAGGCGTCTTTCCGGAGCGAGAAACGCCCACGAGGACCAGATCCGATTCGTTGTAGTCGACGTCCAGGCCATCATCGTGCGCCAGGGCGTAGTTGGTGGCGTTGATTCGCGCTTCGTAGCGCTCGAAGTCCACCAGGCCATGTGAACGGTTGACTGCACCCGACTGCTTGGTGCCCAGTTCGGCCTCCAGCGGGTCGATGAAGGGGGCAAACACATCCAGCATCAGGGCACCGCTGCCGGCGACGATGTCGCACAGGGCACGGGAAGTCATGGTGTTGACCACGATCGGCCGCTGGCCGTCCTGGGCGTACTTGGTCTTGATGCGCAGGGACGCCGCCTCGGCCTTCTGAGGGTTATCGATGAACGGCAGGCGGTGGGTATCGAACTGGACCCCCTCGAACTGGGCCAGCATGCTGTTCCCGATGGTTTCGGCGGTGATGCCGGTGGAATCGGAAATGAAGAAGACGGTACGGCGCATCGGGGGTTTTCCCAGCGGGTGGTCCATGGACAAACCTTAGCGCAAGACGCCGCCATAACAAGCGACCCCGCATGATCCCTGAACGTTTGTGCATCGCGCCTTGTTTCTGTGGCGACAGGGACACGACAATGCGCGGATTTTCTAGCGTGGCCCGCCGCCATACCGACGAACCGATGTGAGGACTTTCCTTTGAGCGACCTG
The DNA here is from genome assembly GCF_056406135.1 of Luteibacter sp. P1_D3. NCBI lineage: Bacteria > Pseudomonadati > Pseudomonadota > Gammaproteobacteria > Lysobacterales > Rhodanobacteraceae > Luteibacter > Luteibacter sp. P1_D3. Next base: position 26,728 of record NZ_JBFUAT010000015.1, on the reverse strand, counting down.
GTACTTTGGCTCGACGCGCTGCGCATGACCGACCTGGGCAAGGTGGGCGGCAAGAACGCCTCCCTTGGCGAGATGATCGGCAACCTGGCGAAACTGGGCGTATCCGTTCCGGGTGGCTTCGCCACCACGGCCGACGCCTTCCAGACCTACCTTGAAAAAAGCGGCCTCGCCAAGCGCATCCAGGAACGCCTGGCCACGCTGGACGTGGACGATGTGGACGAGCTGGTCCGCGGTGGCAAGGAGATCCGCGGCTGGATCGTCGACACCGCCCTGCCCGCCGACCTCGAACAGGCTATCCGCGACGCCTATATCAAGCTTTGCAAGGATGCCGGTGCCGATGACATCGCCGTGGCCGTGCGTTCTTCCGCCACAGCCGAAGACCTGCCCGACGCCTCGTTCGCCGGACAGCAGGAAACCTTCCTCAACGTGGTCGGCATCGACGACGTGCTGCACAAGGTGAAGGAAGTCTTCGCCTCGCTCTACAACGACCGCGCCATCGCGTACCGCGTGCATCAGGGCTTCAAGCACGAGGACGTCTTCCTGTCCGCTGGCGTGCAGCTGATGGTCCGTTCAGATGTCGGCGCCTCCGGCGTGCTGTTCACGCTCGACACCGAATCCGGTTTCCGCGACGTCGTCTTCGTCACCGGCTCCTACGGCCTGGGCGAGATGGTGGTCCAGGGTGCCGTCAATCCGGACGAGTTCTACGTATTCAAGCCCACCCTGCGCGACGGCAAGCCGGCCGTGCTTCGTCGCAGCCTCGGCGCCAAGCAGCAGCGCATGGTCTACTCCGACCAGCCGGGCGAGCGCGTCCGCATCGAGGAAACGCCGGTCGAACTGCGTCACCGCTTCTGCGTCGTCGACGCCGATGTCGAGGAACTGTCCCGCCAGGCCCTGATCATCGAGAAGCACTACGGCCGCCCGATGGATATCGAGTGGGCGAAGGACGGCAACACCGGCAAGCTCTACATCGTCCAGGCACGCCCGGAAACGGTAAAATCCCGTGGCACTACGACGACGCTCGAGCGCTTCCAGCTCAACGAAAAGAGCAAGGTGCTGACCGAAGGCCGGGCCATCGGCCAGAAGATCGGTTCCGGCAAGGCACGCGTGATTCGCTCGCTGGCCGACATGAACAAGGTGCAGCCGGGCGACGTACTCGTGGCCGACATGACCGATCCCGATTGGGAGCCGGTGATGAAGCGCGCCGCAGCGATCGTGACCAATCGTGGCGGGCGCACCTGCCACGCGGCGATCATCGCCCGCGAGCTCGGCGTGCCGGCCGTCGTCGGTTGCGGTAACGCGCTGGAGACGATTCCGGACGGTGCCGAAGTCACCGTGTCCTGCGCCGAAGGCGACACGGGCACGATCTACGAGGGCTTGCTCAAGTTCGATCGCATCACTGCCGACCTCGGCGCGATGCCCGACGCGCCGCTGAAAATCATGATGAACGTGGCCAACCCTGAGCGCGCATTCGATTTCGGCATGCTGCCGAACGCCGGCATCGGCCTGGCCCGCCTGGAAATGATCATCGCCAGCCACATCGGCGTGCATCCAAAGGCCTTGCTCGAGTACGCCAAGCAGGACCCGGAAACCAAGGCACGCATCGATGCGCGCATTTCCGGCTACAAGGATCCGGTCTCGTTCTATGTCGATCGCCTTGCCGAGGGCATCTCCACCATCGCCGCCTCGGTATATCCGAAACCGGTGATCGTGCGCCTGTCCGACTTCAAATCGAACGAATACGCCGGCCTGCTCGGCGGTTCCCGCTACGAGCCGCACGAAGAAAACCCGATGATCGGTTACCGCGGCGCCAGCCGTTACGTCGATCCGGGCTTTGCCGACGCCTTCGCACTCGAGTGCAAGGCGGCCAAGTACGTGCGTGAAACGATGGGCCTGACCAACGTATGGATCATGATTCCCTTCGTGCGGACGCTGGACGAAGGCCGCAAGGTGATCGAAGTGCTGCGCAAGAACGGCCTCGTGCAGGGCGAGAACGACCTCAAGGTCATCATGATGTGCGAGGTGCCCTCCAACGCCCTGATGGCCGACGAGTTCCTCGACATCTTCGACGGCTTCTCGATCGGCTCGAACGATCTCACCCAGCTCACCCTCGGCCTGGATCGCGATTCGAGCATCGTCGCCAACCTGTTCGACGAACGCGATCCGGCGGTAAAAAAGCTGCTTTCGATGGCGATCAGCACGGCTCGCGCCAAGGGCAAGTACATCGGCATCTGCGGCCAGGGTCCGTCCGACCACCCGGATCTCGCCGAGTGGCTGATGGAGCAAGGCATCGAATCGGTATCGCTCAACCCGGATACCGTCGTCGACACCTGGCTGCGCCTTGCGAAGAAAAAAGCCGGCTGAAAGAAGGCTCCTACGAGGCTAAACGCCTGGTAGGAGCCGATTTATCGGCGATGGGTGTTGCCGCAAGACCCAATCGCCGATAAATCGGCTCCTACAACAGCAGGTGTTACATGTGCACGGTCACACCCGCGGCACGATAACGCGCCACCACGGCCGCCTCCGTATCCGCGGCGACCACCAGATGCGAGATACCCGTGATCGGTGCCGTGTGATGCGTCGCCGACGCCACCAGCTTGTCGGGGGTGGCGATAGCGACTGTTTCGCCACTGGCCTCGATGATCGCCTGTTTGAACACCGTTTCTTCCTCGTCGTAGGTCCATAGCCCACGCTGAGGATCGATCGCACAAACGCCTGGAAAGCACAGGTCCGCGCGAATGTCCTGGGCCTGGCGTACCGTGCGCGAGCCGATCGCACCGCCGATCGCAGGATCGAGCTTGCCGCCGAGCAGGATCACGTCGAAGCCCGGCCGCCCCAGCACCGCCAGCGCGACATCGGGCGCATTGGTCACCACGGTCAGGTCGCTGTGATCGGGCAGCATCTTCGCCAGCACCGTGTTGGTGGAACCGGCATCGATGAAGAGGATCTGCCCCGTGCCGATGAGGCCAAGTGCCGTGCGCCCCAGCGCGCGTTTCAGTTCGGTGCGCTCGGCGTGGCGCTCGCCCAGGGGCGGTATGTTCACGGCAAGCAGGGCGCCGCCGTAGACACGGCGACACAAGCCCTGCGCAGCGAGGTCGCGCAGGTCACGACGGATCGAATCTTCCGAGACACGGAACTCCTGAGCGAGATCCGCCGCGATGACCTTGCCATCGCGTTGCAGGCGCTCGAGGATCAGCTGCTGCCGCTCGCGCGGCAGCGTCGTATCCGGCACGTTCATTTAGGCAGGAACCCGAGCTTGATCAGTTCGGCGCGCAATTGGGCTGGCGTATGAAAATGAATGCCGTGGATTCCGAGGGCTTCGGCGGCCTCGACGTTGACCTTGTTGTCATCGATGAAGATGGCGCACGTCGGATCGATGTCGTAGCGCTCGAGCAGGGTTTCGTAGAGCTTCGGATTGGGCTTGATCATGCCCTCCTCGCCCGACACCACAATGCCATCGAAGCAATCGAAGAAGGCATACCGCTGGCGTGCGATCGGAAAGGTCTCGTGCGACCAGTTGGTCAGCCCATACAAGGGATGCCCGGCATCTTTGAGCTCGCGCAGGATATGCAGGCTGTCGTCGATGGGACCGCCAAGCGTCTCTTCCCAACGATGCTGGTAAGCGGCGATCAGGTCGGCCTGGGTGGGATGCTCGGCGCTCAGCAAACGAACGGCTTCCTCCCATGACCGGCCGGCATCCTGCTGCAGGTTCCATTCCGGCGTGGTCACTTCAGCGAGGAAACGTTCCATACCGGCTTCGTCGTCGCCGAACAGCTTGCTGTAGAGATAACGGGGGTTCCAGTCGACGAGTACGCCGCCGAAATCGAAGATGACTACATTGCGTTTGGAATGCATGCCTGACTCCTTGATCAACGGCGCGCAATGGATGCGCAGAGGGATACCACGATGAGCAGGCCCGCGACGCCGGCCAGAGCAACCGACAGCGTGCTTGCCTTGGCGACGAACCCGATGACTGCCGGCCCGGCGAGCATGCCGGCGTAACCCAGCGAGGTCACCGTGGCGATGGCGATGCTGGGCGATGTCCGGGGCAGCCGGCCGGCGGCACTGAACAGCACGGGCACGATGTTCGAGGCACCGATGCCAACCATGGCGAAACCAAGCAGGGCGACAGGCCCCCAAGGCAGCACCGTAGCGAGGAAAAAGCCAGCAGCGGCGATCAGGCTACCGAAACGAACGATGTTGACCGGGCCAAAGGCGGCAGTGATGCGGTCGCCAAGCAGGCGTCCCACGGCCATGGCCACCGAGAACGCCGCGTAGCCCAGGCCGGCGACCGACGGCTCGAAACCGCGCGAGAAGCGCAGGAACACCGCGCTCCAGTCGAGCATGGCGCCCTCGGCCAGGAACACCACCATGCACAGGAAACCGAGAAGGAAGACGGCAGCGCCTGGCAGTCGGAACGGTGCGTGCGGCTCACCGGAGCCGTCATCGTGACGGACGAGGAAGTGCCGCCACTGCGTGGCGACGATGACCAGCAACAGGATCGATACCGCGATCGCGCTCCCCGTCAGAGGCGCCCCTGTGTGCAAAAGGGCCGCCATGCCAGCCGAACCGGCCAGTCCGCCCACGCTGAACAAGCCGTGGAAGCCGGACATCATCGGCCTGCCCTGCTGCTTCTCGACATCGACCGCGTGTGCATTCATCGCCACGTCGACCACGCCCAGCGAGGCGCCGAAGAACAGCAAGGCCGCGCCCAGCCACCAGACGCTCGGTGCAAGGGTCAGCAACGGCAAGGCCAGGCAAACCAGCAAGCCACTCACGCCGATCACGTCGCGGTGGCCGAAGCGATGGCTAAGGAAACCCGCCAGGGGCATGGCGATCACCGCGCCGAAACCCATGCACAGCAGCACGAGGCCTAGCGTCGCGTCATCGAGGGCCAGGCGCGCCTTGGCGTAAGGCACCATCGGTGCCCAGCTGGCCATGCCTATACCTGAAAGCAGAAAGATCAAACGGGTAGCGCGTACGGGATTCATGCAGATTCCGGGAACAAGGAATGCGCATCAATGTACGTAAACATGCATAAACGTGCAACAAGAAATGCACGAATGGTGTCGGATCAGTCCAAAGACGACGCTAGACCCAGTGGAAACCCTTGGCCATCAGGGCAGCCATACCCACGGCGACGGTGATGAGCGCGCCGAACAGGAGGCGGAAATCCGTGCGGGCCTGATAGCGGACGTCGCGGAATTCGGAACGGACTTCCTTTTGGAAGTCGCGCATCCCTCCTTTGAAATCACGCACCTCGGTACGCAAGCCGCGGAGATCATCCTGGATATGCTGGGTGGTGACTTCCAGCTGGGTAAGTCTATGTTCCATGGCGGCATCCTGCGTTGGCGAGGGGTTGCATGCAAGCTGCCTGCATCCAGCGGACTGAGGGGTAGATATCGCACCGGAGGTAAAGGCAGCGCTCATGGCAATCTCTGGGCCGCTCAGACGGCTTATTCCGAAGGTTTGTCCATGGTTGGCCTAATGACACGCTACCTCTAGTCCCCCTTGCCCTCGACTTCGCGTAGGGGGAAACCGGACTGAGATAGGGCGACATGCCCTTGAGGCATCCCGTAATCGAAGCTCCCCCTTGCACCGCTCCCCCGGCATGTGTACAAATGTACGCATGTCGACACCTACCCTTACCGAGCGTCAGCAAAAGACCCTTTCCTTCCTGCAGGAATACCTGCAGACGCAAGGGCTTCCGCCGACACTGCGCGAGATCGCCGATGCCCTGGGCTTTTCCAGCCACAGCTCGGCACAGGCCTGCGTCGAGTCCCTGGTCCGCAAGGGCGTGCTGGAGCGCTCCCCGCAGCACCGCGGCCTGCGCCTACCCGCCGGCCTGGCATCGAACCTCCGTGGCCCTGCCGCCAACGAGCTGCCGCTGATCGGCCGCGTCGCCGCCGGCTCGCCCATCCTCGCCGAGGAAAACATCGAATCGCAACTGGAAGTCGACCCCGCGCTGTTCCGCCCTCGCGCCGATTACCTCCTGCGAGTCGTCGGCCTGAGCATGCGTGATGCCGGCATCCTGGATGGCGACCTGCTCGCCGTGCACAAGACGGCTGTCGCCACCGACGGCCAGATCGTCGTCGCGCGGCTGGACGACGAAGTCACCGTGAAACGCCTCAAGCACGACCGCAACCGCCTCCTGTTACTGCCTGAAAATCCCGACTTCGAGCCGATCGAAGTCGACCCCCGTCGCCACGCGTTCGCCATCGAAGGGCGTTACGTCGGCATCATCCGCAGGACCTGACCATGAACGCCATCGCTTCCCCGAATCTCGCTCAGGTGCTCGACCATCCCGGTATCTGGCGGCGTTCCGCCGATCGTCAGCCGCGTGTCCGCGCGCTGTCCACGGGCTGGACCTCGCTCGATGCGAAACTGCCCGGCGGCGGCTGGCCGCAGGGCGCGCTCAGCGAAATCCTGTTCGAGCACGACGGCCTGGGCGAACTGGACCTGGTCATGCCGGCGCTCGCCGCACTGACCCAGGAACACCGCCGGGTGATCTTCGTGGCGCCGCCTTATCTGCCGTATGCCCCCGCGCTTGCCGCCGCCGGTGTCGACCTGCGCTTCCTGCATGAAATCCATGCGGGCAGCACCGAGGCCGCATGGAGCATGGAACAGTGCCTGCGCTCGGGTTGCTGCGGCGCCGTGGTCGGCTGGCTGCCGGACATCGATTACCGCAGCCTGCGACGCCTCCAGCTGGCCGCCGAAACCGGCGACGCCTGCGCCATGATTTTCCGGCCGGCCACGCATGCCGAGCAGAACAGCCCGGCGGCGCTCCGTCTCAAGGTCAGCAACAGTGACGAGGCCACCTATGTGGATGTCCTCAAGTCGCGCGGTATGCTGACTACCACCGCTCCGCTGCTGCGCATGCGGGCCTGATGGATCCCGTCATGACGCCGCGTTCCACACGCCGTCGTGACGGACGCTCCGTCGTCGCCCCTCTTACGCAGCCATGCTTTGGGCCTGCCTCCGTTTTCCCGGCCTGGCGTTCTCCGCCGCCTTCGCCGCGACACCGGAGGCAGGCCCCTCCGCTCTCCTCGACGGCCACGCGCGCCAGCGCCTGATCGCCGCCGCCAATGAAGAAGCCGCGAGCCTGGGCGTACGCCGCGGGCAGAGCGTCGCCGCCGCGCGGGCGCTATGCCCGGCCCTCGACGTACGCCCACGTGACCGTGATGCGGAAACCCGCCTGCTCGCCGGTATCGCTGCCTGGTGCTACCAATTCAGCGGGCATGTGAGCCTCGCGCCGCCGCAGGCCATCCTGATGGAAGTGGGAGCCAGCCTGCGCCTGTTCGATGGGTGGCCGGTACTCGCCGAACGCCTGCGTAGCGGTCTGCTCGAACAGGGCCATCCACACACTATCGCGGCCACGCCGTTCGCTTCCGCCTCGTGGATCTTTGCCGCGAGCGCGGATGGCATGGTGCTGCCGGAACGCGAAGGCGTGCTGCGCATGCTGGCCATCTTGCCACTGGGCCAAAGTGGTCTTTCCGCCAGCATGGTGAAGTCGTTGCATGCGATGGGCTTCCGCCGCCTGGAAGACATCTTCCGCCTGCCCCGTCCCGAATTGACCCGGCGCATCGGCCGCGACGGCGTCGCCTGGCTCGATCGCATTCGTGGTCAGTCCGCGCATGCCCTGCCCGCCTGGCAGCCACCGGCGAATTTCCAGCAGAAAATCGAGTTCGACAGCGAGCTCGATGGCAGCCAGCCCTTGCTGTTCCCCTTGCGTCGCCTGACCCGCGAACTGGCCAACCTGCTTGCGGCACGCGACGGCGGCGTGCAGCGTTTCACCCTGACGCTCGAACACGCCCGCGGCGAGAGCACCCGTATCGTCGTCGCCATGGCAGCGCCCCAGCGCGAAGCCGAGCGCCTTTTCGAACTGGCACGCACCCGCCTCGAACGGGCTACGTTACCGTCGCCGGCGCGGGCGATCGAACTCGTCGCCGACGAGTTACCGGTCTTCCGGCCGCCCCTGCGCGACCTGTTCGAGCCCGTTCGTGGTGATGGTCTCGACTGGCCCACCCTGGACGAACGACTGCGTGCGCGCCTGGGCGACGCCGCGTTGCGGCAGATTGCCCTGGTGGCCGACCATCGACCCGAGCGCGCCATGCGCTATGGCACGCCCGGCCCTGTCGTTTCCTTGCCACGTCGGCGCCGGCCACTCTGGTTGCTGCCTCGTCCCATGCCGATGCGGCCGGATCCGGTCGCCGTCCTCGCCGGTCCCGAACGCATCGAAAGCGGCTGGTGGGACGGTGCCGATGCACGTCGCGATTACTACATCGTGCGCACGGCGCAGGGACAGCAAGCGTGGGCCTACCTGCCACCCGGCACCCTCGACGGCTGGATGCTGCACGGCTGGTTCGCCTGAGCTCCCATGCTTCCCTTCGAACTGCCGCCTCCCGCCAACGATGGGGATGCCCTTGTCCCCGCCTATGCCGAACTGCATGCACTGAGTGACTTCAGTTTCCAGCGTGGCGCGTCCAACGCGCGCGAACTGTTCGAACGTGCGAAGGACATCGGGTACGACGCGCTGGCCATCACCGACGAGTGCTCCCTTTCCGGCATCGTGCGTGCCCTGGAGGCGTCGCTGGAAACCAGCCTGCCCCTGATCGTGGGCAGCGAGTTCCGCCTTGAAGATGGGACCGTCCTGGTGTTGCTGGTGGAGAACCAGGCGGGCTACACCGAACTATGCCGGCTCATCACCCTGGCCCGGCGGCGTGCCCCCAAGGGCCGCTATGAAGCGCATCGCACGGACTTCGAGTCTTTGGCCGAAGGTCTCTGCGTGCTATGGATCCCCGGCCCCCTGGCCGCCACCGATGCTTCCCTGCACGACGACCGCGCACACTGGGTGGCGACCCACTTCAGTGGCCGCGCGTGGCTTGCCGTGGAACTGCATCGCAGCCAGCACGACGAGGTCGAACTGGCCGCCCTGCGCGAACTCGGTGCACGTCATGCACTGCCTTGTGTCGCCGCCGGCGATGTCCACATGCACCTGCGCCGGCGACGTGTCCTGCAGGACGTGATGACAGCGATCCGCCTCAATCGCCCCGTTGCCGAGGCAGGTCATGCCTTGTTTCCCAATGGCGAGCGCCATCTGCGTCGACGCGAAGCCCTTGCGCGCATCTATCCCCTCGACCTCATCGACGAGACGCTCGTCGTGGCAGCGCGGTGTACCGGTTTCGACATCCGCAAGATCAACTACGTCTATCCCCGTGAACTGGTGCCCGAAGGCATGGACGCGCCGGCCTACCTGCGCCAGCTCACCTATGCCGGCGCCGCCACGCGCTGGCCCGAAGGCATCCCCGAAAAGCTGGTCGAGCGCATCGAGACAGAGCTGACGCTCGTCGGCAAGATGGAGTACGAAGCCTTCTTCCTCACCGTGCAGGACATCGTGCGGTTCGCCCGCTCGCGCGACATCCTCTGCCAGGGTCGCGGCTCGGCCGCGAACTCCGTGGTCTGCTTCTGCCTGGGCATCACCGAGGTCAATCCGGCGCAGACCTCCACCCTGTTCGAGCGTTTCATTTCCATCGAACGCGACGAACCGCCGGATATCGATGTCGACTTCGAGCACGAACGCCGCGAGGAAGTGCTGCAGTACGTCTTCAACAAATATGGGCGCGAACGCGCCGCGCTCGCCGCCACCGTGATCAGCTACCGGCGCAAAAGCGCCGCCCGCGACGTCGGGCGCGCGCTCGGGCTGTCCGAAGACCAGCTCGATCAGCTCAGTCACGCCTACTCGCATGCCCATGGCGACGTGCCGATCACCGTTCGCCTGCAGGAGCGCGGCTTCGACATCACCAGCCGGACCATCCGCCAGCTGGTCGTGCTGGTGGAGGAACTCAACGGCATGCCCCGGCACCTCTCGCAGCACGTGGGTGGCTTCGTCATTTCCGATACGCCACTGCATTACCTCGTGCCCGTCGAGAACGCAGCGATGGACGATCGCACGATCATCCAGTGGGACAAGGACGAYCTGGAAACGATGAAGCTGCTCAAGGTCGACTGCCTGGCGCTGGGCATGCTCACCTGCATGCGCAAGGCGATCGACCTTCTACGCCTTCATGGTGGTGAGGATTACCGCCGTCTCGCCGATATCCCCATGAAGGACGACGCTACTTACGACATGATCCAGAAAGCCGACACCGTCGGTGTTTTCCAGATCGAATCGCGCGCGCAGATGTCCATGCTGCCGCGGCTGAAACCGACGTGCTATTACGACCTGGTCATCCAGGTGGCGATCGTCCGGCCCGGCCCCATCCAGGGCGGCATGGTCCATCCCTACCTGCAGCGGCGAAAGCTTCGCGCCGACGAGATCGTCTACGAACATAACGTACGACCCGTGCTGGAGCGCACGCTCGGTGTGCCGATCTTCCAGGAGCAGGTCATGGCACTCCTGCAGGTCGTCGCGAAATTCACGGCCGGCGAATCGGACGAACTACGCCGATCCATGGCGGCGTGGAAGCGTCGGGGCGGCCTGGAGAAATTCGAACCGAAGATTCGTCGCAACATGGCGAAGAACCGGTACTCGCCCGAATTCACCCAGCAGATCATCGACCAGATCAAGGGCTTCGGTAGTTACGGTTTTCCCGAATCGCATGCGGCCGGCTTCGCCCTGATCGCCTATGCCTCATCTTTCATGAAATGCCACCATCCGGCCATCTTCACCTGCGCACTGCTCAACAGCCAGCCCATGGGTTTCTACGCGCCGGCGCAACTGGTCGCCGACCTGCGTCGGCATGGCGTGGAAGTACGTCCACCGGATGTCACCCGCAGCGACTGGGATTGCACGCTGGAGCCCCTGCCAGGGAAAGCCGGTGCGATGAAGACCCAGCCCTTCGCCCTGCGCCTGGGACTGCGTCTTATCGGTGGTCTCTCCGCCGATCTCGGTGCGCGGATCGCTAACGCACGCACGGCCGCTCCCTTCCGCGACCTGGCCGATCTCGCCCATCGCGCGGGAATGAACCGCTTCGAGCGCGAACGCCTGGCCGACGCGGGCGCCCTGCGCGTTCTCAGCGGTCATCGCCATCGGGCACGCTGGGAGAGTTCCGGCATCGAACGCACGTTACCCTTGCTCGACAACGTCGCCGAGGAACGCCCCACCCTGCGACCGCCTACGCTCGCGGAAAATGTCTTCGCCGACTACGCCACCCAGGGACTCTCTCTTACCGCGCATCCGCTCGGCCTGATTCGCAAGAATTTGCAGTCCCGGCGCGTGCGGCGCGCCAGTGAGCTTGAAACCACGCGCAACGGGGCCTGGCTTCGCCACGCCGGCCTGGTCACGGTGCGCCAGCGTCCCCAGACCGCCAGCGGCATCACCTTCGTCACGCTGGAAGACGAGACCGGCCAGGTCAACGTGATCGTGCGGCCCAAGGTGGCCGAAGCCTTCCGCCAGGCGCTGCTCGATGCGGTGCTCCTCGCCGTCGACGGGCAGTGGCAGTCGATCGACGGCGTGCGCCATCTGATAGCGAATCGTCTTCACGATTTCAGTGACCTGCTTCCGGCTTTGGGCTCGGTCTCGCGCGACTTTCATTGACGGGCGTCGCGCTCACATGACGCATCCCGCGCCGTCACTTAACGGACGCTAATTTTCACCTGAACGAACGCCTAGGAAATGCTGCGTTGCAAGAGCAACGTTCATCGAAAAAGGGATAGCTTCTGCACCACGCACTCAGTCCGGGTCACCGGTGAGCGATGCCTACGCGCCGGGTATCGCAATGTTCCTATCGGCGCCACAAGTTCCAGGAGCTACGTCATGCGCAACACGAAACTGATCCTCGCGATGCTGGCTGGTTGTACCGTCATGAGCGGCGCGGCCTTCGCGCAGGATGCCGCCCAGAAAGCCGACAAGAGTGCCACGCCCACGCAGACGAGCAGCGATGCGATGAAGTCGGGTACCTCCGACACGTCGGCCACGTCCTCGGACAGCTCGATGAAGTCCGGTGACGCCATGAAGTCGGACGGCGCCATGAAGTCCGATGGCAGCATGAAGTCGACCCACAAGAAGGCGCACAAGAAGGCGGCCACGGGCGACACCGCGGCTCCGGCCAAGTCGTCCTCGTCGGGCATGTAATGCCAGGCGCATGAACGAAAAAACCCGGCGCCGCGAGGCGCCGGGTTTTTTAATGCGCGGATCCGACGCTCAATCCTCTTCGGGCAACACGCTGATTTCTTCATCGCCAAACTTGACCAACTGGCCAGCGCGGACCTTGTGCGTCTTACGCAACTCGACGACACCGTCGACCGTCACCAGGCCATCGGCGACGAAACGCTTGCCTTCGCCACCGCTTCCGGCGAGGCCGGCAAGCTTCAGCAGCAGGTTGAGTTCGACGTAGTCGCCTTCGAGGCGGAATTCATGAAACGACATGATGGGCGGCTTTCGGTTGATCGGGTCCACCATTAGAGCGCAATTCGGCCGCCGATGTTGAGGAGCATGAAATCGTCCTCCGTCAGGCCCGCTCCGGCCAGGGCCTCGCCGAGCAACCGGGGTGGCTCGTCCAGTTGGTCGTCGGCCAGTTCGAACACCCCCCAATGAATGGCGATGGAGCGCTTGCAGCCGACCTCCCGGTGCAGTTGCACCGCCTGTGCGGGGTCGACATGCTGACCTTGCATGAACCAGCGAGGCGCGTAGGCCCCGATGGGAATGGCAGCCAGATCGATCGGACCTGCCCGGCGGCCGATCTCGGCAAGCTTGTCCGAATAGCCTGTATCGCCCGCGAACCAGAAACGAAAGCCCTGATGGTCCATGACCCAGCCGCCCCAGAGCGATCGGTTACGGTCCCACAGCGTCCTCGCACTCCAGTGCCGTGCCGGCACGAAGGTGAACATGGCACCTCGCACTTCGGTGCTCGCCCACCAGTCCAGCTCACGCACATTGCCGATACCGGCCTTGTCGAACCACCGCTTCAAGCCGAGAGGCACGAGGAAAACGACCTGGGGAAATCGCCGGGCGAGCGCATGCACGGTCGCGCTGTCGAGATGGTCGTAGTGGTTGTGCGAAATCACCACCACATCGATGGCCGGCAGGCCAGCCACGTCGACGGGAGTCATCGTGCGGCGCGCCGGGCCGGCGAACGAGAGCGGCGAGGCACGTTGCCCCAGCACGGGATCGGTGAGGACGGTAAGACCCTGGTGTCGGACCAGGACGGTCGCGTGGCCGAGCCACCACGCCGCATCCTGATTACCACTGACATCCGCGGCCTGCCACCAACGGCGGGCAAACGCCTCGTAGCCAGCCTCGGGGGGACGCGGGAGCTGCTGCTCCTTGCGCTCCTTGCGCCAGCGTTTCAGGCCACCGGGTGGCCGTGTTTCCGGTTCAAGGTTACGGAATCCTTCCGGCGTATGGTGTTCCTTCGAACGATCGAAGTACGGGTTCGTCCAGGGCATGCTCAACCTTGAGAGGGCAACGGGTCGAAGAAGACCTGCGGCCCGTTGCCTGCCCGTTCAAGGCTCAGTCGACATCGATCCGACGGATCTGGGAAAGCCAGTCTTCGAGGTTGTAGTAGTTGCTGACCCGCAGGATCCTGCCGTCGGCGATCTCGAAGAAGGCGCCTCCGGCCAGGGCATACGACTGCCCCTGAGCCAGGGGTAGTCCTTCGTCGGTGGCTTTGTACACGCCGTGGATCATGTATTCCGCCGCACCCCGGCTGCCGGTTTCGTTCGCCATGACGACCACGTTCTTCAACTGCTCGACATAGCTCACGGTCGTGCGCTGGAGGAAGGCCGCGAAGCGCTCCCGCCCGACTTCACGACCGCTCTGGTTGAGATCATGAATGACGTTCTCGTCCAACAAGGCCAGCATGCCTGGCCAGTCGGCGCGGTTGAACGCCTCGTGGTAGCGGCGGATCAGGTCGATCGATGCATTCATCGGCAAGCTCAATAAATAATGACGGAGCGAATGGCCTTGCCCTCGTGCATGAGGTCGAAGGCGCGATTGATGTCTTCCAGCCCCATCGTATACGTGATCATCGGGTCGATCTTGATCTCACCGCCCATGTAACGATCGACATAGCCGGGCAACTGGCTGCGCCCCTTCACACCGCCGAACGCGGAACCGCGCCATACGCGCCCCGTCACCAGCTGGAACGGGCGTGTGCGGATCTCCTGACCGGCACCGGCGACGCCGATGATGATCGACTCGCCCCAGCCCTTGTGGCAGCACTCGAGCGCGGCGCGCATCACATCGACGCTGCCGATGCACTCGAACGAATAGTCGACGCCGCCGTCGGTCAGATCGACGATGACCTGCTGAATCGGGGTATCCGGGTAGTCGCGCGGATTGATGCAGTCAGTGGCGCCCAGCATCCTCGCCATCTCGAACTTCGACGGATTGGTATCGACCACGATGATGCGCGAGGCCTTCGCCATCACCGCGCCCTGCACGACCGACAGGCCAATGCCACCCATACCGAAGACCGCCACGGTCGAACCCGGCTCCACCTTGGCGGTGTTCAGCACCGCGCCAATGCCGGTGGTGATCCCGCAGCCCAGGAGGCACACCTTTTCCAACGGCGCTTCCTTGTTGATCTTCGCCAGGGAGATCTCCGGCAGCACCGTGTACTCGCTGAAGGTGCTCGTGCCCATGTAGTGAAGCAAGGGCTTGCCGCCGAGCGAGAAACGCGAGGTGCCGTCCGGCATCAGGCCCTTGCCCTGCGTGAGGCGGATCTTCTGGCAGAGATTCGTCTTGCCCGACAGGCAGAACTTGCACTCGCCGCATTCGGGCGTATAGAGCGGAATGACGTGGTCGCCGGGCTTGAGCGAGGTCACGCCCTCCCCGACTTCCTCCACGATGCCACCGCCTTCATGGCCGAGGATCACCGGGAAGGCACCCTCTGGGTCATCGCCCGACAACGTGTAGGCGTCGGTGTGGCACACACCGGTAGCCACGATGCGCACGAGGACTTCGCCTGCCTTCGGACCCTGAACATCGATTTCTTCGATGGAGAGCGGCTTTCCTGCCTCCCAGGCAACGGCGGCGCGAGACTTCATGGTGGAACTCCTCGTACAAATGCGGTCAAACCGGCTTGGGGCCGGGGGGGAAGGTCGATTCTAGCTGAACGGATGCTCATGCCCTACGTGGCGAGTCGATGCCCCTTGAGTTAAACTTGGGTTAACAGATCGGGCGCAAACGGCGAACGAAAGGCCGCCGCAAGAATCCGGTAACACCGCCGCAACCGCCCGGATGTATTTTTTTTGAAMCTTTTGCTTACACCCGCTGTCCAAGCTTTTAACGCTTGAAAGCCCTTGTAAAGCCAGAGGGCGCCCATAGAAAGGGCTGCGTAGGAAACTGGTTAGTACAGAAATTGGGCCCGGACAGGGCGTGACGAAAGACTAACGAACCTATTGTTCACCAAACGAAACGGACCAGTCGCTCAGCGCCCTACTACCGGCCTGCAGCAGCGCAAGGTCCACGCCACGCCAGAGACCGGCGGCGCGGCGTCAGACGATGGATTACCGGTCCCGTTAAAGACTGGGAGAGACGATATGAATGAGCTTCGCAACGATTACGGTATCTCGACCTTCGAATTCTCGAATGGCTACCTCGCCGCCGACACGGCCGGCATGGACCTGTTCGGCGGCGAAATGGACGGTTACGACTGGCTTGGCGAAGTCGCCAGCCGTCTGAGCGGCGACGCTCTCTGATCGACGGGCCCGCAGCATGCGGACCCCATGACGATCAGGATGCCTTCCTTGCCCTGGTCCGCGCCGCCTTCCTGGCGGCGGCTTCCCTTCCCGTAGCACCCCTGGTGTGCGCCGCCTTTCTCGCGGCGGCCGAACGGCTGCTCGCCGTTCGCTGCGCCTTCCTTCTTATCAGGGGATGCGAATATCCAGCGCCTCAGGCGCCGACGGCTTGGGGACGCCATCGTCTTCGGGATCGTCGGGATGCGGCGGACGCTCCTGTGGGCGATCTCGCGTGGGATCGGTGCCCGGGGTTTCCGGCTTGGGGGCGTTCGGCTTTTCTTCCGGGATGACGGGCGAGGTGCCTGGCGTTTCCGGAACGGCGGGGCTTTGCATCGGGTCAGGTCCGGTGAATGTCGTCGGGTGCCGAGACTGCCGGCCGCCATGTGATGCATATGTCAGCCCGACGTCACGCCAGATCGAACACCTGGGCAACCAGCCATAGATTGGCCGCCGAAATCACCAGGAAGAGAAACCATGCCGAGCACGATACGAGGCGGCTATTGGCGAACACGCCCATCAGACGGCGATCGTCGGTGAAGCGGATCAACGGATACATCGCGAAGGGCAATTGCAGGCTCAGGACCACCTGGCTGGCCACGAGCAAGGCACCGATCGCACGATCGCCCATCGTCACGACGCCAATAAAGGCCGGGATGATGGCCAGCCCTCGCGTGATCAGCCGCCGCTGCCAGCAGGGAAGCTTCATCTGCAGGAACCCGTCCATGATTACCTGACCGGCGATGGTGCCGGTGAAGGTCGAACTCTGCCCGGAGGCGAACAGACCGATCGCGAAGGCCATGGCGGCGACGGTGCTTCCGGCGATCGGCGCCAGCAGCTGATATGCATCGGAGATATCCGCCACGTCGGTGCGCCCCGTGCGGTGGAAGGCGGAAGCCGCCACGATGAGGATCGATGCATTGATGAGTAGCGCCAGACCCAGCGAGGCGATCGTGTCGACCCGCGTCAACCTGATCGCAGCGCGCTTGCCCTCGTCACCGGATACGGCGCGTGTCTGCACGATCGACGAGTGCAGGTAAAGGTTATGCGGCATGATCGTCGCGCCGAGGATGCCGATGGCCAGGTACAGTGGCTCGCGCGACGACAAGGCATGCAGAGACGGAACGAAGCCCGCCGCCACGGCGGCCCAGTCCGGTCCGAGCAGGAACAACTGAACCACGAAGCAGACGCCGATGGTGCCGACCAGCCCCAGGATGATCGCCTCGACCCGACGAAACCCCTGCCCTTGCAGGCCGAGCACGATGAAGGTGTCCAGCGCCGTCAACGCCACGCCGACAGGCAGGGACACGTTGAACAGCAGCTTGAAGGCCAGTGCGCTGCCCAGCACTTCGGCCAGGTCGCAGGAAATGATCGATATCTCCGCAAGCACCCACTGCACCCGCCCCACGACCTTCGGATAACGCTCGCTGGACAACCGCGCGAGATCCTTGCGCGTGGCGATGCCGAGCCGCGCCGCCAGGCACTGCAAGAGGATGGCCGCGAGGCTGGACAGCAGGACGACGAAGAGGAGCCGGTAGCCGAAACGCGAGCCGGCCTCGATGTCCGTCGCCCAGTTACCCGGGTCCATGTAGCCAACGGACACGAGCAGACCCGGTCCGGCAAAACGCGCGGCCTTCTTCCACCACGGCAGTTCCGCCGGGACCACGATCGAGCCGGCGACTTCGGAGGGACAGAACGGCGCGGTCGCCGTCTTAGGTAAGGAAAACATGGGCGTCATGCTAACCAAAGACCGCCGCGTCGTATGCACCTGAAGACGACGCGCATTGCACGTACGTGGCCTCACGGTGTGATCTTTCCATCGGAGAGACCACCATGTCGCTGAAAGCACTGGGATTGAACTGTACGCTGTCGCCGTCGCCCAAACCTTCGTCGACTCAGAAGCTGCTGGATCAATTACTGGACGGCCTGAGCAAACACGGCGTCGAGACCGATGACGCGCGCGTCGTAGACCTGAACATCAAGCCCGGCGTGAAGCACGACGAGGGTTCTGGTGATGACTGGCCCGCGCTACGCAAGCGGATGATGGCAGCCGACATCCTCGTGGTCGCGACGCCGATCTGGATGGGGCAGCCATCCAGCGTGTCAAAGCGCGTGCTCGAGCGCATGGACGCGATCCTCGGCGACATCGGCGACGATGGGCGCTACCCCACGTTCGGCAAGGTCGCCATCGTCGGCGTGGTGGGCAACGAGGATGGGGCTCACCATGTGACCGCCGAGCTGTACCAGGCGCTCGCGGACGTCGGCTTCACCATTCCTGCGGGAAGTTCGGCCTACTGGGTGGGCGAAGCGATGAGCGATACCGACTACATCGACTTGAAAAAGACGCCTGAGAAGGTCGCCAGCACCATCGCCATACTTACCACCAACGCGGCACACCTGGCGAAGATCCTGAAGGCGTCGAACTATCCCGCGCCACCTTGAACGAGTGAATGCGAGCGCACGAACGTTTCACGCGTCTGTAATGCCGTAACCGCTTAGATCGATCCCGCTGCGAATCGCGCAGAGTCTGCTAGAGGAACTCCAACATGGACAAGAATCGTACCGAAGGCACGAAACACGAAGTCAAGGGCGCCGTGAAGGAAGTCGTGGGCAAGGTCACGGGCAATCACGCCAAGGAAGCCGCCGGCAACATCGAAAAAAATGCCGGCAAGGTCCAGAAGGAAGTGGGCAAGGCAGCGGACAAGGCACGTGATGCCGATCGTCGTCATTGATCTGGCTGCGCGGGGGCCCACCACGGGCTCCCGCGCCCCCTGACCATGTCCCTGCGCCGCTGGTTCGATCTCGCGACCAAGTCCGTCCGCACTGCGATCGACGGCTTTACGGACGACGAGTTGATGACCCGGGCCGCGGCGCTTTCGTTTTACTCAGCCCTGTCCTTCGCACCCCTGCTGGTGCTCCTTTTGTGGGTATTGGCAGCGCTCCGGCCGGAATGGCAGAACGACCTGGTCGATAGCCTGACCAGCGTCATTGGCGCCCAGGGCGCCGGAGCCGTCAAGCTCGTTATCGACAACGCCCAGCAACGCCCCCACCTGGGTAACGTGGTCGGCCTGATCGGCCTGATCATCACGCTGTTCAGCGCGTCTGCCGTATTCACCCAACTCCAGTCGACCCTCAACCGGGTGTGGAAACTGCGGGCCAAACCGGGCGAAGCCGTGGTCGGCTGGCTGCGTACGCGCGCCCGTGCTTTCGGGCTGCTCGTCGGCATCGCCTTCCTGCTGATCATCTCGTTCGTCATCAACGGCCTGATCAAGGCTATGATTCCGGGCGATACCACGGCGTGGCAACTCACCGAGGCGATCATCTCCTTCGTCGTTTTCGCCGTCGCCTTCGGTGCCATGTACCGCGTGCTTCCCGATGCGCAGATCGCGTGGAAAGACGCGACACGCGGAGGCATCCTCACGGCGGTCCTGTTCGCCGCAGGCAAGTTCGTCATCGGCCTCTATATCGAGCACGCATCCGTCGGCGGTGCGTATGGTCCGGCCGGCGCCATCGTCGTCCTGCTGACGTGGGTGTACTACGCCTCGATCATCGTCCTGCTCGGCGCCGAACTCACACGCGGCCTCGCCGTGGCACGCGGCGCGAAAATCAGGCCCGCCGAGCACGCGGAAAGCTTCGCCGACGAGGTCACACCGTCGCGGCCACGCGAGCAGGCCTGAGCATGCGACGGCGAAGGACGCGATTGGTCGGGTCCGACAGGTAATGCGACACGAGCCAGCCGAGCAGCCAGCACAGGCCGATCGCGGGCAGGTACCAGATCCATCCCGTCGCCGTGTCGGTCCCGGTCATCCTGGCCACGCCCACCAGTGAGAACACGACGAACATGTGCGTCAGGTAGATTTCGTAGCTCGCCCGCCCCATCGACCGCAGCCAGGCCGTACCGGGCAGAGCACGCCCGCCTTCGGGTGAAGCGAGTACCAGGCACACCGCCGCACCGATCAGCACGAGGAGATACCCCTCGTGGACCGCATGCCACAGCCAGCCTCCCGAGAACATCACCAGGATGAGTGCTAGCACGCCGACGCCAGCAAGATAGCGACGGGTCGTCGGCGAAAGCACTCCGCGACGCGCGACGAACAGTGCGGCGAGCACGCCAGCCGCGATGGCCCCCATCCCCGGCAGATAGGCTTTTTCCTGCCAGATTTCGTTACCCACGATGGCCGCGCGGGTAAAGGGCACCGAGATCACCAGCAAGAGCAACAACGGCGCGAGCCACCGGGTCCTGCCCAGGCCCAGACAGATCAGCGGGAAGCCGAGATAGAAAACTTCTTCGATCGAGAGCGACCACAGGACATCCCAGCCGCCAGGCAACCAACCGGTTCTTCCCTCGTAGACATTCAAGGTAAAGGTCAAGGCGGACAAGGTGGCACCGGCCGGCGATTGCCGGGTCGCATCGATCACGTAGTTGGGCACGCCTGACACGTGGCAGGCGAGCAGGAGCGCGATGATGCCGAGGAGACAGGGCGCGATGCGCGCTACGCGGCGAGTGTAGAAGTCGCGCCAGTCGATGGTCCCGAGGCCGCCGTCGCGTTCCAGCGTGTGACGGGTGATCAGGAAGCCGGATATGACGAAGAACAGGAAGACGGCTTCGTAGCCGTTGAAGATCAGGCCCTTCAGGACGAACACCGGCGCCCAGGCCGCGGCATCCGTCTTATGTAACGGAAGCCGCAGACCCAGGTGGTGGATCACGACGAGGACGATACTGATCCCGCGCAGCGTGTCGATACCTGGGCTGCGCGGCAAGCTTGATCGGGACATGGGCACTTCCGCAATGGATCACGGAAGCTTATACGACAGGACGTGCCCGAATGGCGCGGGGCACGCCTTCGTGGATCAGGTGCAACCGCGCACGAGGAAGATCAGGATAAGGACGGGAATCGGCACGCCCAGCACCCAAAGAAGGATGTAACCGATGCCGCCACGCTGCTTGTCCGCGATAGGGGTGATGTTTTTCTCTTCCATTGCACGATGCTCCGGGGGTGGATTGGGTACGGAGATTCGGCTGCTCGACGTGCACCGCATGTGACAACCGCGCCACGACGGATTTCGCAACGACGCGGTCTTCGCAACTCGTGCATTATTCGTGACGAGCCATCATCTGGAAGGACGTCTCATGACCCTGCTGCGCCCCACCCTGCTCGCTCTCGCCCTGGCCGGAGCCGCCGGCTACGCCAACGCCGCCGTCGTGATCCGCGGGGCACGCGTCATCGACGGCACGGGCGCTCCGCCGCGCGAGGACGTCACCATGGTGATCGACGGCGACCACATTTCGCTCATGGGGCCAGGGCTTCGCGCCAAGATGCCGGCAGGCACCCAGGTCATCGACTACACGGGCAAGACCATCATTCCCGGGCTGGTGTCCGACCACGGGCACATTGGTTCGGTCGATGGCACGAAGAGCGGCCTGCCCACGCTCTACACGCGCGACAACAGCCTGCGCCAGCTACGCCAGTGGCGGGCCTACGGTGTCACCACCGTGACCTCGCTGGGCGTGAACAATCCCGACGTCTTCTATCCCCTGCGTGCCGACCTCCATGCCGGCAAGGCAGACGGGGCCGATCTGTTCGGCGCCGACCGCGGGATCGGCGTACCCAACGGCGCACCGCCGGCCAAGATGATGCAGGCAGGACCGGACCAGCTCGACCGGCCCGGCACGGTGGAGGAAGCCCGCGCCGACGTGGACGCAGCCGCAGCGCGTGGGACGGACCTCGTCAAGATCTGGCTGGACGATTTCAACGGCAGCCTGCCCGTCAAGATGAAGCCGGAGATCTGGCACGCCGTGATCGACGAAGCCCATGCGAAGCACCTTCGCGTCGCCGCGCACGTCTACTACCTGGACGATGCGCGCCAGCTGGTCGATGCGGGGGTGGACATCCTCGCCCATGGCGTTCGCGACAAGCCCGTGGACCCGGGATTCATCGACGCGATGAAGCAGCACGGCACGTGGTACATCGCCACGCTCGACCTCAATGAAGCGGCGTTCGTCTACGCGCGCCACCCCGGCTGGATGGACCAGCCGTTCTTTCAGCATGCGGTGCAGCCCGATCTCGCCCGACAGTTTGCCGACGGTGCCTGGCGCGACAAGGTGAACAACGATGGCTCGACACCGGTCAATGAAGAGGCCTTGCAGGTAAACCTGAAGAACCTCAAGACGCTCTACGACGCCGGCGTGAAGATAGGTTTCGGTACGGACGCGGGGGCCATGCCCTTGCGCATTCCCGGCTTTGCCGAGCATCGCGAACTCGCGCTCATGGTCGATGCCGGCCTGACCCCGCTGCAGGCCATCCATATCGCGACGCAGAGCGCCGCGCAACTGCTCAGTCTCGACGACCGTGGCGTTCTCGCCAACGGCAAACGCGCCGACTTCATCGTGCTCGACAAAGACCCCTCTTCCAACATCGAAGCGACCACGACGATCGATGCGGTGTGGCAACGCGGTCGCCAGGTGGCGGGCCGCGTCGACGCCTTCAAGCCCTGAGTCGGCGATGACCGGCGGCCGCGAAAAGATCTGGGCGATCTCGCGCGACCTGTACGTCGTGCTCGGTCGCGACGGCCGTTACCGCGACACCAATCCCGCCTGGCAAAGCGAGCTCGGTTACGACGACGCCGAACTGGTGGGCCTCGACTTCGAGCGACTGGTCCACTCCGACGACCTGGACCGTGCACGCGATGCCGTCAGCCAGATGATCGACGGCGATGTCGTCGAAGATCTCGAGTTACGCCTGCGCGGCAAAGATGGCAATTACCGATGGTTCGCATGGACCTGCGTTCCGGACGGCGACGTGGTCTACGGCATGGGCCGCGACACCCAGCGTCGGCGCGATATCGACGAGCAACAACGCCACGCCCAGAAGCTGGAGGCGCTGGGTCGCCTCACAGGCGGCATCGCACACGATTTCAACAATATTCTCGGCGGGATCGGCGGCGCGATCGAGGTCGTCGCCGAGCGGCTGGACAGCGGCCGCACCGATGGCACGCGACGGCTCCTGGACGCTGCGGGAGGCGCGGTGAAGCGCGCCGCCGGCCTGACCCACCGACTGCTCGCCTACGCTCGCCAGCAGGCCCTTTCCTTGTCCGACGTGGATGCCAATGCCCTCGTCAGGGAGCTCAACCTTCTGCTGCGCCCTCTCATCGGCGAGCAGGTGACGCTCGAACTGCGTATGCACGACGACTTGTGGCGCACCCTGTCCGACGCCAGCCAGCTCGAGAGCGCCGTGCTCAATCTTGCGATCAACGCACGTGACGCGATGCCGACAGGCGGGCGACTGACCATCCAGACGCGCAACGTTTCCGATACCGACATCGGCAGGGGGCGCCGCGATTACGTCGTAATCGCGGTCACCGATACGGGTACCGGCATGTCCTCGAGCGTGGTCGAGAAGGCCTTCGATCCGTTCTTTACGACCAAGGCGATCGGACAGGGGACGGGGCTCGGCCTGTCGATGGTGGACGGCTTCGCACGACAGACCGGGGGGCGCGCCATCATCGAATCGACACCGGGTCGCGGCAGCACGGTGAGCCTCTGGTTGCCGCGCCATGTCAGCGAGAACACCGCCTCCCACGCCCATGTGGACGCCGCCATGGTGCGCGGCCGGGGCCAGCGCGTGCTGCTGGTCGAAGACGAAGAGATGCTGCGCGCGATTGCGCGGGAAGTGCTCGAAGAAGCCGGCTACCAGGTGCGCGATTGCGCCGACGGCCAGGAAGCGCTCCGCCTGATCGACGCTGGTCCACCGCCCGACCTTTTGGTGACCGATATCGGCCTGCCTGGCATGGACGGCCACCAGCTCGCGCTTGCCGTTCGCGAAAGCTTGCGGACCCTTCCCGTCCTTTTCGTCACCGGGTACGCCTGGGACGCGTTTGCGGATTCGCCGACGTTACCGGAAGGAACCGCCATGCTGAGCAAGCCGTTCTCCGTCCATGCGCTGATCGACGCCGTTGCCGACCTGCTCGGCGGGACGACGACGTAACGTCAGCCTTTCATTTCGTTGATCCATGCCCACGGAGACTGAGGCCATGAATCGAACCCGTTACTACGCCCTGCTCGCCCTCATCGTGGCGATGATCGCCATCGTCGTCGTGGGCGGGATCATGAAAGGCGGCCCCGCAGGCGATACGCCTGACGACGGCGCACGGGCGCCGCGTTCGCACGGCGCGGAACGTTAGGCGGGCTCGACTTCACCCGGCGACGCTACTGCGGCGTCATGCGACGAAGCGGCGCGCTGCATGGCGACCAGGAAATCGACGCCATAACGCATGACGAACGGCGCCACCGTGCCGGGCATGAAGCCATCGGGCCAGGGTGCGGCGTTGCTATCGGTGTCTTCGACGGCGGGTGTGCTGACTTGCGTAACTCGACGTGCCATGGCCTTGACGGCCCCCTTTTGGTGTTCCCCCGTCGCTCTTACTAAGGCAAAACCACGGCAAGGTCAATGGGCTGGGCCCATGCGGCAAAACGGCGCAGCGCGATGACCTCACCCGCCGAGGCCGGTGACGCGGCCTAAAATGCAGGCGCGCTCCCTGAGTGCCGGAGGTTACCCGTGTCGACTGCATCAGCCCTTGCCAGCCCGTTCACCGCCGCGCGACGGCCGTCCATCTGCTGCAATGCGTCCTGCCGCCACGCTGCCGTCTGCGAAGCGACCCATGGTGGTGATCCGGCCCTGCTCGACATGCGCGAGGTGGTCGAGCGTGTCGGCCCGTTCTCCGAAGGCGATCGACTGGTCCAGCCCGATGCACCTCACCGCGCCGCGTTCGCCGTCCTCAGCGGCCTGGCAAAAACCGTCGGCGAAGGGCGCGTCCTCGCCTTTCACCTGCCGGGCGAACTCTTCGCCCTCGACGTACCTCATACCCAGACGCACAGCGCATCGGTGGTGGCCGTCGGCAAAACATGGTTCTGCCGATTTCCCCGCACCGCCACCGACGCACTGTGCGAACACAGTGAAGCGATCGCCGCCCATCTACGCGCACTACGCCGGCGCGAGCGCGCGTTCACCCGCCGCGCGACCGACGGGTCCGCCGCCGAGCGCGTGAAGTCGTTCCTGCTCGAGCTACTTGATCGCCGTCGCCGCGTGGAAGGCGTCGGCAGCGGCTTCATCCCGTTGCCGATGTCGCGCGACGATATCGGTTCGTACCTTGGCATGAGTGCGGCCACGGTGACCCGGATGCTGGCGAGGTTGCGAAGCGAGGGATCCATCGCCATCCGTGCGGATGGCGTGGATGTGCTCCAGGAAGCATCCCTGCGCGGCTGATCGTTACAGCTTCACCCGAACACCGACCGTAAAGAACCGCCCGACGACGCCATTCTGCGCATAGGTCGGGTTGTAGTTCAGTGCCGCGTAGTTCAGCGGGTCAAACGGCGCCTTCTTGTCGAACGCGTTCATGACCGAACCCGTGATCGCTATCTTGTCCGTAAGGTCGTAGCGACCGGTCAGGTCGAAGTCCGTGAACGACGCCATCCGGCAGTTCGCCGGGAAGTTCTCACCCGTATCCGTATTGGTCGAGAAGCAGCCGTCCGTCACGTCGGGTGCGGTCAGTTTGAGGCCGCTCGTGTAGTACAGCGTACCGGTGATCGTCGCCTTGCCGAACGTGATGCTGTTCGCCCACGAACCACGGTAGCGCGGCGTACCTGCGCCCGACGACACGCCGTAGGGACCATGCGTGCCGACGAAATCGAGCGTGGTGCCGTCCTCCAGCGTCAGCTTCCAGCTGATGATCTTGGTCAGGTTGATCTCGCTGGTGAAGCGCGTGTTCTCGTTGAAGCTGTAGCCGGCCTTGAGATTGAGGTCGACGCCCTGGGTTTTCAGGGAGTTCTGGTTCACCCACGGTGCCGCCACGACGAGAGGCCGTGGAAGCGCACCGGGCGCCGCCGGGTCCGGACCGTCCGCGATGATCGCCGAGCCGGCCGGCAACGGCTGGCCCGCAAAGTACGCATCGAGCACGGCGTTGGGATCCTGTTGCGCGATCACGCCGGTCTTCTTGATCCGGTAGAAATCCAGCGACGCGCTGAGGTCCTGTGTCGGCTGGAACAACAGGCCGAGGGTGTAGCTCTTCGAACGCTCCGGCTGGATCTTCGGATTGGACGTGGTCAGGAAGGCCAACGGATAAGGCTGAACGTAGCCGCTGTTGTTATGCGCGTCCTGGAAGTCCGCTGGCGGCGTAAACGTCGCAAAGCCCTCGCTCTGGCTGTTTCCGCTCTCGGAGAAGCCCGGCGCACGGTACCCCTTGGAGAACGTGCCGCGCACGGCCAGTTCCTCGAAAGGCTTCCACTTGAAGCCGATCTTCGGCGAGAAGTTGTTGCCGAAGTCCGAGTAGTGGTCGAAGCGGCTGGACGCATCCACCTCGAAGGACTCGGTAAATGGCGCATCCAGTTCGACGTAGACGCCACCCACGGTGCGCTGGCCGCTCGTGCGCGCGACACCCAGCCCCTGCGCCTGCAGGTTTGCATTGAGGTCCGGATCGTTCTGTTGCTCGTGGCGCACGTCGACGCCAGTGGCGAGACCGAGCGAGCCGCCACCCAGATCCATCAGCGGACGCGTGACGTGGAAGTCGAGCGATTGCAGGTCGCTGGTCGACGTTTTCCGCAACGTGGGCGAGAGTGCGTCGAGCAGCTCGCGCGAGTTCGCGGACGGATTGACGAAGTTATACGTGCCATTGGTAATCGCCGAAATCAGCTGCCCATAGTTGAGCAGACCGTCCAGGCGCGTATCCAGCGAATCATGGTTGAGCACCAGGGCCGTGTCGTAGCTCCACTCACCCCATTGCCCGGTGAGACCGCCGACCAGGCGGAGGTTGTGGTTGTCGGTCTGGCCGCTGGCCAGGGCACTGGGGAACGAGTAATTGATCAGTGCCGCGCTACCCTGGGCCGCGAACGGATTGTTCGGATTGAGCGAACCGTCCGGCAGCGTCGCCGGCAGGGCGATCGCATTGGTGTTGTTCGGCGTGCTCGCCTGGATCTGCGCCGGGGTACCCGGGAACGAGGTCTTGACCTCGTAATAGCTGCCGGCGATATAGGCCTGCGTTGTATCGGACAGCTTGATGG
>NZ_JBFUAT010000014.1:0-105732 GCF_056406135.1 Luteibacter sp. P1_D3 | reverse complement strand
CTCGACATCCTGTCTCGCGAAAACGGTCGGCCGTCCTGGCCGCCCCCCTTCGGGCTTTTTCCGGTGGGACGCCTCGCCTGCGCTACCGGCCCCGAGGGCGATACCCGCCGGCTCTTCCGAGCACTGAGGTGGCGTGAGGTCGAGCCACCGCCCGCAGCACGCAGGCTCTCTGTAGGAGCCGATTCATCGGCGAACCCTCAACACGGCTAGCGCGAACGAGGCCTTGCGCCGCATCGTGCCGGCGGTTAACCGCTCGCCTCATCACTGCAAGGCCTCACTCGCTTGCTCGATGCCCTGAGGGTTCGCCGATGAAWCGGCTCCTACAGGAGACATCTGCGTTGCATGGGGGCGTGGCGTCGGTGCTCTCCGTTCAATCGACCTCAGCGTGAGGAAGAGCCGGCGGGTGCCAGCCTCGGGGGCGGTAGCGGAGGCGAGGGTGTCGGCTGGATCAGGCCCACAAGGGGGCCGGCCAGGACGGCCGGCCTTTTTCGCGAGACAGGATGTCGAGTCGGAAAACCCCAGTCGAAGCCCGGCCCGGCCCGGCCCGTAGGGCAATAGATAAACGGCCGCGCTCGCGGCCCTCCTTGGCGGGACGCCGCAGCGTGACCCCGAGGCTGGCACCCGCCGGCTCTTGCGACACACCGCAACCCATGTTGCGCATCGCACCAATTCTCAGGCATCATCGCGGTTCACCTTTTCCAGACCTTGCCGTGTCCCATACCGTCTACACCGCCGTCGTCTTCACCAGCGCCCGTATGGCCGCAGGGATGACGTCGCGTGCTCGTCGACCGTACATCGGATACTCGGCCGGGTAGGCTGTCGCGCGCTTTTCATACGCATCGACTAAAAAACCCGGCCCCGTGCCGGGTTTTTTTGTTTTCGATTCCTGAGACTTCATTTCCTCACTTCCTCCACGGCCCCAGGGCCACCGACCGATCTGGACCGCCATGACCGTTCGCCACTTCCTCTCCACCCAGGACTACAGCCGCGCCGAGATCGACGCCCTGCTCGCGCAGGCGGCGGAGTTCAAACGCTCGCCGCAAGGCCAGCAGCTGGCCGGCAAGTCGATCGCCCTGATGTTCTTCAACCCGTCCATGCGTACGCGCACCAGCTTCGAGCTGGGCGCCTTCCAGCTCGGTGGCCATGCCATCGTGCTGTCGCCGGGCAAGGACGCGTGGCCGATCGAGTTCGAGATGGGCACGGTGATGGACGGCGATACGGAAGAGCACATCGCCGAGGTGGCCCGGGTGCTGTCGCGTTACGTGGACATCATCGCCGTTCGCGCCTTTCCCAAGTTCGTCGACTGGCAGGTGGATCGCCAGGACAAGGTGCTCGAGTCGTTCGCGAAGTTCGCCACGGTGCCAGTGATCAATCTGGAGACGATTACCCATCCCTGCCAGGAGTTGGCGCATGCGCTGGCGCTGCAGGAGCATCTGGGCGACCTGCAGAACAAGAAGTACGTGCTGACCTGGACCTACCATCCGAAGCCGCTCAACACGGCGGTGGCCAATTCGGCGCTGATGATCGCAACGAAGATGGGCATGGACGTGACCCTGCTGTGCCCGACGCCGGAATATATCCTCGACGAGCGCTACATGGACTTCGCGAAGCAGAACGCGAAGGAAAATGGCGGTTCGCTCCAGGTTTCCCATGACATCGAATCTGCGTATCGCGGTGCCGACGTCATCTACGCGAAAAGCTGGGGCGCGATTCCCTACTTCGGCCGCTGGGACGAAGAGAAAGCCATCCGCGAGGCCAACAAGCACTTCATCGTCGACGAGGCCAAGATGGCCTTGACCAACCACGGTCTCTTCAGCCACTGCCTCCCGTTGCGCCGGAACATCAAGGCGACGGACGCGGTGATGGATTCGCCGGCCTGCATCGCCATCGACGAAGCCGAGAACCGTTTGCATGTGCAGAAAGCGGTGATGGCTTCGCTCATTTCCCAGTCGTCGGGCGTGAAGTCCGGCCTCGGTTTCTGATTCGACCTTTCCTTTTCGTCTATCCGTCCAACGTTTTTTCGGAGCCTTCATGTCCAGCCAAGATATCGTTCTCGCCTTTTCCGGCGGCCTCGACACCAGCTTCTGCGTGCCTTACCTGATGGAGCGCGGCTATGCCGTGCATACCGTGTTCGTCGATACCGGCGGCGTGTCGGCGGAAGAGCGCGAGTACATCGAGCAGCGTGCGCATGAGCTCGGTGCCGCCTCGCATCGCACGGTCGATGCCTCGCAGGCGATCTGGGACAGCTTCGTCACGCCGCTGATCTGGGCGGGCGAGTTCTACCAGGGTCAGTACCCGCTGCTGGTGTCCGACCGCTACCTCATCGTGAAGGCCTCGCTGGAGCGTTGCGACGAGCTCGGCACGAAGTTCTTCGCGCATGGTTGCACGGGTATGGGTAACGACCAGGTGCGCTTCGACCTGACCGTGCGCGCGCTCGGCGATTACACGATCATCGCACCGGTACGCGAGATTCAGCGCGAGCACACCCAGGTGCGCGCGTACGAGCAGAAGTATCTGGAAGACAAGGGCTTCGAAGTCCGCGCCAAGACCAAGCACTACACGATCAACGAGAACGTGCTCGGCGTGACGATCTCCGGCGGCGAGATCGATGCCTGGGAAATTCCGGGCGAGGGCGCGATCGGCTGGTGTGCGCCGCGTTCCGAATGGCCGTCCGAAGCGCTGCGCGTAGAGCTCGGTTTCGAGAAGGGCACGGCCGTGACGCTCAACGGCAAGCCGGCCTCGGGCCCGGAGATCCTCGGCTTCCTCAATCGTGAGCTGGCGAAATACGGCGTGGGTCGTAGCCTGTACACCGGCGACACCAATATCGGCCTGAAGGGTCGCATCGTATTCGAGGCGCCGGCGCTCACCGCGCTGCTGACCGCCCACCGCGCGCTGGAAGAGACCGTGCTGTCGAAGCAGCAGAACCGCTTCAAGCCGGAAATCGGCCGCAAGTGGACCGAGGTGGCCTATGAAGGTTTCTTCAACGATCCGATCAAGGCCGATCTCGAGGCCTACCTCGTCTCGACGCAGCGCAAGGTCGACGGCAAGGTCATCATCGAGACCCGCGGTGGTTCGGTGTACGCCGTGAAGGTGGAATCGAAGAACCTGCTGCACTCGGCCAAGGCCACCTATGCGCAGGCTGCCGACTGGGGCGTCGCCGAAGCCGAGGGCTTCATCAAGCTCTACGGCATGAGCTCGACGATCTGGGCGGAAGTCGACCGAGCCAACGGGAACTGATCCGGGACATGGATAAGCTCCTCGAGGACACCCTGACCCATCTGCGGGCGCTGGTCGGATACGACACGCGCAATCCGCCACGCGAGATCGGCACCGACGGCATCTTCGATTACCTGCGCGCGAACCTCCCGGGGTTTGACGTGCAGGTGACCGATTTCGGCGCGGGCGCCGTAAACCTGTACGCCGTGCGGGGCAAGCCGAAGTACCTGTTCAATGTCCACATGGACACCGTTCCGGATTCGCCGCACTGGACCGCGAACCCGCATGAGCTGCGGGTGACGGAAGACCGGGCGATCGGCCTGGGCGCCTGCGATATCAAGGGCGCGGCGGCGGCGCTCGTCGCCGTGGCCAATGCCACGCGGGGCGACATGGCCTTGCTGCTCTCGACCGACGAGGAAGCCAACGACGCGCGTTGCATTGACGGCTTCCTCGCCACGCCGCGCGATTACGAGGCGATCATCGTGGCCGAGCCGACCAAGGGTGAGGCCGTGCTGGCGCATCGTGGCATCCACTCGGTGCAGATGCGTTTCCAGGGCCGGGCAGGGCACGCCTCCGGCGAGCAGAAGCCGTCGGACAGCGCCCTGCACCAGGGCATTCGCTGGGGCGCGGCAGCGCTGGATCACGTGCAGAAGCTGTCGCACGAACGCTTCGGCGGTCTTACCGGCCTGCGCTTCAACATCGGCAAGGTCGAAGGCGGCATCAAGGCCAACGTGATCGCACCGACGGCGGACATCCGCTTCGGCTTCCGCCCGCTGCCTTCGATGGATGCCGACCAGTTGCTGGAAACCTTCCGCACCCTGGTCGAGCCGGCACCGGTGGAATAYGGCGAAACCTTCCGTGGCGATTCGCTGCCGGCAGGCGACACGGCGACGGCGGAGAGCCGTCGTCTCGCTGCCCGCGACATCGCCGACGAACTCGGCATCCCAGTGGGCAATGCGGTCGACTTCTGGACCGAGGCCGCGCTGTTCTCGAAGGCCGGTTACACGACCTTCGTCTACGGCCCCGGCGACATCGCCCAGGCCCATAGCGCCGACGAGTGGGTCCTTCTGGATCAGCTCGCACACTACGCACAGACCATCCATCGGATCGTGGACAGTGGAATCTAACAAGCACACCCGCAAAACGATCGTGCGCCTGCTGTCCTCGATGGGCAGCGCGCGCGAGATCCAGCAGTACCTCAAGCGCTTCTCGCAGCTGGACGCGGCGCGCTTCGCCGTGGTCAAGGTCGGTGGTGCCGTGTTGCGCGACGACCTGCCGGCGCTCACCTCGTCGCTGTCCTTCCTGCAGCAGGTTGGCCTCACGCCGATCGTACTGCACGGTGCCGGTCCGCAGCTCGACGAAGAACTGTCGGCCGCCGGCATCGAGAAGAAGACCGTCAACGGCCTGCGCGTGACCTCACCCGAAGCCCTCGCCATCGTCCGGCGCGTGTTCCAGGCGCAGAACCTGCGCCTGGTCGAGGCACTGCAGGAAGTCGACACGCGCGCTACGTCGGTACCGTCCGGCGTGTTCGCGGCCGACTTCCTCGACCACGAAACGCTCGGTCTCGTCGGCAAGGTGCGCGAAATCAACCTCGCACCGATCGAGGCCAGCCTGCGTGCGGGGTCCATTCCCGTCATCGCCAGCCTGGGCGAGACGGATTCGGGGCAGATCCTCAACATCAACGCCGACTTCGCGGCGAACGAGCTGGTGCGCGTTCTGCAGCCGTACAAGATCGTCTTCCTCACCGGTACGGGTGGCTTGCTCGACGGCGACGGTAACGTCATCGATTCGATCAACCTGTCGACCGAGTACGACCAGCTGCTCAAGCAGCCCTGGCTGCACTCCGGCATGCGCCTGAAGATCGAGCAGATCAAGGATCTTCTCGACGATCTGCCGCTGACCTCGTCGGTGTCGATCACGCGCCCCGCCGAGCTGGCGAAAGAGCTCTTCACGCATAAGGGCTCGGGCACCCTGGTGCGTCGCGGCGAACGCGTGCTGCGCTATGAATCGTGGGAGGGAGTCGACAAGGAACGCCTTCGCGAGCTGATCGAGTCGAGTTTTGGCCGTGCCGTGGTGCCCGACTACTTCGACCGCACGAACCTCTATCGTCTCTACGTTTCCGAGAACTATCGCGCCGCGATGGTCCTCACGCAGGACGAAGGTTTCGCGTACTTGGACAAGTTCGCCGTCCTGGACGAAGCGCAGGGCGAAGGCCTCGGGCGCGCGGTCTGGCAGGTGATGCGTGATGAGAACCCGAAGCTGTTCTGGCGCTCGCGCCACGGCAACGTGATCAATCATTTCTATTACGCGGAATCGGACGGTTGCTTCAAGCAGTCGCGCTGGAAGGTGTTCTGGTACGGCCTGGACAACTTCGCGGATATCGAACGCTGCGTGGCGCATTGCGCCACGCGCATCCCCACCTTGCAGGACTGACCGGTCATGGCAACCAAGACCATCGGCATCGTCGGCGCGCGCGGCCATACGGGCGCCGAACTGATCAAGCTCATCGCGAACCATCCGTACCTCGCACTCGCCTTCGTTTCCTCGCGTGAACTGGACGGGCAGCGCCTGGCCGATCACAGCGAGGCTTACACGGGTGAGCTGGCGTACAGCAATCTCGACCCGGAAGGCGTCGCGGCGCAGGCGGCGGACGTCGTCATCCTTGCGTTGCCGAACGGCAAGGCGGCACCGTACGTCGAGGCCATCGACAAGGCCGGCGGTTCCACCGTCATCGTCGACCTGTCCGCCGACTATCGCTTCGACGAGCGCTGGTACTACGGTCTGCCGGAGCTGTACCGCGATCGTTGGCGCGGCGAAAAGCGCATCAGCAATCCGGGTTGCTATGCCACGGCCATCCAGGTGTCGATCGCACCGATCAAGGATCTGTTGGCGGCACCGCCCGTCTCGTTCGGTGTTTCCGGTTACTCCGGCGCCGGTACCACGCCGTCGGACCGCAACGATCCGGAAAAGCTGCGCGACAATCTCATGCCCTATGCACTCACCGGTCATATGCACGAGAAGGAAGCGAGCCGCCACCTCGGGTTGCCGGTGGAATTCATGCCGCACGTCGCACCGCATTTTCGCGGGCTGACCGTGACGACGAACCTGTACCTGGCGAAGCCGGCCAAGCGCGAGGACATCGTGCTTCGCTTTGAGGCACGTTTCGACAAGGACAAGCTCATCCATGTGGTCGACGAGGCTCCATGGGTGAGCCAGGTAGCGAATCGGCATCACCTGGACATCGGTGGCTTCACGATGTCGGCCGATGGCCGTCGCGTGGTTGTCGTCGCTACGCTGGACAACCTGCTCAAGGGCGCCGCCACGCAGGCGATGCAGAACGTCAACCGTGCGCTCGGCTTCGACGAGCTCACCGCCATTCCGCTCTGAGCGAAAGGACCTTACGATGACCCAGCCGCTCTGGCAGAAATCCGATACGCAGGTCGATGCGCGCATCATGCGCTTCCTTGCCGGTAACGACGTGGTACTCGACCGCGAGTTCTTCCTGCACGACATCACCGCGAGCAAGGCGCACGTCGAAGGCCTGGCCAATATCGGCGTGGTCTCCGGCGAAGAGCGCGATGCGTTGCTTCGCGAACTCGACGTGCTGGCGGGCGACTTCTCGGCCGGCGTGTTCGTCCTCGACGATCGTTTCGAGGACGGGCACTCCGCCATCGAAGCACGCCTCACCGAGCGTCTTGGCGATGCGGGTCGGCGCGTGCATACAGGCCGCAGCCGCAACGACCAGATCCTCGTCGCCACGCGCCTGTGGCTGAAGGAAAAGCTGTCGACGCTGGAGACGCTGTGCCGCGCGATCGCCGAGGTGTGCCTGCAGCGCGCCGCCGGCGACTCGGTGCCGATGCCTGGTTACACGCATATCCAGCGCGCCGTGGTTTCGTCGACCGGCATGTGGTTCGCTGCCTTCGCCGAGGCCTTCATCGACAACACGCTGCGTGCGCGTCAGGCGCTCGCGTTGATCGACGCCAACCCCTTGGGCACGGCGGCCGGCTACGGCGTCAACGTGGCGCTGGATCGCGCCCACACGACGGCGGCGCTCGGCTTCGGTCGCATGCAGGTCTCGCCGATCTATGCCCAGCTGTCCCGTGGCAAGTTCGAGATGGCCGCCCTGGATGCCGTCGGCACCGCGCTGCTCGATACGCGCCGGCTGGCCTGGGATCTCTCGCTGTTTACCACGGCCGAGTTTGACTTCGTCAGCTTGCCCGGCGAGTACACGACGGGTTCGTCGATCATGCCGAACAAGCGCAACCCCGATGTCGTCGAACTGCTGCGGGCCAGCTACGCGAGCGTGGCCGCAGCACGTACGGAGATCGAGCAGTTGCTGTCCTTGCCGTCGGGCTACCAGCGCGACCTGCAGTTTTCGAAGGGCTCGCTGTTCCATGGGTTCTCGATGGGCCTGGGCGCGCTGGAGTTGCTGCCGGATCTTCTCGCCCGTTTCAGCTGGAAGGCGGAAAAGATGCGCGCCGCGATCGAACCGGCTATGTACGCGACGGATGTGGCGATCGAAGCGGCGGTAGCGGGTGTCCCATTCCGCGACGCCTACCGGGCCGCGGCTGAGACGGCGTCGTCGTCGGGCGAAGGACGTACGCCGGAATCCAGCCTCGCCGCGCGCACGTCGCCGGGCGCCGGCAACGACCTGATGCTGGACACGTTACGGGCAAGATTGTCAGCCCTGGCGGGCTGATCGCCGATAAATCGGCTCCTACCAAGCAGGGCGATGCCAGTTCGCGGCACCCTGCTCGGTAGGAGCCGGTTCATCGGCGATGCTCTCGTGGGAGCCGCTTCAGCGACGAACGGATGCGCCACAACGACAGGAAGGACCATGCCAACCGCTTTCGCTCCCCAGCCGCTCCCCCGCTGGCACCGCGCCGTCCTCAAGGTCGGTAGCAGCCTGTTGACCACGTCGGAAGGCAGCCTCACCGGCCGTCACGCCGAAGCCCTTGCGACCTTCGTCGCCCGCAGTCGCAGTGCCGGCCGCGAAGTTGTCATCGTGTCCTCCGGTGCCGTGGCAGCCGGACGAGGTCTCGCCACACCGGAGCGCGGCGCGGGCCTGACGGGGCGGCAAGCACTCGCCGCCCTCGGCCAGACGCGCCTCATCGCCCTCTGGCAGACTTTTTTTGATGCGCCAGTTGCCCAAGTGCTCCTCACTCACGACGACCTGCGCAACCGTCGCCGTTACCTCAATGCCCGTACCACGCTGCGCGAGCTTCTTTCGCTCGGTGCGATTCCGGTCATCAACGAAAACGACACCGTCGCCGTCGACGAACTCAAGCTCGGCGACAACGACAACCTCGCCGCGATCGTGGCGGCGCTTGTCGATGCGGACGTGCTGTTCATCGCGTCCGATATCGCTGGGTTGTACTCCGGCAACCCGCGCACCGATCCAGGCGCACAGCCCATAGACGACGTCGCCGAAATCACCGAGTCGCACCTGGCCAGCGCCGGAGGCGCCGGCAGCGCGGCAGGGACGGGCGGTATGCGCACGAAGCTCGAAGCGGCGGGCAAGGCCGCGGCGGCGGGCATCGAGACGATCCTGTTCGACGGCCGCGATGCCGCCTGTATCGACGGCCTGGCGGCAGGCGCGCTGACCGGCACCCGCCTGCGTGCACCACGTACCCGGATGGCCGCCCGCAAGTACTGGCTCCGCCACGCGCCGCCGGCCGGCAGGATCACGGTCGATGCCGGCGCCGTCGATGCCCTGCGTACCCGCGGTGCGTCGCTGCTTCCGGGCGGCGTGGTCGCGGCGGAAGGTGACTTTGCCCGCGGCGACGTGGTCGATATCGCTGACGAGAAAGCCCCCTTCGCGCGCGGCATCGCCCAGTACTCAGCCACCGATGTTCGCCGTATCGCCCGCCGGCACACGCGCGATATCGAGATCGCGCTGGGCTACAGTTACGGCGAGAACGTCGTCCACCGCGACGATCTCGTGGCCCTGACGTCATGAACGAGGTCGCGATGCCATCTTCCCTACGTGACAAGGCGCTGGCCTGCCGGGACGCCTCGGCGGCGATTGCAGGCCTGGATACCGAGGCGAAACGACGCCTCCTGCATGCCATGGCGAACGCCCTTGCCGCTGAGGAAGCCACCTTACTCGCGGCCAACGACAGGGACATGGACGCCGCTCGCGCCAACGGCACCAGCGACGCCATGCTCGACCGCCTGCGCCTCGATGCCACGCGGATCGCTGGCATCGTCGCGGCGATCCGCGAGGTGGCGACACTGCCGGATCCTGTCGGCATCACGACACGCCGCGAGACGCGTCCCAACGGAATCGTCGTCGAACGCGTGCGCATTCCGCTCGGCGTGATCGCAATGATCTACGAGGCGAGGCCGAACGTCACTGCCGATGCCGCCGCGTTGTGCCTGATGGCGGGGAACGCGGTGATCCTGCGTGGTGGCTCGGATGCGATGCATTCGAACATCGCGATCGCCACGGCCTTGCGTCGCGCCCTGAAGGCGAACAGCCTACCCGAGGCCGCGCTGACCTTGATCGACGATCCGCGTCGCGAAACCATGGTCGAGCTGCTCCAGCTCACCGACATTGTGGATCTCGCGATCCCCCGTGGCGGCGAAGGCCTGATCCGCTTCGTCGCGGAGCACGCGCGCGTGCCGGTCATCAAGCACTACAAGGGTGTCTGCCATCTTTACGTCGATCGCGAGGCAGATTCCGATCTCGCGCTACGGCTGCTTGTCGACGGGAAGACCAGTCGGCCAGGCGTGTGCAATGCGCTGGAGACCATGCTGGTTCATGCGGACATCGCCGCTGAATTCCTGCCGCGAGCCATCGCACGTCTACGCGAACTCGCGGTCGACGTGCGTGGCGACGATGCCACTCGCGCGCAGGTCGCCGACGTGACGCCAGCCACGGAAGACGACTACGCCGCCGAGTTCCTCGACCTTGTGATCGCGGTGCGCGTGGTCGACAACATCGATGAAGCCATCACGCACATCCGTCGCTTTGGCTCGGACCATACCGAAGTCATTGCCACGCGTGATGACGCGGCCGCCGGACATTTCATTCGTGCGATCCGCTCGGCCGTGGTGATGGTCAACGCCTCGTCGCGCTTCAGCGATGGCGGTGAGTTGGGGCTCGGTACCGAGATCGGCATTTCGACGACGCGCTTGCACGCCTATGGCCCGATGGGCGCGGAATCGTTGACGGTCGAGCGTTTCGTGGTACGTGGTGAAGGGCAGGTAAGGCACCCCACCTCGGAATGAGGTGCTGACGCGCGTGAGGGCCTAAGGAGCGATCAGATGCTGGATACCGACGACGAAACCGGGATGCTTTCCCGCTATTTTGTACGAAAGGGCATGAGCGATTGCAGTACATCGCAATTGATCGACCTTCTCACCGACGACGACCAGATCGTCCGGTCCTCGGCGGGTTTTCTCCTTCATATGTCCGGTGGAGATAACGCCGACTTCGAACGCCTTGCCGAGCTGGCGTCTCACGCCGAGGCCTACGTGCGCGAAGTGGCCGCGTATGTGTTAGGTCAATTCGGAACGCCCGATTACCGCTTTCATGCGCAGAGCATTCCTTTGCTGTCGCGCATGGCGCACGACGCGAATGACGAGGTCCGGCTCGCGGCCGTGTCGGCTCTCGGGCATCTTCGAGGAGACGCGGCCTGGGAAGTCATTCTCGCTTCGGCTCAGGACTCGTCACCGAACGTCCGCTGGGTCGTGGCGTGGCTGTTGGAGTTCATGGATGGGTCGGAGCATTCTGTGGCTGCCCTGGTGATGTTGACGTCCGACCCGGATTCGGACGTGCGTGCCGCTGCGCAAGAGAGCCTCGACGAGTTGCGGCGCGAAGGGGATCGCTAGGCCGACCCAAATCCGTGTGAATCCTCTCGCTCACGTCGATCATCGCGCACCGCGACTCCCATCGAATCTC
Source organism: Luteibacter sp. P1_D3 (assembly GCF_056406135.1). Taxonomy (NCBI): domain Bacteria; kingdom Pseudomonadati; phylum Pseudomonadota; class Gammaproteobacteria; order Lysobacterales; family Rhodanobacteraceae; genus Luteibacter; species Luteibacter sp. P1_D3. The sequence goes on along the minus strand of NZ_JBFUAT010000014.1, from coordinate 94,610 downwards.
GCAACGAACCGAGCTTTCGTCGCGCCTTACTGTCTCGTCAACGAGCCCTAATTGTTGGACCTACGTGTGCTCAGAGGGTGCCTACGCGTTGCGGTGAGATGAGCGCATGGATCGATGTCGTCCGTGAAAATACGATGCATTTGCGCCAATGACGGCGCGAACAATCGGGAAATTCGATGAACGACACATCCATCATTCCTGCCCTCGATCACGAGGCAGCGATCGTCGGCCTCGTAACGGGCGCTAACAGCAGCCTTCCTCCAACCTGGCTCGATGTGGTTCACGAGATTCAGCGCTGGACTTAAGACGGTTAGCGGGGCCCCCGGCGGGCCCCGCACTCATAGGGAGAGAGGTTGATGATCAGTCACATGAGTCATGCGCTTTCCGATCTTCCGGCGATTCGGGGGTTTTTGGAGCAAGTTGACAGCCGAGTTGTTCTGGGTGACTACGCGTCGTTCTGGCGAGCCATTGACGGGTTCGGTCTTCTTGTAGATCGTTCCGTATGGCGCACTTTCTACGCTTCCGTTGTGCAGAAGTTGGTCGTGGACCCGAAGTACAACGGCGGACGCGATTGGGGCGTTTACGGGTTCACTATCTGTGAATCGGACAAGATTCACTTTTCAATTCGATCAACGCTGGGTGCTTCCGTCGGTCGAAACGTCATTGATGCTCGGTCGGATCATGCTACGTCCGTAGCCTCCACTATGACGGCTCCGTCGGCGCTCATCGTCGCATCGGATGCGCCCGTTACATTCAACGTGTTCCAAGTGCCGGCCGAGGTCGATCTCGATGTCTTCGATCCCTCGGTCCGTATCCATGTTTGTGACCCGGTAATGGTTGACCCATGGACGAGGGTCGATGTTAGGGCGCCTCGTGAGACCCTTGAACTCGTAACTGATCCGGGGGACGAGTACTGCATCATTGAGCTCGCCATGCGATCTTCGATCGCGCAGAGATGGGAGTTTGATCGCCGCAGCGGCACACCGATTGGACCAGTACTAATTTCGCGTGACACTGCCGTACTGCGGTCGATGCTGGAGGAAATCGCCAGATTCCGATATGTGGCAGCCATGGATGACGTTCTCGATCTGGCAAACCATCCCGACTTCAATGTTCGGTGGGCGGCTGTTAGCTGTGCCTGGGCGATCGATCCTGTGGTCGGAGAGGCGGCGATACGACGGGCCGCTGGAGACGTCCATCCGTACATTCGCCGAGCCGCATCAGCCGCGCTCGGTAATTTAAGGAAGGGTGCTTCGAATGCCCATTGAACTGAGTGCCGTTACGTCTGAAATAATAGGTCTTGACGAATTTAGGAAGCGTGTTCTCGACAAGGTCGATCCGCACAACCCATCGACGTTGACTTCCATAGCCCTGGATTTGGCGGCCCTCGCCAATGACAAGGAACTGATGGTTCGTCAGGTAGCAATGGACATTAAGACCTGGCGGCGTCCCGAGTTTGCTATGTATTCCGCACAGAGTTGCATTCTCGATAGATTTGGCCCATTTACAGTCCGCGCAAACCTCTGGCCTTCAGTTGCCATGACGATGGGTGAGCGTGATGCGCTGTCGTATAACGCATTCCACGATCACAACTTCAGCTTCGCGACCACGAACTTGTATGGTCCCGGATACACGACCGATCTTTATGAGTTTCAGCTTCTCGGTGATTGGACCCGGGTCGGCGATGCCGTCTTGCTTGAGCATCTCGGAGAGAGGCGCCTCTCGGAAGGCATCGTCGTTGTTTATAGGAAGGGCCTGGATATGCACTCGCAAATCCCGCCGACTGGCCCTTCAGCATCGATCAACCTGATCGTCAACGACGACGATGTCTTGTTCAACGATCAGTTCTATTTTGATCCGGTCCGAGGAATCATTATCGGGACGGTCGAGAATGTAGTCGAGAAACGTTTGTCGGCTCTATCGCTCGGAAGATTTCTGGCATCAGAAGCGTCATTCGCGGCGTTGCACGCCATCTCGCGTACGAATAAATGCAAACGGTCCAGGCGTCTTTGTAACGATCTTCTCGCATGATCGTGCGTGGCAGTCATGGCGGCTTTCCGTTCTCCGTGGTGCTCTCGTCGTCAGCTTTTTGCAGGACGTGTTTCGCGACTTCGACAAGGCTCATTGTAGATAAAAGACTGCTATGAGAATGCACGTTCCCCGTCATAACCCAGGCAATAGCCCTGCATAGTTTGGAAAGGAGTCGTAACACAATTGCTTCGGACGTATGACAACGGTGTCGTACGGCGTGCAATAGGCGCAAAAGCGGATGCGCCATCTGCACGGCAATTGGCGAGGCTGTAGGTTTCGCACACTGGGAGATGGAGAGTATGAATCGAATTATGTTTGTCGGCGTTATCGCAATGGCCTTTGCAGGGGTTGCGCAGAGTGCATCGACTCCGTACAGATACACGGTAGTTCGAGCCGAGTCATCGGGCGCCACCGCCTTCTTTGCTTTGAACTTCGCACGAAGCCAAGCCGCCGCTATTTGTCAGTCGCGCTTCCGCGGAATGCTTGTCGGCGTTCCTCAGTCATGGGTTTTCAAGAGAGGCAATATGTTCAGCGCGTCGGTAACAGTGACGTGCCAGTTCACCTAATAGATCGGCCATGATGTGTGGGCTTGGCGTCTTTGCTACGTGCGTATTCGCCAAGCCCTTTCTCTCGACTCAAGCAGGACGTGTCTGGATTGCGAAAATGTCGAGCGTCGTTTGGACGGCTCGTTCCGGTCCCGTGGTTATGTCCTATTGGAGGAGCGAATTAATGGCTTTGAGGTCATTTAGTTCTACCGTGCCCGCCGCCTGTTTTAAGAGTAGCTTGTCGAGGATGAATTGGTGGCGAGCTCGAGAGTAAGTGCCGAGTGCTACGGACAGGTTCAGCTCCGCCGCTAACACGTCCGCTAAGGTACGCGTGCCGATCTCCAGACCTGCCTGCGTTGCATCGAGCGCGCCGTCCGATGATTCAGCGGCGGACTTAGTCGATTCGATTTTGCTTATGCCGCCAATGACGGAGCGATAGCGGTTTTGGATCTCGCGCGCGACCTGGCGACGTGTACTTTCCAGCTCGTCCTGCGCGGCGTCGCGCTGGTGTATTGCTTGTCGCACACTGGATTGCGCAGTATTCCTGCCGAAGATGGGGATTTTTAGCACAATGCCAACGGTGATCGTGCCGCGACCTTTGTCGCCGCGGCCGTTAGCGGCGGCCACTGCGTTCTCATTCCGCGGCCAGATACCTGTCTTCCTATATGCGACAGTTGTATCGATGGTCGGCAGGTGATGAGCGCGAGCCGAAGAAATGCGTTGTTCAGCCGATTCAACCTCGTACTGTAACGCGAGGACGATTGGGCTTTGCTCCGCTGCCTGTGAAACCCAGCTTTCCAGACCGCTAAGTGAGGGGAGGTCCAAGGGAAGCTGGGCTCGTAACTTTTTCAGGACTTCTGTCGGCTGGCCGGTGATCTGGGTCAGGGCTTCACGCGAATCGGAAAGCTCCTTTTCTGCGTCGATCACCGATGCTTTCGCAGTGCTGCGGCGAGCCCTCGCGTTCTGTACGTCACTGACGGCCGACAATCCGACGTAAGAGCGTTGCTCGGCCAGTTCCAGCTGGTGTACTACGCCTCGCTCGCTCTCTTTTGCAAACGACAGGGCATCATCGTTCATCAACACTCTGAAGTAGGTGGTGGCAACGCGGCCGGCTAGTTGCTGAAGTGCAGCGTCGTAGGCTGCATTCTGAGCGTATGAGCTCAACCTTGCAGCCCTCAAGTCGGCGGAATTGGCCAAGGAAAGGATGCTCTGGCTGGCCGTGATCGACGCGCTGCGCTTGCGGGTGACATCCGTGGTTCTTTGATTGTTCGTCTCGCCGGAGCTGCCATCTGAAGTTTGCCATCCCTGCGTCATGACGGAGCCATGGGAGGCTTGCTCGCTCAGGCTTATCTTGGCGGAGATGCTCGGAAGGAGCGGTGCTCGAGCAAGGGCAATTCCTTCGCTCGCTGAGCGTCTTAGCGAGTTGAAGCGAGAGAGGGTTGGGTCGTTAGAGCGAGCATGGTTGTAGGCGTCCAGCAAGTCGCTAGCGTAAATGCAAGACGGCATTGCTGCTATTGCAAGTGCCACGGGCATGGGTATCAAACGCATGATTTTGTCTCGCGGTGTTTAGATCGCGGCACTTCGTCATGGCACGGCCGCACTGGCCGTATGCTGCGCGATCATGTTTCACCGGGGAATTGGAGTTCACCTCGCTTGTGAGTAGGAGATGGCTTTATCCCTCGAGAACGCCTTGTTCCGCTGTCTACCGTGGGATGCGCGTCCTCCGCGTTCGCGGACTCGCGCACTGCTCTACGGCTCATGCCGCGAAGCTATGCGAGGTTCGGTGGCAGGGGCCCGGTGCGTTTCTATAAACTGAATGACGAAGCAATGGCGAGTGCGCTCAGGTCAGCTGCGAAAGTCCGCTCCGGATACGCTGGGACACATCGATCATGGGATGCCACGCTCGCTCTATTGCATCGGCGAGCATGTCCCTGTCCATTGCTACTGTCTCAAGGCGGCCGCCTTCGTCGGGAAGGAATTCAATCAAGACCCGCTGCCCATCGATCCACGCCTGTTCCCCAGCAAGAAACTCAGGATCCTCGAAACTACCCATGCCCGGCTCAGGCGGCATCGCAAACGCCGTACGTACATCGCTAGGCGCGTTGCGAAGCAGCTCCATGGCTCGCTCGTAGGTGCCGTCCTCATCGTCCAGCGCAAGCTCGACGCGATCCATGCGCGAGCCGACGAACAGCTCGATGGAACCCGTGAAAATGGCATGCACCGCAAAGCCGTCGAGGCGGGCACGCGGGTTCTTCATCACCTGGCGCAGGGCAGTGACGTAGCGATCCGTCACCTCGGGATGTTCGCGGAGCCAGGCGCTGCTCACGTCGTCGCACACGGTGACGTGCCCGTCGACCTTCGCTTCGATACCGGCGTGCGATAGACCGGCCGGACGATCGGGTAGGGTGACAGGCAAGCCGCCCGCCTTCAGCCCGAACATGACCCGACCCGGCGCGACGCGCAGCCAGTGCGTCACGGCCTGTACGACAAATCCGTCGCCACGTTCGCTATACGGCGCCGGGAACAGCTCCTGCACGCTCATGCCTGCGTCCCGCGCCACGCCTCGATCGCTTCCACAGCGCCGAGGCAATCGGCGAACCGGTTGTACAGCGGCGTCGGCGAAAGACGAATCACGTCGGGCTCGCGCCAGTCGCCGATGATTCCCTGCTGCTCGAGATAACCGAACAAGGCACGCCCCGCCTCACGACCCGCACGCACGCGCACGGAAAGCTGCGCGCCCCGCTGCAGCGGATCGTTCGGCGTCACGATGTCGAGCGTATCGTCCAGACGGCTACGGATGAGCCAGTCCAGGTACGAGGTAAGACGACGACTCTTAGCCACGAGGTTAGGCATGCCGGCGCGCGTGAATACATCCAGCGAGGCCCGCAAAGGCGCCAGCGCGAGAATCGGCGGGTTCGACAGCTGCCAGCCGTCTGCTCCGGGCGTGGGCACGAACTGCGGACCCATCTGGAAGCGCGTGGACTTGTCGTGCCCCCACCAGCCAGCGAAGCGCGGCACATCGGCGGTGGCGTGGCGTTCGTGGACGAAGCACCCGGCGACCGCGCCCGGGCCGGCGTTGAGATATTTGTACGTGCACCACACCGCGAAATCCGCGCCGCTGTCGTGCAGCGCCAGTGGCAGGTTACCGACGGCATGGGCGAGGTCGAAGCCTATGAGGCAGCCCTGCGCGCGCGCCAGACGGACGATGGCCGCCAGGTCGAAGACCTGTCCGGTGCGATATTGCACGCCTGGCAGTACGACGAGCGCCACGCGGTGCCCGTGTTCAGCGATCGCAGCCTCGATCGCCGCCATCGACAACGTGCCGCCGGGGCCATCGGGCTGAATCTCGATAAGGTCGGTAGCCGGATCGAATCCATGGAAACGCACCTGTGACTCGAGAGCATAGCGATCGGTCGGAAAGGCACCGGCTTCCATGAGGATGGCCGGGCGCTCGACCGTCGGGCGATAGAAGCTGACCATCATCAGGTGAAGGTTGACCCCAAGCGTGTTCATGGCGACCACTTCGTGCGGCTGCGCGCCGACCACCTCGGCCATCGCGTCGCGCACGTACTCGTGGTAGTGCATCCACGGCGAGCGACCGCGGAAGTGCGCTTCGACAGCGAGCTCCGACCAGTCGGCCAGTTCCGCCTCGACTGCGGCGCGGACGCCCTTGGGCTGCAGGCCGAGCGAGTTGCCGCAGAAGTAGAGGGTCTCCCGCCCGTGATGCGGCGGGATGTGGAATTCGTCGCGGAACGCGCGCAGGGGATCGGCCGCATCCTGGGACTGGGCCCAACCGCGCGTCGCTTCGAAACCGGTCATACGTTGACTACCTTGGGTATCAGGAGGGCATGTGGGCCGCCACCTCGGCGCAACCCTTGTCGAACGAGGCATTCCACTTGGCATCGCCATTGGGGCGGATGCAGCGGAGCTGGATCGCATAGCCGCCACTGTAGAAATAACGCTCGTAGTAGTCGAGCTTTACCGTGCCTTCCTTCGCCGTGTAGACGTTCTCGGTGGGCGAGGTGGCCTTGCCGGCGACGTATTCCTTCAGGCCCGAGGCGTGGCTGCGCATATTGCCCGAGAACTGCTGGAAACCGTTGAGGTTGGGCACCTGTTGCAGCGTGATCGAGACGCGCGCCAGGGTCGCATCCGCCGCGGAGGAGCCCGGTACCTGGAAGACCTGGGTTTCCGTCACGTCGCCCTGTGACTGCATGATCGGCACCCAGTTGTCCGGCACCGGCACGTGGAGGGYGCCTCCCGCCAGGGAGACATCGGTGGCCGCCGCGAAGGGGCTGGCCAGCAGGAGGACGAACGGAAGGGTACGCAGGAGGCGCTTCACGATTGAGGATTCCCCGATAGGCCGCGGCGGCGCGGCGCAACGCGGGCATTCTTGCACAGGGCCCGGCCGCGCATGGCCCACCACAGTGTGCGTTACGTCACGCCACGGCGGACATGGTCTGGAAGCGCGACAGGGGTACGCCCAGCCACTCCAGTGCCGTGCCGTGGAAGAGCCGAGCGCGGGAGGCATCGTCGAGCCCCAGGGCCTCGATGCCGCTGCCCGGCTCCTGCTCGCCCAGGGGGAACGGGTAGTCGGTGCCGAGCATCACGCGGTCGGTGCCGGCCACCTCGAGCAGGTAGCGCAGCGCGGCGTCGTCGTGCACGCAGGAGTCGAAATACAGCCGCGAAAGGTACTCGCGCGGATTGCGCGCGTTGTCGGTCGCCACCAGGTCCGGACGCATCCGGAAGCCATGTTCGATACGACCGATCGAATAGGGGAAACTGCCACCGCCGTGGGCGAGCATGATCTTCAGTGAGGGCAGTCGCTCCAGCACGCCGCCGAAGATCAGTGCGCAGGCAGCCCGTGCCTGCTCGGCGGGCATGCCGACCAGCCACGGCAGCCAGTACTTGGGCATCGATTCGGTGCCCATCATGTCCCACGGGTGGACCAGCACGGCGGCATCGAGATCGGCGGCGGCTTCGAAGAACGGGAACAGCTCGGGCGCATCGAGATTCCACTCGTTGCAATGCGAGCCGATCTGCACGCCCTGAAGGCCGAGTTCGTCGATACAGCGCTCCATTTCACGGATCGCCAGCGAYGGCGACTGCAGCGGCACCGTGCCGATACCCGCATAGTGGCGTGGGTGCGCCTGGCACACGGCGGCCATGTCGTCGTTGAGATGGGTATGCAGTTCCAGGGCCTGATGGCCCTTTGCCCAATACGAGAACATCACCGGCACCGTCGAGACCACCTGCACGCCCACGCCGAAACGCGCGTAGTCGGCGATGCGGTGATCCGCGTCGAAGGCGGACTCCCAGACCTCCCGGAAGAAGCGGCCGTCCTTGTAGATCCGGTGATGGCCGCTGGAGTGGGTCATCACCGGAAAGCGGTCGTCGCCGTAGCGGGCCGCGAGATCGGGCCAGTCACGGGGCAGGATGTGCGCGTGGGTGTCGATCTTCAGCATGGGGCCGAGTGTAGCGCCGGCCGCGGTCGGGGGCCTCTCGCGGTGCAGCACGCCGGAGCGCGCGCCGCACGATCGGGATCACGCCGGAGTGACGGAGCGCCGGGTGACCACGTGCGCCACGGTATCCACGTTGTCCGTGAGCCGGTCGGTCAGGCGCCCGATGGCTTCGGCCAGCTCCCGGTCCTTCGTTCGCGCCAGTGCCTGCACCAGCGTCCGTTGATGCAAGCGCAGATCCGGGGGCACGGTTGCGCCTTCCGCCACCGTCAGCGCCTCGCCTTGCGCACGCAGCGCCGTGGCGGCCTCGCGGATGAATGGGCCGACGTGCGCCCATTCCTCGGGTACCTGGTCGATGTCGATCAGGGCTTCGAGGGTCATCGCCGTACGGGCGAGGCGATTGCCGTTGGCGTACAGGGTTTCGGCCAGCTCCTGCAGCACGGCGGGCGTGCCGGGCTCGGCGCGCAACCGATCGACGGATGCCTGTGCATTGGTTCGCGCGGTTCGCGTGGCATTGCGCACCTGGTGACGCGTCGTCCGATCGGCCGGTTCGACCAGGGTGTCGAGGTAATCGGCATACGCACAAAGCATGTCCGACAACGCGATACGCGCGCGACTGCGCTCCCACGAAGGCCAGAGTACGTAGGCCAGCAGGGCCATGGCACTGCCCAGGGCGGTATTGAGCACGCGATCGGACATCGCATTGAAGGGATCGACGCCGTCGAACGACAGCAGGACGACCACGGTGCCGGTCAGCGCCGCCACCGCGATGCCGTAGTGCGCGCCGGCGAGATAGCGGAAGGCCACGCAGAGCACGCCCATCACCGCGATATGTGCCCAGACGATGTCCGGGGTCAGGCGTAGCACGAACGTCGTGAGCATCAGGCCGAGCACGGTGCCGACGACACGCAACAGGCCAAAGTTGAACGTGGCGGCGAAGTCGGGACGCAGCACGATGGCCGCCGTCATCGGTAGCCAGTAGCCGTGCGGCAGATGAAAGTAACGCGACACCGCGAAGGCCAGGGTAAGCACGACAGCGCAACGCACGGCATGTCGAAACGCCACGGAGTGGGGCGTGATGTTCGCGCGCAGCGTGGCCAGCGGTGATGCGCTGCGCAAGGTGTCCGGAAGCGAGGTTTCCGCGCGCTGGGCGCGTTCTTCACCGCGACTGCCGGCCCAGTTCGTGTTGCGGACCACGGCGGCGAGCTGGCCGGACAAGGCCTGGATATGGGCTCCGAGGCCCGTGCCGGTCGAGCCGGCGAGCAGCGCCCGCTCGCTTGCCTGGAGCGTTGCCAGGGCGCGTTCGGCGCGCTGCGGTGGCTCGGCTGCGTCCAGCGCGTCGGCGGTCGCGGTGAGCACGCGGGCCGCATCGTTGCGGAACATCTCGCCCATGGATTCGCGCTTCAGTTCGAGCTCGGCCATGGCGACAAGCTCGAGGCGTATGCGCTCGGCCAGTTCCAGCAGGACGCGGAAGGCTTCCATCGCACGTCCGTGCGCATGATGACGGCCGAGCAGGGTGACTTGCAGCGCGTTCATCGCATCGGTGATACCAGGGGCTTCGCCATCCTTGTGCGGCTTTTGGGCGAGGTCCGCGAGGCCGCGATAGACCAGGGCGAGCGCGGCTCGCTCCGGCCGGTAGCGCTGCAGTGGCCATGCCGCGATGGAAAACGCGGCCAGGAGCATGCCGCCGGCAAAGATGAGTCCACCGCCGGCGAGTGCGCCGTCGATGCTCTTGGGCGTGGCCGCCGTGATCACCAGGAGCAGCATGCTGGTCATGCCCACGCGTGCGATATCCGCGCCGAACACGACGAGCAAACCGCCGAAGAAGCCGCACGCGATGCAGGCGATGCACATCGCCAGCACCTGGTCGCCCAGCAGGAAGCCGATCAGCGAAGCGAGACCCGCGGCGAGTGCGGCGAGGAAGAGGCGGTTCAGGCGTTGCTGGTACGGGCCGGGCTGGTCGGAGAACATGGTATCCAGCGCGCCGGCCGCGATGCCGATGCCGACTTCCGCGTGTCCGAACGCGATGCCGGCAGTCAGCGGCAGGACGACCGCTGCGGTATTGCGCAAGGCAACCCGCATCGGTACGTCCGGCCGTTTCGTCCGGATCAACGTGTCGACGACGCTGGCGCGGAACGAGTAAGTCTGGCTCATCCGATCACGAGGCGCGCCCGGCGAATTCGCCAGTGAGCGTATTCACCGTGACTTTCTCGCCATTGGTGATGTATTCCGGCACCTGCACTTCGATGCCGGTCTGCAGCTTTGCCGGCTTGTTGCGCTTGGTGGCGCTGGAGCCCTTCAGTTCCGGCGCGGTGTCGACCACGGTGAGGACAACCGAGGTCGGCACCTGCAGGCCGACCGGCGCTTCGTCGATCACCTGCACGTAGTAGCCCTCGAGTTCCTCGACGACATAGCCGGCGTTCTCGCCGACCACATCGGGTCCGAGCGTGTACTGCGTGTAATCCTCATCGTCCATGAAGACGAAATTGTCGCCGTCCATGTACGAGAACTTCGCCTGGCGGCGCTCGAGGCTGACTTCCTTGAGCTCGTCTTCGGCGCGCAGGCTGAGGTCGAACTTGCGCTGGCCGGGGATCGAATACAGCGTGAACCGGAAGGTCACGTTGCCGCCGCGCGCCGAGGGCGAGCTGCGTTCGATATCGCGGACCTGGTACACGGTGCCGTCGTGCTCGACGACATTACCTTTCTTCACATCAGATGCTTTCATGGCGTTCGACTTCGATGTCTTGGGAGTGGGGTACGTGGCGTGGGTTATTTCGGGGCGAGGCGAACGGCGCCGTCGAGGCGGATCGTTTCGCCGTTGAGATAGCGGCTGTTGATGATGAAGGCCACGGTGTCGGCGAACTCTTCCGGGCGGCCAAGACGCGACGGGAAGGGAATCGACGCGGACAGCGACTCCTGCACCGCCGGTGGCATGCCGTCGACCATGGGCGTCCAGAAGATGCCCGGTGCGATGGTGTTCACGCGGATGCCGAAACGGGCCAGCTCGCGTGCCATCGGCAGGGTCATGCCGACCACGCCGCCTTTCGACGCCGAGTAGGCGGCCTGGCCGATCTGGCCTTCGTAGGCGGCGACCGAGGCCGTGTTGATGATGACGCCGCGCTCGCCGTCTTCGCCGGCGGCATTGGCCTGGATCCATTGCGCAGCGGCCTTGGCCACGTTGAAGCTGCCGACGAGGTTCACCATGACGGTGCCCGAGAAGGTCGACAGCGGCATCGGGCCTTCCTTGCCGAGCACGCGGCCCGCGCCGAGAATGCCGGCGCAGTTGACCACGACGTTGAGTCCACCCATGGCGGCCTGGGCGGCGGCGACGTTGGCGGTCACACCCTCTTCGGACGTGACATCGGTGCGCTGGAAGCTCGCGTTCTTGCCGAGCGCGGCGGCAGCGGCATGACCCTTCTCCTCGTTGACGTCGAAGAGGGCGACCTTCGCGCCGGCGGCGACGAGGCGTTGCGCGACGGCGTGGCCGAGACCGGATGCGCCGCCGGTGATGACGGCCCTGACCTGTTCGAGCTGCATGACTACTCCGCTGGTACGACTGACAAAGAAGCCAATCTTAGCCGAGGGCCGACCCGCACGGCTTGCGGCGCCGCCGCAGCCGTTGCCGGTATCCCTGTGGGAGCCGATTCATCGGCGAAAAACCAACGGAGCGGATTAGCTGCAACCCCATCGCCGGCAAAGCCGGCTCCCACATGGAGCAGCCTGGTCGCCGCCGTAGGCCATCAGGCTTTCGCGAGAAGGGCGGCCAATTCGGCGGAATCCGCGAGCCCGGCAAACGGCACGACTGGCTTCGGCGGCGTTTCCGGTTCCGACAGGAACAGGCCCCACACCCCTACGTCCCACCACTGGCCCAGTTTGTACCCGGCCTTCGGCCAGATACCCGCCGGAGTGAAGCCCATGGCCCCGTGCATCGCCACGCTGCTTTCGCCGGGCAAGGTAATCACGCCGACGGCCTGATTGATGCCCTGCAGCCGCATGGCATCGAGCAAGGCGCCGTAGAGGCGACGCGCAATGCCGCGGCGCCGCGCGTTCTCATGCACGTAGATCGATGTCTCGGCAATCCAGTCGTAGGCGGCGCGTTCGCGGAAGCGGCCCGCATATGCGTACGCGAGCAGTTCGCCATGGTCGTCCCAGACCAGCCACGGATGGGTGGCAAGGCGCGCGCGGATGCGTCCGCGCATGGCATTCTCGCCCGGCAGATCGGTTTCGAAAGTGATTGCGCTGGAGGCGACGATAGGCGCGTAGATGGCGTGGCAGGCGGCGGCGTCGGCCTCGGTGGCGATGCGGATCAAAGCGGCTTTTCCATGAAGATGCTGGCGGGATGCGCGCGATGATCGCCGAAGGGTGGGCAGCGGCGATAGCCGGAGCGTTCATAGAGCTCGATCGATTCGGTCTGTGCCGTGCCGGTTTCCAGCTTCACCCGCGTACCGCCGTTTGCACGCACCTGGGCCTCGAGCGCCTCGAGCATCTCCTTGCCCAGCCCCATGCCACGGCAGGCCGGCACGACGTACATGTATTTCAGTTCCACGTAGTCGCCATGGTCGACGCCGGCGCCGCAGGCGAGCGGCGTGCCATCGACGCGCGCGGTCATGAAGGTCACGTGCGGCTGGCGAAGGCTCTCCACGCCCACATGCGGCGGTAACGGCTGGTGGTAGAGGTCGGAAAGATAGCCATGCAACTGCTCGATCAACGGCAGCACGTCGTCGCGACCCGGATCGTCGATCGCGAACACCAGGCTGGGCGGTTCCGGGGCGACGATCAGGTCGCCATCGTTGAGGTGGCGCAGGAAGAAGCGATCGCAGCTGAAATGGCCGGTGCCACCTATCGGCGCGTCGATACGTGCGAAGCCGTGGCGCAGATAAAGCACCTGGGCCGCGTCCATGCCCGTGAGTGTTTCCAGGTAAATGCGCTGGAAGCCGGCACGGCGCGCGGCATCGAGGCATCGACGCATCAACCGGGAGGCCGCACCGATGCCACGTGCCTTGGGCAGGAAATACATCTTGCGCAGTTCGCAGGTGTCGTCGTCGCCGCCTTCCAGTGGCGCGATACCCGCGCCGCCAATCGCGTGGCCGTCTTTCTCGACAACGAAATAGGCATGGCGGGGGCGGGCATAGGCGGTGGACAGGCCATCGACTTCGGGATCGTGGATCGCGAAGCCGGGGCCGTCGGCGCCGAATTCAGGCATGACATGGCGGATCACGGCGGCCATGTCGGCGTCGTCCCGCGGCTCGATGGGGCGGATCATGTAATCGGTTCGCATAAGCCGATGCTGCCACGGATCGGCTTCGTTGCGGAATGGCGGCCCGCAGGCCGCCCTCTTACGCCGCGGTTCGCGCCCGGGTGACGCGGCTCGCCGTTTCCTTGCCGAGCTGACCGGCGAGCCACGCACCGGTCTCGATCAGGCGGTCCAGGTCGACGCCGGTGGTCATGCCCATGCCATGCAGCATGTACACCACGTCCTCGCTCGCCACATTGCCGGTAGCGCCCTTCGCATAGGGGCAGCCGCCGGTGCCGGAGACGGCGCTGTCGACCACGCGGACGCCTTCCTCCAGGCAGGACAGGATGTTCGCCAGAGCCTGTCCATACGTGTCATGGAAATGTACCGCGAGGGCGCTCATCGGCACCTCGCTGGCCACGGCGCGCAGCATGTCGCGGGCTTTCGCCGGGGTACCCACGCCGATCGTGTCGCCGAGGGATATCTCGTGGCAGCCCAGCTCATGCAGGCGTCGCGCCACGCGCACCACATCGGCGACGGGCACCTCGCCCTGGTAGGGGCAGCCCAGCACGGTCGATACATATCCACGCACGGCGACACCATCGGCACGCGCGCGCTCCATCACGGGCACGAAGCGTTCGATGGACTCGTCGATGGAGGCATTGATGTTGGTGCGATTGAACGCCTCGGAGGCGGCGGTGAACACGGCTACTTCCGTCGCCCCCACGTCGCGTGCTCGCTCGTAGCCCTGCAGGTTGGGTACGAGTACCGGGTAAACCACACCGGGCGCCTTACGAATACCGCGGAAGACCTCGGCGGCATCGGCGAGCTGGGGCACCCACTTCGGGCTGACAAAGCTCGTTGCCTCGATGGTGGCGAGGCCGGTCGCGGAGAGGCGGTCGATCAGCTCGATCTTGACCGCGGCTGCGAGCATCGCCTTCTCGTTCTGCAGGCCGTCACGCGGACCGACTTCGACGATGCGTACGTGATTCGATGCGTTCATGGATGTCTCGTTCAAACGGGATCGGCAAAGCGGACAAGGATCGCGTCGGCGTCGACGAAATCGCCTTGCGCGGCGGATACCGACTCGATGGTGCCGGCGCGCGGCGCCTTCAAGGCGAGTTCCATCTTCATCGCTTCCATCACCAGCAGCTCCTGCCCTTCCTCGACCACGTCGCCCGCGGCAGCGCGGACCAGCACGATGCGACCCGGCATCGGCGCGGCCAGGTGGCGTGCGGTCGTCCCCTGCGCACCGGCCCAGGCGAAGGCGGGCGCGCGTTCGACGTTCCAGCGCCGGCCGGCGTCGTCATGTACGCGGATACGCATGCCGAGCATACCCAGCGGCAGGCGCCGGGCCTGACCGTCGAAGCGTGCCGACAGCACATCGCCAGCGAGACGTGCGCCGGCAACCGTGCAGGTCGCGTCGCCGCTGCGCAAGGTGTAGTCGCCGCCATGCCCGTGGGCATCGATCTCGTGGCGGATATCGCCTTCCATCAGGGCGACGACGCGTTTGCYCGCATGGCCGATGCGCCACGCATCGGCGCTGGCCCAGGGGGAATGCGGATCGGCGGCGGCGCCTTGCTGCGCCCGTTCATCGGTGAGTAACACGGCAGTCGCCGCAGCGAACAACTCGGTGTTGCCCGCGACGCTGTCGCCGGTCAGGAATTCCTCAAGGTGGCGGTCGAGATAGCCGGTGTCGATGCGCCCTTCGACGACCGCAGGATGACGAGCCAGCCGCTCGAGGAAACCGACATTGGATTTCGGCCCGACGATGTCGATCACCGACAGCGCTTCGCGCAGTCGTTCCAGCGCCTGCTCGCGATTGCGATCGTGAACGATGAGCTTGGCGATCATCGGGTCGTAGAAGATCGTCACCGTGTCGCCAGCGATCACGCCGCCGTCGAGGCGGACGTGACGCGAGGGCGTCGGAAGGTTCAACGCCAGGAGACGACCGGAGCCGGGCAGGAAGTTCGCTTCCGGGTCCTCGGCATACAGGCGCACCTCGATCGCGTGCCCGTGCGCGTGGACATCCTGCTGGGCGAGCGGAAGCGGTTCGCCGGCGGCCACACGCAACTGCCATTCCACCAGGTCCAGGCCGAGCGTTTCCTCGGTGACGGGGTGCTCGACCTGGAGGCGCGTATTCATCTCCATGAAGAAGAATTCGCCGTCCTGGGCCACGATGAACTCGACGGTGCCCGCGCCCACGTAATCGACGGCGCGGGCGGCAGCCACTGCGGCGGCGCCCATGCGCTCGCGACGCGCATCGTCCAGGAAGGGCGACGGGGTTTCCTCGAGCACCTTCTGGTAGCGCCGCTGCGCCGAGCACTCGCGTTCGTTGAGATGGATGAGGTTGCCATGCGTATCGCCGAAGACCTGGAACTCGATGTGCCGCGGATGCTCCACATAGCGCTCGAGGATGACGCGGGTATCGCCGAAGGCATTGGCGGCCTCGCGCTGGGCCGAGGCCAGGGCTTCCCCGAAGCTCGCGGCGTCGCGGCAAATGCGCATGCCCTTGCCACCGCCGCCCGAGGCCGCCTTGATCATCAGCGGGAAGCCGGTTTGGGCTGCCTCGATGGCCAGTCGCGCCGGATCCTGGTCTTCGCCGTGATAGCCGGGCACCAGCGGCACCGCGTGGGTCGCCATCAGCGCCTTGGCGGCGGCCTTGGAGCCCATGGCGTCGATGCTTTCCGGGCGGGGTCCGATGAAGGCGATGCCGGCCGCGGCGCAGGCGCGCGCGAAATCGGTGTTTTCCGACAGGAAGCCATAGCCGGGGTGGATCGCCTGGGCACCCGTTTTCAGGGCGACCTCGATGATCGCGTCGCCGCGCAGGTAGGACTCGGCCGGTCGAGGCCCGCCGATGGGCCAGGCCTCGTCGGCGAGCCGCACGTGCTGAGCGTCCGCGTCGGCCGTGGAGTACACGGCAACGGTACGGATGCCCAGGCGGCGGCAGGTCCGGATCACGCGGCAGGCGATCTCACCACGGTTGGCGATCAGAATGCAGTCGAACATGCGGCTCCCAAGGGGGCGTCGTAGGGGAAAGGGAAGGGCGGGCACGCTAGCAGATTACGCGCCCGCGGCGGGTTGCGCCGCAGCATCACGAGGGCTGCGCGATTTGCAGTCAGGCGGCGGGTCGCCTAGCCTTGAGGGCCCCCAAGGTCGCCCACACGTCCTTTCACTACTCTTCATAGCGAGAATTTTCATGCAGATTGCCAACCGCCATGCCGTTTCTTTCCACTACACGCTGACCGACGACCAGGGCAACGTCATCGACAGCTCGGACGGCCGCGAGCCGCTCGCCTATATCCACGGCGAAGGCCACATCGTGCCGGGTCTGGAAAAGGCGCTGGAAGGTCGGTCGGTCGGTGACCAGTTCAAGGTCGACGTCTCGCCCGAGGAAGGCTATGGCGTGCGCCACGACGAGCTGGTCCAGACGGTTCCGCGTGCGGCTTTCCAGGGTGTGGAAGATCTGCAGCCGGGCATGCAGTTCCAGGGTCGTAACGACCAGGGCAGCATCAACGTCACCGTGTCCAAGATCGAAGGCGACAACGTCACAGTCGACGGCAACCACCCCTTGGCCGGCCAGACGCTGCACTTCGCCGTCGAGATCACCGGTGTGCGCGATGCGAGCGAAGAAGAGCTCGCCCACGGCCACATCCACGGTGAGGGTGGTCACCACCACTAAGCCGGTCCAACGGCTCCCGCTGTGGTAGGAGCCGATTCATCGGCGATTGGGCCTCGGGGCTAAACCGCTCCGTTGGCTTTTCGCCGATGAATCGGCTCCTACATGTATTTATTAGTACCAGTCGAGCAACGAAACGCCGACGCCCAGGTAGGTGGCGCGGTGGTTGTAGTCGATGAGGCTCTCGCCGTAACCGTTGAACACCTCGAGATAGCCACGCAGGTTGTGCACGACCGGGAAGCTCCACGTGCCGCGCAGCGAGCCGTGCGAGCGATCGCCGGTGCGGAACGAATGGCGGGCAGTCAACGCGAACTCATTGGCGCCCATCTCGTGAACGACCTGGATTTCGCCGCGCCCCATGTAGTCCTGGATGTCGGGGTTATCGTCTTCCTTGCCGCCCTCCGGGATGCGCCACCACGGTCGCAGATTCACGACCCAGTTTTCCCTCTCGAAACCGAAATCGGCAACGACGCGGTTCCAGCTGCGTGACAGGGGGTCGGCGCGTCCGTTGGACTGGTGATTCACGCCGATGTCGGCGAGACGACCGTTCCAACCGAAGATGTTGTAGTTGGTGTTGAACACCAGCAGGGCTTCCGGCTCGTAGTTGGTCTCACGGAACGGACGCGAATTTTCCTTGTTGTAGACCTGCCAGCGCGACGACTGGGTATAACCCACCCACAGGTCGCCGTTATCGCCGAAGACATTTTCCCAGACCTTGGTTTTCAGACTGATCTGGAACTTCGCTTCGACGTTCTGCAGCTCCTGCGGCTCCGTCACCGTGTGGTCCGGCGCGGGGCTGGAAGGGGTCTTGTTCTGCTTGGTCGTACCGAAGAACGGCAGCGCATACGTCGGCTTGTAGCCACGCAGGTTGAACGTGCCCAGCTTGCTCTCGGGCGAGAGTTCCCAACGACTGTCGAGCAGCGACACCGGGCGGGCCACGTCGTTGGAGTTGCGAGTGGCAAGGTCGACGCTCACCGACTCGCCCTTTTCATCCTTCTTCTTGGCCGCCTGCGGGAGCCTGTCGCGTCCAGTCGCCTTGTCGTAGCACAGCAGTCGCTGGGCATCGGTCTCGATGGCCGAGCAGGCGCGGATGTCGATGGGGCTCGGGTTCTGCGCGAGGGCGAGCCCCGCGTGGAGGCACGCGTAGGCGCCAAGAGCGCCTGCGGCATGGAAACGGTTCATGTGGTGTCACTCCCTGCATGCCCAATGCGGCATGGCGAGCCGGGAGTGTAGCCGCCACGAATGTGTGAATAACGTGCATTGTTGCCGTTAATCGCAAGAAACGACGCAGGGCCACGGCTGGGCCCTGCGTCGTTATGTCTTACCCGGTCACTGGCCGCTGGCGCCCGAGTGCTGGACCCAGCGCTGGTACTCGGCCTTGCTGATCTTCCCGTCGCGGTTGGCATCCGCATACTGGAAGTCGTTCGCCAGCAGCGGGAACGCTGAGGCCTGCGTGGCGGTGATGGAGCCCTTGCCACCCGACAGCGTCGCGAAGTCGGGCGCGGGACCGGACGGTTTGGCCGGGGCGGGAGCGCTGTTGACGGTGACCGGGCCCTGCGTCGTCGGCATGGTCGTTCCGGTCGCGCCGGCGTCGGGGTTCGGCGGCGGGGGTGCCGGCGGCAGCGGCGGTGGAGGCGGCGGTGGMGCGTCCGACGCCGGCGGCGGCATGCTGCTGGGCGGCATGTCGGCGGGCGGCGGTGGTGGTGTGGCCTCACCCGGCGGCGGTGGCGGGACCCTCGCGGGCGGTGGAACATCCTGGGCGAACGCCACGCCTGCCAGCAGCAGCGATGCGCCGAGTGCAACGGCGCGAACTTGCTTATTCATCGAAAGCCTCCTTTCGTCAGCGGTGGTGGGACGACACATTGCCGACGCTAGCAAGGGACGATTTAATGGCGACCCAACTGCGAACAGGCCTATACCGTGGCATCACGCGTATCCGACGGCTCCTCCACGGACGACGTGCTCCGTCTGTCGCGACGATCGGCGCAGTTGCTTCACCTCGCCGCCCAGGGGCTCCTGCGCCGGCGTACGCGAAAAGCCCGGCCGGCGGATATCGCCTCGACCGTTGCAGCGATGGGCCTGCTCCAGATCGACACCATCAACGTTGTCGCGCGCAGCCCCTACATGGTGCTGTTTTCACGCCTCGGCGCGTACCGCATCGAATGGCTGGACGAATCGCTGGCCAAGGGTGAGATTGCCGAATGCTGGGCGCACGAGGCGTCCTTCGTGCCGTCGTCCGAATACCGGTTTCACCGTGATTACCGGTCGGGTCGCGGTGGCCACTGGGCACAGAAAATGGCGGAGCGGACACGGGCCGACGCCGGCGCTGACATGGACCTCCTGCTCGAACGGATCCGGCGCGAAGGCCCCTTGCGCGCCGCCGATTTCGAGCGCGACACGCCCGCGGTCAAGGGGTGGTGGGGCTGGAAGCCGGAAAAGCGCTGGCTGGAAGCCTGGTTCGCCCTCGGCGCCCTGATGGTGGATCGCCGCGAGCGCTTCCAGCGTGTCTACGACCTCGCCGAGCGGGTAACGGCACGCTGGGCCGAGCCGCCGGCCGTGGGAACGCTGGAGGAGGCGGACGTGCGTCGCCACTTCATCCTGCAGAGTGTTCATGCCCTGGGCATTGCGAGGGCACGCTGGATCGCCGACTACTTCCGACTACGCCCGCGGGTGACCGAGGCGGAACTGGCGCCCCTGGTCGCCGAGGGCCTGCTGCTCGAGGTCGGGGTCGACGGCTGGGATGACCTTGCCTACGTGCACCGCGACAACGCATCGCTGTTGAGCGAGGCCGCGGGCCATCGGCTGCGAGCCACGCGAACCACCCTGCTGTCGCCGTTCGATCCGGTCGTGTGGGACCGTGCCCGCGCGATGGATCTCTTCGACTTCGAATACACGCTGGAGTGCTATACCCCGGCCGCGAAGCGGACCTATGGGTATTACGTGCTGCCCATCCTGCATCGCGGGCGTCTGGTGGGCCGCCTGGATGGGAAGGCGCATCGGCAGGAAGGCCTGTTCGAGGTGATCGGTGTCTGGCTGGAGGCCGGGGTATCCGCCTCGCCCGGACTGGTCGCCGGGATCGCCTCGGCCCTCGGTGAATGCGCGGCCTGGCATGGCACGCCGCGCATCTCGGTCGGGCTCAGCCAGCCGCAAGGGCTGGCCAGGCTCATTCGTACCGCGCTGGAGGGGTGATCAGCGCGTGGACGCGGGCGCCGGAGTATCGGCGCAGGACTTGCCGTGCAGGGCGTCCTTCAGTTGCGACGCCAGCGATGCGCAGCGGTTCTGCAACTGATCGCGCATGTCCGGGTCCTGGGACTGGCGAAGCAGGGTGGTACGCATCATTTCGTAGCGCGGCTCGATCTGGTCGCGGGCGAACACGCCGGCCGCCAGGTGGCAGCTCTTATAGCTGGCCAGATACTCGTCGCAGGCAGCAACGCCCGTGCTGGTCGGCAGCGGACCGGACGCGGCCGCCGGGGTCGCGCCGGACTTGGTGGTCTTGCCGGCCGGGACGTTGGTCACCGTGGTCGTCGCTGAACGCGACTTGGTCGTGCCGGTCGAGCTGGTCGGCGTCGCCGTCACCGTCTGTGTGGTCGTGGGTTTCGGTTTGTGGTCGGAGCAGGCGGCCAAGGCAAGGGCACACAAGGCCAACGGCAGGAAGCGGGTGAGGTGTTGGGTCATGGTCGGTCCCCCTAGGGCGTGGCGTGGAAGGATGGTAGGTGAAAAGTCGCAATGCGGGTGCGACGGGGCGCAAGCATGGTCCGCCAGGGGGTGAACGTGGCGTCAGGGCGGCCCCGGGAGGCGCCTGGTGGGGGTGCCGTCGCTATTTATCGAAGGGACGAGTATAGTTCGCCGACTGTGTTTGCCGGGGTCATAGAGTTACGTTGACCCGATGCAGCTGATCACGTATCCGCAACATCGCTTCGCTCCTCGCGTTTCCTTGCACACCAGTTCCAGCGACGATCAACCGATCGTCGGTTTTATTCGCTACACAATGTATTGGAGTGTTTCTATGTCGGATCGTGAAATCGGCACCGTCAAGTGGTTCAACGACGCCAAGGGCTTCGGCTTTATCTCCCGTGAGAACGGCCCGGACGTGTTCGTTCACTTCCGCGCTATCCAGGGCAACGGCTTCAAGTCCCTCGCCGAAGGCGAGAAGGTCTCCTTCAAGGTCGTCAACGGCCAGAAGGGTCTGCAGGCTGAGGAAGTCAACAAGGCGTAAGCCTGCTGACGCACTCGCTGCATGAAAAGCCGGGCGGAGACGTCCGGCTTTTTTCATGCCTGAGATTTATCTCAAGGTCGGTGCCCAAGCCCGGTAAAGCCCGATTTATTCCTAAGAATTTCGCGTTTTTCACAAAAAAAGTCGTGATAGACGTCAATAAATCGTCCTATGTAGGCATTCCCCTACATAACTCGCGCCAAATGTGGTTATCATCCACCTTACTGTGTCTGCGCGGTCACGCGAGTGGCCCGATGTAAGCGCGAAGTTTACGCTCCATCGCCTCACCCGGTCCTGCATTCCCAGTAAGTCGCCGGCTCGCGAGCCGGGTTTTCGAGTGTTGGATAGAGGTGTGTGTGATGGCAACTGGTACTGTTAAGTGGTTCAACGATGCGAAGGGCTTTGGCTTCATCACTCAGGATGAAGGCGGTCCGGACGTGTTCGTCCATTTCCGTTCGATCCAGGGCAACGGCTTCAAGTCGCTGCAGGAAGGTCAGAAGGTTGAGTACACCGTGACCCAGGGCCAGAAGGGCCCGCAGGCGGACAACGTCAATCCGAAGTAACTCTGTTCGGGTTGGCTAGCGCCTCCCGTTCTTGCAAGACTTCTGCTCTCTCGGCGCAGCCGCGCCGAGAGAGCGTTTGGCTGCATGACCGATCGCGCTGAACCCACGATTTTCCCGGAATCCGCCCCACGCGAGGCGATTTCGCTGCATATGGCCGACGGCGCCTCCGCCGATCTGGTCCTTTACCGTCCCGATGGGGACGAGATGGCCGCCTTGCTCTGGGTCCCCGCACTCGGTGTGGCTGCCCGTCATTATGAACCCTTCGCTCTCGCGCTTACTGCGCGCGGCATTGCCGTGGCCGTGCATGAATGGCGGGGTATCGGGTCCAGTGATCGCCGGGCCGGCCGCCATGCCGACTGGGGCTACCGCGAGCTCCTCACGGACGACCTGCCCACCAGTCTTGCCGCCCTGCGCGATGCCGTCCCGTCGGTACCACTCTTTGTGGGCGGACACAGCCTGGGCGGCCAGCTCGCCAGCCTGCTTGCCGCGACCAGCCCCATGCCGCTGGCGGGCCTGGCTCTCGTCGGGAGCGGCTCGCCGTACTGGCGGTGTTTCAAGCCGTGGGTGGGTCTGGCCCTCGTCGCTGCGCCCGCGCTCGCCAACCTCGTGGGATGGCTGCCCGGCCGCCGGGTGGGTTTCGGCGGCAACGAGGCTCGGGGTGTGATTGGTGACTGGTCACGCACGGGGCGCACCGGGCGGTACGCCGGGCGAGGCATCGACGCCGATCTCGAAGCCGCCTTGCGCGGGCAGCGCGCGCCGGTCTTCGCCCAGCGCCTGCGTGACGACTGGTTCGGTCCCGAGACATCGCTGGCCTTCCTTCTCGGCAAGATGCCCGAGGCACCGCAACGCACCGACGTCATCGGTCCCGATGATCTCGCCGGCGCACCGGCCGACCACTTCGCGTGGATGAAGGTGCCGCAGGAGATCGCACGTCGCCTTGCCGAGTGGATGCAGGCTGTCTAGGACACGCATCGGCTACGCTTGAACCCTACGACACGCGGAGAAGTAGCCATGACCACGGTCCCCATCGACGGCAAGCAGCGCGATCTCGGTGGCGGCTTCGTCGTACGCCGGATGCTGCCGCACCTGAAGGCTCGCCATGTCGGGCCATTCGTCTTTTTCGACCAGATGGGGCCGGCCACCTTTGGTGAAGACACCGGCATGGACGTACGGCCGCATCCGCATATCGGGCTGGCGACGGTCACCTGGCTGTTCGCCGGTGCGATCCGTCACCGTGACAGCCTCGGTAGCGCCGTCGATATTCATCCGGGTGACGTGAACTGGATGACGGCGGGGCGGGGCATCGTGCATTCCGAACGTACGCCACCGGATGAACGTCACCACGGGCAGGACCTGCATGGCATCCAGGTCTGGGTCGCCTTGCCCAGGACGCACGAAGACATCGACCCCGAATTTCACCACCACAGTGCCGCCACCCTACCTGCGGTGAGTCGCGATGGCGCCAGGCTCATCGTCATCGCAGGCGACGCCTTCGGTGTGACGTCGCCGGTGCGTGTCTATGCGCCGATGTTCTTCGTCGAGGCGCGCCTCGAAGCCGGGGCGACGCTGACTATGCCGGAGCAGCATGCGGAATGGGGCGCGTATGTGGTCGAGGGCGCCGCGCGTTTCGGCGACCTCGATCTGGGCGCCCTCGACATGGGGGTGGCCTATGGCGGCGAGCCTCCCGTACTCACGGCTCGCGAGCCATCGCTGGTCATGCTGTTCGGTGGCGCGCCACTCGATGGCGAGCGCCATCTGTGGTGGAATTTCGTCGCGAGTTCGCAGGAACGGATCGAGGCGGCCAAGGTAGCCTGGTCGGAAGGTCGTTTTCCGGTCGTTCCCGGCGATGCTTACGAGCGGATTCCCCTGCCCACCTATTGAATGGAGCCCGTGATGGCACGCTTTGCCAGCTTTCGCGACTTCTATCCCTATTACCTGGGCGAGCATGCCGACGTGCGTTGCCGGCGCCTGCATTTCGTGGGCAGCTGGGTGGTGCTCGCGGCATTGACGATGCTCGTCGCCACCGGCCAGCTGCGCTGGTTGTGGCTGGCGCTGGTCGGCGGCTACGGCTTCGCATGGGTGGGGCACTTCGTTTTCGAGAAGAATCGCCCGGCCACCTTCAAGCATCCGCTTTATAGCCTGATGGGTGACTGGGCGATGTTCTGGGACATCCTGCGTGGACGCGTTTCGTTGCGCTGAGGGCGCACGCACGCGTCCACGGCCGGACTCAGGCCACTTCCGCCGACGGCGATCGGGCAGCCTCCCGTGTCGACCGGCGTGTCGCACTCCACGACGGCAGATCCATGGCGTCACGTGCCACGCGGCACACCTCGATCAGGCGCTCCACGTCGTCGTCGCTCATCCCAGCGTTGAGGGTCAGGCGAAGTAGCGAACGGTTGACCGTCGTCGCGGGCGCGCTGAAGACCGAGCCGAACACGCCATGACGTTCCATGACGTCGCGCACATGCCCGGTAAGGATCTCCACGCCGGCTTCGAACGCCACGATCTGCTCCGTGCCATCGGCGATGGGGTAGTCCAGTTCGGTCAACTCTGTGCGCACGCGACGCGTGACCTGGCGGAGTCGCTGGCGTCGCCAGCCCTCGGACTGAATCACCCGATGCGAGGCCGACAGACCGGCCAGCTCATGCGGAAGCAGCGATGAGCTGAAAATGGCCGGCAGCGCCTCGCAGCCGAAATAGTCCTTGAAGGCGGTCGTGCAGGCGATGAAGCCGGCGCGGGAGCAATAGGCCTTGGCCAGGCTCGCGGTGACGAAGTGGACGCGGTGATTGAGCCCGAGGCTGGCCACCAGGCCTTCACCCCGCACCCCATGCGTACCGAGCGAATGCGACTCGTCGACCACCAGCACGCAACCGTGGTCATGGGCGACCTGGGCTATCTCGACAAGGGGAGCCATGCTGCCGTTGGTGCTGTACACGGCATCGACGACGATGACGCCAGGGCCGTTTCGCATCACCTGGCGTTCGAGGTGAGTCATGTCGTTGTGCAGGACAGACACGGCTCGGGCACCCGCGCTGCGGATGCCTTCCCACAGCGACGCGTGGGCGAGCATGTCGACGTAGACGGGCACGCGCTCGCCCGCGATCGACTGGATGAGTCCCACGTTGGCGGCAAATCCCGACTGCGCGAGGATGCCATCCTCACTGCCGACGGCGCGTGCGAGCTCCGCCTCGACGCGATGCAGCGGATCGTCGGCGTGTTGCTGGAACAGTGCGGACATCATCATGCCCAGGCCGCCGCTCGCCAGCGCCTCGCGTTGTGCTTCCACGATGGCCGGATGCCCGGCAATGGCCAGATAGTCGTTGCTCTGCAGCATCAGGTCGGCACTCGTTGACTGCCGGCCGCGCAAAATGTGACGGCCGCCCCAGTCGATGGCAACCCGTTCGTTGTGAAATTTGTCGACCCTGCGTTGAACGAATTCCGGAAGCGTCGGTGCCTGGGCGATGCGGTGCAAGACGGAAACGTTTTCCATGACGATCTCTCTCTCTGGCAAAGGGGGATGGGCGATATCCACGGCGCCGTTGAAAACAGCGCACGCACGTCCACCTCGCCCAGGCAGACGCATGAAGATGAGAGAGGCGTCCTACGGGGTCCACGAACGGACTCCGGCCTCGTGCCATTACCAAGAGAGACGTCGTGACGCCCGCGCGTCGGAACGACCACGCGACCACGCACGACAAAGGACGCCCGACGCACCGGATGATCCGGTACGAAAGCGTCCTCTTATTGAGAAATGAGCCCGATTAGATGAAGCGCGGCCTGCTGTCCGCGGAGAGACTGAGGTCCTGCTCGCGCAGCCAGCTCCGGTACGACTTGATGTGCTGCAGCCGGAAACGCTCCACGTCGTCGATCAGCGCGTAGTAGTACCACTGTTCGCCGGACACCGCCGTGGCGGGGTACATGTGGGCTTCCGGATTCTCCACACCCTTGTGGTAGAAGCCGTCGCGGGAGCGGAACCAGGGCAGGGCTTCGCCGCCGCGGAGGGCGTCGAGCACGGTCTGGGGGGCGCCCAGATCTGCCGCAATTTCATAGTGGGTGCGCAGGTCCTCATCGGTCTGGACGAGGAGGAAGCGGCCGATACCCCAGGCATCGATCAGCAAAAGCCCGGTGGGATTGCAGTGCACATAGCACTCCACCGGCTGGAACGTGGCAGTGACGCTCTGCAGGACTTCGCGAAACGCCGGGTCACGCAGGAAGCGAAAATTACCCAGCGCCAGGGTTTCGGCCACGAAGGCGCTGGCCCGCTCGAAGTAGCGCCGCTGCAGCTCGGTGATGGCTGTCTGGAGCTTTTCGATGGCCAGGGGGTCGTTCTTGCGGATGAACCGGTCGATGACACCCGAATTGAAGGCATCGATGGCCGTGGCGTCGTCCGCACGGCCCGTCAGCAGGATCTTGCCGATATGCGGATTCGGCAAGCGCTTGCAAAAGGTGATGCCGTCCATCTCGGGCATGGCCTGGTCGACAACCACCACGGAAATCTCCGCGAAGCGCTCCGGGTCGTAGACCACCCGGTGGATCGAGTCGATATCGAGCGCCACAAGTTCTTGCGTTTCGGAGGGTCGATCCTTCCAGCGATACAGCCAGCCGCCCCCTGGGACCGGGCGGCTGCCGTTGTTGCCCAGGGTGGCCAACGCGCTACGCGGCGAACTGAAGGTACGGACGCGGACCATCGGGTCGAGCAGGAGCGGCACGACGTCGAGATACTCCTCGTGGTCGTCCACGAGGAAAGTCGTCGTTGGAAAGTGGAAGGGCTGGATATCGCCCTGCGAGTTCAACGTCATCACTGCCGGTCCCCGGTCTCCGCATGCGGAAAGGTTAGGGTGAATTCGGTGAATTCACCCAGATTCGTTCGGCAGACGATGCCACCTCCCATATGCTCCATCGCCGCGCGGCAAAAAGCGAGACCTATTCCTAGCCCGGTGATCGATCCGGTACCGGGGCTGTCGCTCGAATAGGAGTAAAAGCGGTTGAAAATGCGGGGAACGACGTCAGGCGGGATGCCCGGACCGGTATCGTAGACACGGATGCGGCTGGCCCGTTCACCCGGTTCGATGAACACGCCGATATCGCCCTTGCCCGCCCGATCGGTATGAAAAAGTGCATTGCGGAGCAAATTGAACAGGACGTGCACGACCAGGCTCTCCTCGCCGAGGAGGCGGAAATCGCCGGTCGGCGACAGCGTGATCCGCTCGCGCTCGGCGCGGGATCCATACGGAAAGCGCCGCAGCGCCTGTTCCACGCACTCGCGGGCGGTGAGGGGGATCAGCGGCACCTCACCGATCGGCCGGGCTGACAGCAGCAGCATGTCGATGATGGTGTTGGCGTAGGTGACCTCGCGCTCCATGACGCCGATACTGCGCTCCAGCGCATGCAGGTTCTGCGCACGCAGCTCCGGCACGGGCAGGCCTCCGCCCTCGGCCAGGCGATGGCTGCGGATCAGGTCGGGCATGAAACGGGCGACGGCACGTGCCGCGATGCGCAGCGATCCGAGCGGCGTGCGCAATTCGTGGGCGATATTGTTCGAGGCGGCGGTCAGCGCTTCGATGCGCGATTGCTCGGCCATCGTGGACGATACCGTGCACGTGGCACCGCCGACCATGCCGAACAGCAGCAGGGGCAGGTACTCGAGCATCGTCTGCGTATGCAGGTGCGCCTCGGGCGAGAGCACGAAAACCAGGCCTGCGAGCAGGCTGCCGATGCTGAAAACAAGGAGAAAGCTGACGATGTCGAAGAGCATCATCAGCAACATCACGCAGGCCAGGTGCGTCATCAGCCAGGCCGGCGTGGCGTTGCGCAGGGTCATGTAACCGACGAAGAAAGGCATCGCCACCGTCATGGCGAAATACCAGTACGTCGGCAGGTGCGTGCGCAAACGGCGCGGCCACCAGGGCAGGAGGGCGAGCGGAATGAAGGTGGCGCTGCAGACCAGCCGCATCGGCAGGTTTTCGTAGGGCTGCGGAAACAGGTACGCCCACACCGGGTAGTAGACGGCGAGGCAGAAGCTGCCGACCACGCCGATCGCGACCATCTTCGGCTGCGAGTAACGGGTGCGCAGGAACATCGTGGTTTCGAAGCGTGCCATGGCGCGCGCAAGCAGCCACCACTGCATGCGGAGGAAGCCGGTCGGCCGTTCGGGCGCGGATCCGGTCATCTCAGCGGAATCGCTGGTGACAGGACTGGCAGGCATCGCCGACCGGTTTCAAGACGGCGGCGAGGGCCTCGCAGGTGCCAGGCGTGGCGTCGACGGCCTGGTCGAGCGCCTTCAGCAGGCCGTCGTCGGCCTGGGCGAACGCAGGCTCCATGTCCGGGAAGGCCTCGCGAATGTCGCCGGCCGTCTCGCGCAGGCGGCCCAGATGGCTGGCGCTGCCCTTGGCATCGCACTGTTTCGCCCGCACGTTGGCCTGCAGTACGCCCATGTGGTGTTGCATCACGGCCATGACGCCATCGTGGAACGGCGTGCCCTGGCGAAGTGCCGACAGAGCGAACGTGGCGCCCATGGCGCCTACGGCCAGCCCCAGGATGACGAGAAGCAACGCGCGCATCGGTGATCCATGGCTTTCCGGACTGTCAGCATAGCGGACGGTCCCATTCTTTCAATATGAGACAATGAGCGTCATACCCCACACCGAGATCCCCGTGAGTACGGCCCAGGCCGAACGTTTCGCCGGCATCGAGCGGCTCTATGGCCGCGGCACCCTGGATCGCCTCGCTCACGCACACGTGTGCGTCATCGGTGTGGGTGGCGTCGGCTCGTGGGCCGCCGAAGCGCTGGCGCGCAGCGGCATCGGCAGGCTCACCCTGATCGATGGCGACGACGTCTGCCTGTCCAATACCAACCGGCAGATGCATGCCCTGGATGGCCAGTACGGCAAGCCCAAGGTCGGTGTCGTCGCCGAGCGGGCACACGCGATCAGCCCGACCCTCCGGCTCGAAGCCATGGAGCGTTTCCTGACACCGTCCACCCTGGACGAACTGCTCGATCGCAACTACGACGTGGTGATCGATGCCTGCGATGCGCTCAAGGTCAAGCTGGAGACCGTGGTCTGGTGTCGCCGGCGCAAGGTGCCCCTGGTCACCGTGGGGGCCGCGGGCGGTCGCACCGATCCGACCCTGATCCGCGTTCGCGACCTGTCGCGCACCGAGCATGACGCCATGCTCAGCATGATCAGGAAGAAGCTCCGCCAGGAGCATGGCTTCCCACGTAACCCCGATCGTTTCTTCGGCGTCTCGGCGGTGTATTCAATGCAGAACGTGCAGTACCCGCAGCCCGACGGCAGTGTGTGCGGCGTGCGACCGCCGGGCAGCGATGCCTTGAAGCTCGACTGCGGTGGCGGCCTCGGTGCGGCCACGCATGTCACGGGTGCGTTCGCTTTTGCCGCGGTCGGCAAGGCTCTCGAAAAGCTGACGGCCACCAAGGCCTGAGCCTCAGCGAACCTCGGCGACGATACGCAAGGCGGTTTCCAGTCGGTCGATGTCTTCCTCCGCCCCGAGGCACAGCCGCAGGCCTTCGGCGTGCTCGCCATCGGCCGCCAGCGGTGTCGACGGCGTGAGTCGCACCCCACGCGCCATGGCTCTCGCCTCCAGGCCTTCCGCGCCGTCGCCCGGCAGCCAGACATGCAGGCCGTTCGCGGTCACCAGGTCGTCGCCGAGGAGACGGCGGGCGAGACGGTTGCGCTCGACCATGCGCTCGGCGAGGTTCGCCAGCAGCGCGTCCGCGACGCCATCGGCCATCCATCCGGCCACGATGGCGGGGAACAGCGAAGGCAGTCCATCGGTGCTCAGGCGTATCGCCGAGGCTGCGCGCTGCTGGCTCGCATCGTCGGGAAGCAATAACCAGCCCACGCGTAGTCCTGGCCCCAGTACCTTGCCGATGCCGCCCGCGTGCAGGCAGCGGTCGGGGGCGAATTCGGCCAGTGGGGGAAGCGCATCGCTGTGCTGCCATGCCAGTGGCGAGTAGACATCGCCCTCGATGAGGGTCAGGTCGCGTTCCGTCGCCACGGCCGCGATCTGTCGACGACGCGCCAGCGACATCGTCGACGTGGTCGGGTTCTGCAGTGTCGGCTGCACGTAGACACAGCGGGCGCCGGTCGTCGCGGCCAAACGCTCCAGCTCGGCAGGCAGCATGCCTTCGCCATCCATGCGCACGCCGGCGACGCGGATGCCGCGCGCTTCGGCGCTGGCACGAAAGCCGTGGTAGGTCGACGATGCCACGATAAGTGTATCGCCGGGGGCGCAGGCCTCGTCCAGCGCCAGCGATAACGCATGCCGCGCGCCGAGGGTCACGACCAGGCGGCGGGGATCGACGACGACATGGCCGCAGCGTCGCCGCATCCAGCCGGCGATCGCTTCGCGCGTGCCCAGGCTGCCGTCCATCGATGGATAGGCCAGCAGTTCGGGGTTCACCGGGAAAGCGGCCAGGGCATCGGCAAGCCGTGTCGCTGCCGCCGTGCGCAGGGGGAGATTGACGGCCAGGTCGTAGTGGGCGTTCATCCAGCCATTGTAGGGTGGCAACGGGTACGCTTACGTCATGTGGTGCGTCTATCTCATCGAATGCCGCAACGGCGCCTGGTACGCGGGGATCACCAACGATCTGCCCGCGCGTTACGCCGCGCACGTCGCCGGGAAAGGGGCGCGCTACACGCGGGCCAATCCGCCCGTGCGCCTGCTCGGCTCGCGTGCCTTCGCCGACCGGTCGGCGGCATCGAAGGCCGAGTGGGCGGTCAAGCGCCTGCCCAGGCAGCGAAAGCTCGCCTGGCTTCAGGAGACCGCAGACGCGCCAGCTGGCGACACGACGGCCGCCGATCGCGGCACAATGTGAGCGACCGCTCCGCAACGATGCAGGAAAACCCTTTGCAAACGCGCTTCCACACCAAGGTCACCCAGGACTGGCAGGACTGGATCCGCGAGGCCCTGGCTGCCGGCAACGCGCCGGCCGAGCTGCTGTTGACCATGAAGCAACATCAGTTCGATGACGGCGTGGCCCGCGAGGCGATCGTCACGGCCTTGTTCGGCAGTGCGACTGCCCCGGCGGCGGCGCACGCCTCGGCGCTGACGCCGTTTCATGGGCGTCTGGACGAAGGCCACGTGCTACGCACGCCCGATCGCGATGTGCGCGTCCTGCTGCGTATCGCCCGGCCGACGATCGCCGTGCTCGACGGCGTGCTCAGCGACGAGGAATGCG
The DNA here is from genome assembly GCF_056406135.1 of Luteibacter sp. P1_D3. Taxonomy (NCBI): domain Bacteria; kingdom Pseudomonadati; phylum Pseudomonadota; class Gammaproteobacteria; order Lysobacterales; family Rhodanobacteraceae; genus Luteibacter; species Luteibacter sp. P1_D3. Next base: position 63,691 of record NZ_JBFUAT010000014.1, on the reverse strand, counting down.
ATGCGCTCAAGCAGATGGCCATGCCGCGGCTCGAGCGCTCGGCCGTGGTCGGCGTCGCGGACGGGGTGAATACCGTCATGGATATCCGTACCAGCGATGGCGCCTATTTTCAGCGCGCCGAGAGCGATTTGATCCGGCGTATCGACGCACGCACCGCGGCGATCATGCGCTTGCCGGAAGACCATGGCGAAGGGCTGCAGGTCATGCGCTATGGCCAGGGCGGTGAGTACCTGCCGCACTTCGATTATTTCCAGCCGGAGGAAAAGGGTAGCCAACCGCATCTGGCCACCGGCGGTCAGCGGGTCTCCACCCTGATCATGTACCTGCACGATGTCGACGCCGGTGGCGAGACGATCTTCCCCCGCATCGATTTCAGCTACGTGCCGCGCAAGGGGCAGGGGTTGTACTTCGAATACACCGCGGCCGACGGCTCGCTCGATCCGCTTTCGCTGCACGGCGGTGCACCGGTAATGCGAGGCGAGAAATGGATCGTGACCAAGTGGATGCGCGAGCGCGCCTTCGCCGGCTGAGCGTTCGTCCCCGACCGTGACCTCTGGCCTATATCGGGCCAGGGTCGGAGCCCGCAATCTCGCGGGATACCAGGGGAGAGGTGCCAATGCGCAATTGTGGGTGTGGGAGCCGCTTCAGCGGCGAAAAGCTTACAGAGCAGAGACGCCGTCGCATGCCCACTGACGCATTTCGCCTCGCCATCGCCGCAGTCCTCTTATGCAGTACCGCCGCCTCAGCCCAAGACCGCACACCACCGTCGGCGTCTACATCGGCCGTTGCACCCGTGACGCCCGTTACCCCCGTGCCCGCGGCAACAGCTGCCCCCGTGCCGACCGAGATTCCCTTCGCCTCGCCGCACGCCGCCTTCGTCCGCACGCCCAGCGCGCCGACCGCGTGGGGTGGACCTCGCACGGGGCAAGAGGCGACGCTGTCCGATCGGGTGGTGTCGTATCGCATCCAGGCTCGCCTGGACCCGGAGAAACACACGGTCGACGGCCAGCAGCAGCTGACCTGGCGCAACCGCAGCGACCGGCCGGTGAGCGCGGTCTTCCTCCATCTCTATCTCAATGCCTTCGAAGGCCAGGGCAGCACCTTTTTTACCGAGCGCGGCGTGCTGGCGGCGCACGGTGGCTCACGTGGCGTCGCCGAGGTGAAGAAGGGCGAGTGGGGCCACATCGACCTCGGCAACGTCGATCAGGACGGTGCGCCGCTGAAGTGGCGCTACGTGCATCCGGACGGCGGCCCCGCCACCGATCACACGGTCGTTCGCATCGATCTCGCGCAGGCGGTGCCCGCGGGCGGCAGCGTCACCCTCGACATGAACTTCCACAGCCAGCTGCCGCGGGTGATCGAGCGCACGGGTTACGTCGGTAAATTCCATCTGGTCGGCCAGTGGTTCCCGAAGATCGGCGTCCTCGAGCTACCGGGCGAGCGTGGGGCAACCGAGCCACGCTGGAACGTGCATGAGTTCCACTTCAACAGCGAGTTCTATGCCGACTTCGGCGAGTACGACGTGCGCATGACCGTGCCTAAAGACTATGTCGTTGGCGCCGTCGGCGAGCAACAGGGCGACCCCACGCCGGAAGGTAACGATCTCACCTGGCACTTCATTCAGGCCGATGTGCATGACTTCGCCTGGATGGCCGCTCCGGGTTACAAGACGCTGGATGGCGAGTACACGGGGCCCGGTAGCCCGCGGGTCAAGGTGCGCGTCATCTATCCGGCGGAGTACGCGGTGGATGCGAAGCCGGTGCTCAAGGCGTCGATTGATTCGATCGCCTATTTCTCGCAGACGCTCGGTCCCTATCCGTACAAGACGCTCACCGCCGTCGTGCCGCCGTTGAACGCCAGCGAAGCCGGCGGCATGGAGTACCCGACGTTCTTCACCGCCGATAACTACAACCCGGTGGCGCCGAAGACCTTGAACGAATACCTGCTGGACTTCGTGACCATCCACGAGTTCGGACATGGCTATTTCTATGGGCTTCTCGCCTCGAACGAGTTCGAGGAGCCGATGCTCGACGAGGGATTGAACGAGTACTGGGACGACCGGATGCTGCGCGAGCGCGACCAGATGGTGTACCTGACGCAGCCGGTGTGGAAGTTCTTCGGTGTCGAGGCGCCACTCGGACCGTTCATGCTCGAACGGATGGTCGCGACGCTCGCTCATCCGGCCGATCCGCTCGGCCAGAATGCATGGGACCGCCTGTCCAGTTCGGCGTATGCGACCGTGTATTCACGCACCGCCACGGCCATGCACGATCTCGAGGAGCGCCTCGGCAAGCCGGTGATGGAGAAAGCCTTCCGCGACTACTACACCACCTGGCATTTCCGTCATCCGTCGATCGCCGACCTGCAGGCAAGCCTCGCCGAATCGTCCGGCAAGCCCGCCGTCGTGTCCCAGGTTTTCGAACAGTACGTCTACGGTACCGACACCGTGGACGATCGCATCAGCGAGATTGTCAGCGACGAAGTGCTGCCCCTCGCCGGTACGTCGATCAAGGACGGTAAGCGTGTCGAGTTGAGTAACGACGACAACGACGAAGCCGTCGAGAAGCAGCGCGACAGCTGGGAAAAGACGCATCCGGATGCGAAGCCTGGCACCGGCCCGTTCCCGTGGAAGACGACCGTCACCGTGCGTCGGGACGGTGCCCAGGTGGCACAGACACTGAAGGTGACCTTCGCCGACGACTCGGTGGAAACCGTACGCTGGGATGACGATCGGCGCTGGGCACGGTTCGTCTTCACCAAGCCGGTGAAGGCCACCTCGGCCGAACTCGACCCGGAGCACAGGATTTACCTCGACGCGAACAAGCTCAACGACTCGCGAACCGTCAAGGCAGATCACGCCGCCTCGAACCGCTGGGGCTCGGATTTCGCTGCCCTGCTGCAGGGTATCTACACTGTGCTGGGGACCCTATGAACAGCCATTCCAAACGTTCGGCCCTTGCCGCCATCGGTAGCGGTGCCCTTGCCGGCCTGCAGTGGCGCCTGCTGCTGTTGTGGGTCCTGATCTCGCTGCTGCCGACGCTGGTCGTCGCGCTGCCGCTATGGAGCACGCTCGATGCGCTGCTCGGACACTCCGTCCACGCCGAGGCATGGGCGCAGCACTTCGATGGCTTGATGTTCGGCGATGTGTTCGTCGCCCTGGGCCGCGACAATCCATGGATCGGCATGGCCTTCGTCGCGGGTCTGATCCTTACCCTGGCGATTTCGCCGTTTCTCACCGGCATGGCCGTGGCGGGTGGCCGCGCCGGACGTGCGCTGAGCTTCGGTGGCCTGTTGCAGGGTGGCGCGACCGAATACGGGCGGATGCTGCGCGTCCTGGTGTTGGCGCTGATTCCCTACGCCCTGTTCGCCCTGGTGGCGAAAGCGGCGTCGTCCTTCGCGGACGACAAGACGGACGCGGCGCTGCTACCCGCGACGGCCGACATGTATGCCTATGGTGCGCTCGCCGTCGCCTTGGTGGTCTTCGCGATCGCGCAGGCGGTGGTTGAATCCGCGCGTGCCCAGTTCGTCGCCGACATCGGGTTGCGTTCGGCGTTTCGTGCCCTGGGGCGTGGCTTCATGCAGTTCGTGCGCCGCCCGTTCGCCAGCTTGCTGGTGTACCTGGTGATCACCCTCGTCGGTACGCTGCTGGCGGTCTTGATCGCCGCGTGGCGGGGTCACACGGTGGCGGCGGGAAGTGGCCTGCTCGTTGCTTTCCTGATCGTGCAGCTGGGCGTCATCGTCATCGCGTGGATGCGTACCGCGCGCCTGCTGGCGATGGCGGGTATCGCCGCGGTCAGTCCAGCGCATCGTCGCCGCCGTACGGATTTCGCGCCGGCGCTTTGATGGCCGGCGTTTGCGCCGTGCGAGCGATCAGCTCGCGCGGCGGACTTCGCGGTGTGGCGGGTAGTAGGCGAACAGATGCGTCGCCCCGCCGAGGAAATCGATGTTGTCGATGTGCTCGCCACCCAGGCGCTCGGCGACGTGGTCGGAGGCTTCGTTGCCGATGCGTACGAGGCTGATGACGCGCTGGGCGTGCATCTCGTTCCAGGCGAAGGCGAGGATGGCTTCTCCCGCTTCCGTCGCATAGCCGTGATGACGGTGCTCCGGCTTCAGCATCCAGCCAAGCTCGAGGTCGGGCCAGCCTTCCGGTTTCATCAGGCCGGCACGGCCGATGAACTCACCGGTCTGTTTCAGTTCGATCGCCCACATGCCACAGCCACGGAGGGCCCAATGGCCGAGCAGCATGGCCATCGAGCGCCAGGCGTTCATGCGATCGAGAGGCTGGCCGTCACCGATCCAGCGCGTACTCTCGGCGTCCGCGAGCATTTTCGCGTAGTCGTCGAAATGGCGTTCGGTGAGGGCGGTCAGCCGCAGGCGCGGCGTTTCCAGAACAGGGATATCGGACATTGCCATCGAAGTGACCAAGGGATCAGCCGAGCAGGGCGGCGAGGGCGCGGGTACTTAGCGCGAGGCTGTCCTGCCAGGACAAGCCGGTTATTTTCTCACCAGTTGCAGCGTCGTTAAAGCTCTCGTTCTCATTTGGCGGAAGGAGATGGCGATAATCGATTGTGATTTCAGTACCTTGCGGAAGGTTCTTCGAGGCAAAAATAAATCCCAGGTGCCAGATTCCGGTCGGTTCGAAGCTGTGATTGACGTAGCACTCGTCCGGCCAGTCGGGCGAAACGGTGTATCGGTCCTCGAACCAGCGGGCCGCGGCGAACTGGTTGGCGGCCAGGGCGGGCGTGGCGAGGATCTCGGCCCAGGTGTGCGTACGGTCGATGGCATCGGGCGCGGTCACGATGCGTCCGGCGTCGACGGCTTCGTCGACGAACAAGCCCTTGCCGGCGCCGGGAATACCGGAATCGGCGATGCGGTAACGCGGCAGGATCATCGGATCATCAGGCCCCTGTTCCCGCCGGCAGGGCGAAAAAAGCGCCGCCGGCACGGGGCGCGAGTGTAGCGCGTTCGGCCGGCGACGGAAGGGGTGGGAGGCTCAGTCGTCGGTGTGTGCGCTCGCGGCCTTGGCCGGACGAGCAGGCCGGCTCTTCTTTGCCGGCTTGGCGCCGTCGACGAGGATGGATTCGCGATTCCGGTCGACCAGCGACTGGCCGATGCCCTTGACCGAGGTCAGCTGGTCGGCACTGTCGAAGTCGCCGTTGGCCTCGCGCCAGGCAATGATGGCCTGGGCCTTGGCGAGGCCGACGCCATCCAGTGCCTGGGCGAGGGCGTTGGCATCGGCCGTGTTGATGTTGACGGGCGTGCCGGCCATGGCTGGCAAGGTGACGAGAAGGGCGGTGAGGGCGAGGGCGAGACGTTTCATGGAGGCTCCTGGTGGGGCGCGCCGGATGGCGCCGAAGCACTCTGACTGGCCTTCCGGCGCGGGCGAACCGGTGATACGCCGCAGTCGATGTGCGCTCCGGGCGCGGCGCGGGCCACGCGCCGGCCCACCCGGCGTCGGCGAAGCACGCTCATGAGGCGCTGTTACAATCGCTCTCTGACCCCACGAGTCCTTCCCCCATGGATACCTCTCGCATTTCTTCCTTCGTCAGCGGCCTCTGGGACGCGGAAATCGTCCCACAGCTGGTCGAGTACATCCGCATACCCAACAAGTCGCCGATGTTCGACACGAAATGGCGCGAGCACGGCTACATGGATCAGGCGGTCGCCCTCATGGAGAACTGGGCACGCACCAAGCTGGGTGCCCTCGAGGGTGCCTCGCTCGAAGTCGTCCGCCTGGAAGGCCGTACGCCGCTGATCTACATCGACGTGCCGGCGCAGGGCGTACAGGGCGCGGGCACGGATGAAACCGTGGTGCTTTACGGTCATCTGGATAAGCAGCCTGAGATGACGGGCTGGGCCGAGGACCTCGGTCCGTGGACGCCGGTGATCAAGGGCGACAAGCTTTACGGTCGCGGCGGCGCGGACGACGGCTATGCCATCTTCGGCTCGCTTGCCGCCTTGCTGGCGCTCCGTGATCAGGGCGTGCCGCATGCGCGCTGCGTGATCATGATCGAAGCCTGCGAAGAATCCGGCAGCTACGACCTGCCGTACTACGTCGACCACCTTGCCGACCGCATCGGCAATCCGGCCCTGGTGGTCTGCCTGGACTCCGGTTGCGGCAACTACGACCAGCTGTGGCTGACCACCTCCTTGCGCGGCATGACCGGCGGCAACCTGACTGTCCAGGTGCTCGAAGAGGGCGTGCATTCGGGTGACGCGTCCGGTGTGGTGCCGTCCAGCTTCCGCATCCTGCGCGACCTGCTGAGCCGCCTGGAAAACCCGCAGACGGGTGCCATCGTGCCGCCCGAGCTGTACGTCGACATCCCGGCGCAGCGCGTCGACCAGGCGCGCCGTTCCGCCGAGGTGCTGGGCAATGACATTTACGACAAGTTCCCGTTTGTCGACGGCATGAAGCCGGTGACTGACGATCTCGCGGAGCTCGTGCTCAACCGCACCTGGCGTCCGCAGCTGGCCGTGACCGGCGTGGGCGGCATGCCTGCGCTGGACAGCGCGGGCAACGTGCTGCGCCCGAAGACGGCAGTGAAGCTCAGCCTGCGCGTGCCACCGACGCTGTCCGGCGCCGAAGCTGGCAAATTCCTCAAGCAGTTGCTCGAGAAGGACCCGCCGTACTGCGCCAAGGTCACTTTCGATCTCGAGAAGGACGGCAGCGGCTGGAATGCACCGGCGCTTTCGCCATGGCTCGAGGAAGCGGTGGCGAAAGCTTCGGAGCATTACTTCGGCGCGCCGGCAGCGTACATGGGCGAGGGCGGCAGCATCCCCTTCATGGGCATGCTTGGCGAGAAATTCCCCCAGGCGCAGTTCCTCATCACCGGTGTCCTTGGTCCGCACTCCAACGCCCATGGTCCTAACGAGTTCCTGCACATCCCCACGGGCAAGCGCGTGAGCATGGTGGTCGCCGACGTGGTGGCCCGCCACTTCCAGGAAGCCGCGAAGGCATGACCATCGATCCCGGCACGCTTGGCGGTCGTCTGGCGGCCGTACGCGCGGCGATCGGGGATGCCTGCGTACAGGCGGGACGCGATCCGGCGGAGGTCACCCTGCTGCCGGTGAGCAAGACGTTCGATGCCCAGGTGGTCCGCGAGGCGGTCGGCCTGGGCCTGCGCCGCTTTGGCGAGAACAAGGTGCAGGAGATCCAGGCCAAGTCCGCCGCGCTGGCCGACGAGGCGCTCGCGTGGGTGGTCATCGGCCACCTGCAGACGAACAAGGCCAAGGCGGTGGCGGCCATCGCGAGCGAGGTGCAGTCGCTCGACCGGCTCGACCTTGCCGTCGCCCTGGATAGAGCCCTGCAGGCCCAGGGCAGGGGCATCGATGTGCTGATCCAGCTGAAGACATCGCGCGAAGCCACCAAGTTTGGCCTCGATCCCGACGCCTTGCCCGCTTTCCTCGGGCAGATGAGCGCCTTTTCATCGTTGCGGGTACGCGGGCTCATGACCCTGGCCGAGGCGTCCGACGACGAGGCGGTCGTGCGGGGCTGTTTTCGGGCGCTGTATCAGTGGCGTAACAGGTGCCGCGAGGCCGGATTTCCGCTCGAACGATTGTCGATGGGCATGAGTGGCGATTTCGCCCTGGCGATTAGTGAGGGCAGTACCGAAGTGCGAATCGGCAGTGCCATCTTTGGGACAAGGACCTACAAGCCTTAGTGGTGTCCACCAAGGGCTATGACGGATTCGGCTGTCGTGACGACTCCCGGATCTGGTCACAAATGTGAAAGCAACTCCTTATATCCATTCAGAATTCCATCCCGCAGACCGCAGTTTCCTGCGACTTCTCTGAATATTTCCTAGGAATGGCATCTTTTAACTTTATGCCAACAACTATCCGGATGGGGTTTGCTAACTTCACTGCTCGTTCACGGTCGTCCCACACGTTGGCGGCTTAACTTTCCGATGAAAAGGCCTTCTCGCTCATGCTTTTAAAGCGACTGACCGCTCTCGCGTTAGCCACCACTTGTATCGCTGCCGTAACACCCGCCTTTGCCGATTCCGTCACGCCGTCACAAGGTCTCGACCAGTCCGCTTCGCTGTTGTTGACCGACCTGCCGGTGTTCGCCCCGGCCGCGGCGCTCGCCCAGTCCACGGTTCCCGACCTTGCTTCGCTGACCGCGCCGAAGGCGCCGGCTCCGGCCGCTGCCCAGGTCGCTTCCGCCCCCGGCGATGCCGACACCGATAACCAGGCCGACGACGATGACGACAGCCTCGTCGCCGCCGCCACCGCCAAGCTCGCCGGTCACGTCGACGGCCATGCCCGCGAGTCGCTCCTGGCCTTCGCCATGAAGCTCCGCGATATCCGTTACCACCGTGGTGGCCGTGCACCGTCCACGGGCTTCGATTGCAGCGGCTTCGTCCGCTACGTGTTCATGCACAGCATCGGCCTCGATCTTCCGACCAACTCCGCCAGCCAGTTCCTCGCCGGCCTGAAGGTCAAGCGCAACGAGATGAAGACGGGCGATCTGGTTTTCTTCCGCACTCGCGGCAAGGCCATCTCGCACGTCGGCATCTATATCGACAACGGTCAATTCATCCACTCCCCGTCCGCAGGCAAGACGGTGCGCGTGGATAGCCTCAACGAGGCCTACTGGGCCCAGCACTTCGTCGGCGCCAAGCGTCCCGAAGGCATCGCAAAGATCTGACGGAAGCCCTTCAACGACTATTTCCGAAACGGCGTGCTCCGGCATGCCGTTTTTTTTGTCTGCGATATCCTATGCCGATGTCTCGCCAGCCTCCCCGCGCGCCCGGTCCCCGGCTGCGCCGTCCCTCGACACCCGTCTTCGGTCTCGCCCGCGTGCTGTCCAAGCGTGGCATCTGCTCGCGCAGCCAGGGTGAAAAGCTGGCCCGCGAGGGCAGGGTCCGTGTGGATGGCAAGATCGTTCGCGATCCGGAGTTCCCCATCGCCGGCCACGAGCGCATCGAACTCGACGGTGCCGGGACGACGTCTGCCGCACCCGTCTATATCGCCATGAACAAGCCGCGTGGCGTGGTCGTCACGGCATCGGACGAGCAAGGGCGCGATACGGTTTACTCGTTGCTCGAGGGCGCGGGATTGCCCTGGCTGGGGCCGGTGGGTCGCCTCGACAAAGCGAGCGAAGGCCTGCTGTTGCTGAGCAACGACACGGTATGGGCCGCGGGCATCACCGAGCCTGCGACGCACGTGGCCAAGACCTATCACGTGCAGGTCGACGGCCGACCCGATGAGGGAACGGTTGCCGCCATGCTCGAGGGCGTTGTCGATGAGGGGGAGACCTTGCGCGCGACGGCGGTCTCGTTGCTCCGGCAGGGTCAGCGCAACGCCTGGCTTGAGGTGACGCTAGACGAAGGGCGCAACCGGCATATCCGCCGTCTGCTGGCCGCGCTGGGTTTCGAGGTTAGGCGACTGCTTCGTACGGCTATTGGCGATCTGGTATTGGGCGAACTGGCGAAGGGGCAATGGCGGCACCTGACGGAAGCCGAGGTTGCGGCGCTCCGTAGGCGGTGAGCTTGCGGTGTGTGGGAGCCGATTCATCGGCGATGCTCTTGGCAAATGACCGCCCGCTTCGCGAGCGCATGTTTTAAGCGGCAATTGCCGCATCACGCTCGTGCTGCCGGGGAAGTCGCGGTCGGGTTGGCCCTGGGGGCCGCCGGCGCAGCTCTTCGAGGCGGGCCGTAGTTACGCTTTCGCTTGCACGGAAACTGAGCGGCCCTCAGCTTATGCGGCCCCCAGGGCCAACCCGACCGCGACTATCGCGAACGAGGGATTGCGTCGCATTGTGCCGGCGGTTAACCGCTCGCCTCGTCACTGCAAGGCCTCACTCGCTTGCTCGATGCCCTGAGGGTTCGCCGATGAATCGGCTCCTACAGGAGACATCTGCGTTGCATGGGGGCGTGGCGTCGGTGCTCTCCTTTCAATCGACCTCAGGGTGAGGAAGAGCCGGCGGGTGCCAGCCTCGGGGGCGGTAGCGGAGGCGAGGGCTGCGGCTGGATCAGGCCCGTCAGGGGGCCGGCCAGGACGGCCGGCCTTTTCCGCGAGACAGGATGTCGAGTCGGAAAACCCCAGTCGACGCCCGGCCCGGCCCGTAGGGCAATAGATAAATGGCCGCGCTCGCGGCCCTCCTTGGCGGGACGCCGCAGCGTGGCCCCGAGGCTGGCACCCGCCGGCTCTTGCGACGTATTGCGAGCGCGAGGCCGAAGGCGAGCTCTCCCAGGAGATGCTCAAAGAGTTCTTCAGGCCTTCAACACGCCCAACGCCTTGCCCACCTTGGTAAACGCGGCAATCGCCTTGTCGATGTGCTCGCGTGTGTGTGCGGCGCTCATCTGCGTGCGGATGCGCGCCTTGCCCTGCGGCACGACCGGGAAGAAGAAGCCCGTCACATAGATGCCTTCCTCGAGCAGGGCGGTGGCCATCGCCTGGGCCTGCTTGGCGTCGTAGATCATCACCGGGACGATGGGATGCTGACCCGGACGGATGTCGAAGCCGGCCTCGGTCATCTTCTCGCGGAAGTAGCGGGTGTTCTCTTTGACCTTGTCACGCAGGTCGCCGGCGGCATCCAGCATGTCGAACACCTTGCTGCCGGCCGCGACGACGTGCGGCGGAAGCGAGTTCGAAAAGAGGTAAGGGCGCGAGCGCTGGCGCAGCAGCTCGATCACTTCGCGGCGGCCGGTGGTGAAGCCGCCGAGGGCGCCGCCAAGGGCCTTGCCGAGGGTGCCGGTGATGATGTCGATCTGGTCGAGTACGCCGTGGACTTCGGCGGAGCCGCGGCCGGTATCGCCGAGGAAGCCGGTGCAATGGCATTCGTCGATGTGGACGAGCGCGTTGTACTTCTTCGCCAGGGCCGTGATCTCGGCAAGCGGTGCTACGAAGCCGTCCATCGAGAAGGCGCCATCGGTGGTGATCAGCTTGGTGCGCGCGCCGGCGGCATCGGCCGCCTGCAGCTGGGCTTCCAGATCGGCCATGTCGCAGTTGGCGTAACGGAAGCGCTTGGCCTTGCACAGGCGGATGCCGTCGATGATCGACGCGTGGTTGAGCGCGTCGGAAATGACCGCGTCCTCTTCGCCGAGCAAGGGCTCGAACAGGCCGCCGTTCGCATCGAAACAGGCGGCGTAGAGAATGGTGTCTTCCTTGCCGAAGAAGCTGGCGATCTTCGCTTCCAGTTCCTTGTGCAGGTCCTGCGTGCCGCAGATGAAGCGCACGCTGGCCATGCCGAAGCCGTGGGTATCCAGCGCGTCCTTGGCTGCCTGGATCACCTCCGGATGATCCGCCAGGCCCAGGTAGTTGTTCGCGCAGAAGTTGAGCACCTTGCGGCCGCCTTCGAGCTGGATCTCGGCGGACTGCGGCGACACGATGATGCGCTCGCTCTTGAACAGACCCTGTTCGCGGATGGAGTCGAGTTCGCTGGCGAAGCGCGTCTGGCCCGGATAGGTCATGGTGGAAAGTCCGGTGGGAGGAATTCTCAATTGTGAGGCCTCCCGCCCGTTGAGAAAACCCGCCACTCCAGCGGCTGTGTCAGTGCAGGCCGAAATCCACGCGGGTGGTCTTCCCTGCGTCGTCGATCCCCTTCGGGTCGAGCTTCGGCGCCTGAACGAACAGCCGTTTGTCGTCGACCTTCCCCTGCAGCCATTGCCGGACCGCGTTGGCGCGCCGTTCGGCCAGGTGCCGCAAGGCATCCGCGTCCACGGGCATGTTCGTCTCCATCAAGGTGCGCATTTCCTCCGGCGGCTGCGACTTGGTCAGGCCGATCACGTTCTTCGGCTTGGGGAAGTCAGCGTGACGATATGCGCGCTCGAGATACTTATCCTGCTCGTCGGCGGTCGGTGCCGTGGTGTCGTCGCCCTTGGCGCTCACCTGCTCTTTGTGAATGAGATCTTCGACCATCACCTTGCGCAGGCCAGACTCATCCTTGCTCGGATCGATGCGTCCGATGATGTCCAGGCTGACCGACGGTTTGTCGCCCAGCACCTTGACGACTTGGCCGAGCTTGTCCTGGGCAGCGGCATCGAGCACGTCCGAGCCGGGGGCGAATTCCACGTAGCCGAGGTCCTCACGGCCGCCTCCGATGGAGGCCAGCAGCCGGAACGGCGAGGTCACCGCCTTGACGATGAGGTTGCCGATCGCACGCCAGACGAGTCCGCCCACACTGAAGTGCGGGTCGTCGAGCGAGCCGGATACGGGCACATGGACATCGATCCGTCCCTGGCTGTCCCTGAGCAGCGCCACGGCCAGCTTGACCGGCAGATGGCTGATGCCGGGCCCCTCGATGCGGTCGCCGAAGGTCAGCTGGTCGATGAAAATATGGTTGTCCGCGCTCAGTTTGCGTTGATCGAGCGTGTAGTGCACATCGACGTTGAGTCGCCCGCTGCTGATCGGGTAGCCGGCGTACTTGCCGGAGTAGGGCGAGAGATTGGTGAGCTGGATACCCTCGGCCTTGGCCGTGATGTCGAGGAAGGCGACCGGCGCGAGCGGGTTGATCGTGCCCTCGATGTCCACCGGCGCGTTGCCGTCCAACTGGCCCTGCAGGGTCAGGTCGGCGGGCGGCGCATTGCCGGCCGTGCCGAACGCGCCGATCTTGCCGGTGAGTTGGGTGACGTCGGCGGTGTAGTTCGGCTTGATGAAGTTGTCCGTGTAGTTCAGCTGGCCACGGCTCAGGGTGATCTGTCCGATGCGTATGTCGGCGTCGGGACCGCTGGCCGCGGGGACGGCGGCCGGTGCGACGGCTGGCGCAGGATTGGCCTGCGCCTGGGTGACCGACACGGCGCCCGGCGCCTCCGGACTGGCGACCACATCCTGCAGGTTGAGACGTCCCGTCGCATTGATGATGACGCGGGCGTAGAAATCGTCGAGCGCCAGGCCGCCGATCGCCACGCGGGGCACACCCTGGCCGAGGTCGACCACCATGTTGCTGGCGCTGAGCGAGGTCCAGCGCAGGAAGTCGTCGTTGGTCACCTTATCGAGCACGCGGACACGACCCAGCGTGGCGCGTCCGCGATAGCCAATGCGCGCCGTGTCCTTCTGCGCGGCGTAACGCACCTGGCCGTCGAGACTGAGCAGGCCGCTGCCCACACGTACGTTGAGGGGGACGGTCACCAGGTTCTGCAGCGGTGCCACATCGATGCGGGTGGTCTGGATCTTCAGGTCCGCGTCGAGGGGATCGGGCCTGACCGTGCCGGTGACGGCGAAGGCGCCGTCGCCGAGCGAGCCCTTGAGGTCGAGCTTGAGCGGTTGCTGCAGGTTGTCGGACAGGCCGTCGATGCCGAACGCAGTCGCGTTCATCGTCACGGTGTTGCGCTTGCCCGGCGCTTTCGCGTCGCGCAAGGTGAGCTTGCCGTCGTTCAGACCGAGGTGGGCGACGCTCCAGTGCCAGTCCGAGCCGGCGGGGTGCGCGGCCGATGCCGAAGGGGGCATCACGCTCGCCAGGTCGACATCGCCGTTCGCCAGTCGTTGCACGTCCAGACCCAGGCCGCCCAGGAGGAGTTCGTCGACGCGCGCTTCGCGCGTGGTGAGATCGACCAGGGCGATGCCCGCCGACAGGGATGTCCAGGTGACGGGTGATGCGCGGGCACCACGCGGCACGAGCGTAAAGCCATCCAGGCGCGCCTTGGTGTTGGTGAGGCGCAGCGTCATGCCCGCATGCCAGCCCAGTGCCAGCGTGCCTTCCGCGTCGATGGTGCCGCCGGTGATATCGGCATTGAGAAGCGGCGGTGCCAGCGGCATCAAGGCGGGCAGGGACACCTCCTTGAGGGCGAGCTTGCCGGTGTAGGTGCTGGCCGGGAGATCGACGCTGCCCTGCGTGGACACGGAACCACCCGCCATCCGCGCCGACACATCCAGCGTGGCCGCGCGTGCCTTTACCGTGCTGAGTCCACGCAAGGTGCCTTGCATATGCTCGAGCTCAAGGCGCGCCGGCGACGACGCGGTGAGGTCCGCGTACGCGATATGCGAATCCTTCAGGGTGAGGCTGTCGATGCGCACGTCCATCGGCGTGGCCTTCGCATCGGCAGGAGGCGCGTTATCCGTTGGCGCCGTTGCCGTCAATGCATCGAAGTTGCTCTTGCCTCCTGGCAGAAGCGCATAGCGCACCGACGCGCGTTCGAGCGTCACCGCGCCAAGTCGATACCGGGAGGTGAGTGGTTCGAGCACGGTCAGGTCGGCCTCGCCATGGCCCAGGTCGAGCAGGGCCGAGCCATCCTTGCCAGTCACTTTGAGGTCGTCCAGCGCCAGCCGTCCGTTGAGGCGGATGCTGGGGTGAGCTTCGGCCATGACGAAATGCAGGGCCAGTACGCCGGTCAGCTTGCCGCTGGGTACGGCGACGGGCAGCGGGGTGGGCGCAAAACCGACGTAGCGGGCAAGGTCCAGGCGATCGAAGCGGAAGGTGATCGAGGATTCGCGGCTGCTGGCGAAGGGCTTCGTTTGTCCCTGGGCTTTCAGYGGACTACCGTCGACGTTCATCGCCAGGAGTGGCTGCACGAAGATGTCGGTGTCGCTCGGCAGGCTGGCGATGAAGGGGATGCCCAATTCGAGGTGATCGATACGGTGCGTCGCGTCGAGCACGCGGTCGTCGAAATCGATCTGGCCGCCGTGCAGGGCGATGTTCGACACGGCAAAGCGAGCGGGGCCGGTGTCCGGCGCCGCCGGCTTGCTCGCCAGGCGTTCGAGGATGTCGGTGAAGTTGAAGCGCTGCGGCGCAGTCCGCTGGATGCGTACGCGCGGACTTTCGATGCGAAGCTCGTCGAGGATCGGAGCCGCCCGGAACAGCGACGCCCACGACGCGTTCGCGGTCAGTCGGTCCATATCCACGAAGGACGTCCGGCCGTCTGTTTCGCCGATGTGCAGGCGTTCGATAGTGAGTTTGAGTGTAAACGGATTGAGGCTGACGTCGCCGACGGTGACGGGCCGTCCCAGTGCCGTGCTGGCGCGCGAGGCGATCTGCGAACGAAGGAGCGAGGGCGCCGCCAGGAAGCCCAGCAGGCCGAACACGACGATGGCGATGAGGATGCCGAGTCCGACGCGCCGCCCGCGGCGTGACCGATAGACGGCCAGGGCCTGATCGCGGCCCTTGTCCCAGCGGATGTTCCGCCACGCCTTGCGAGTGTCCATACTTCCGCCCCTTCACCGCGTTGCCCCCGACGCAAAGTGTACTCGTCGGAGGCACGCGTGGGCGGGGGTCAATGACCCCGGTGACTCAGGTCCAGGAGCAGACGACCTTGCCGCACTGGCCGGCGTCCATCAGGTCGAAGCCCTTCTGGAAGTCGTCGATGGCGATCTGGTGCGTGAGCACCTTCTGCAGCGGGAATCCGGTCAGCACCATCTGGGTCATCTTGTACCAGGTCTCGTACATGCGACGGCCGTAGATGCCCTGCAACGTGAGGCCCTTGAAGATGACCTTGTCCCAGTCGATGCCGGCACCGCGCGGCATGATGCCGAGCATGGCGATCTTGCCGCCGTGGTACATGCAGTCGAGCATGTCGCCGAAGGCACGCGGGTTGCCGCTCATCTCCAGGCCGACATCGAAGCCTTCGATATGAAGGTCCTTGACGACATCCTTGAGCGACTGGTTAGCCACGTTGACCACGCGCGTAGCGCCCATGTCGGCGGCCAGCTTCAGGCGATAGTCGTTGACGTCGGTCACCACGACGTTGCGCGCGCCGATGTGCTT
The DNA here is from genome assembly GCF_056406135.1 of Luteibacter sp. P1_D3. NCBI lineage: Bacteria > Pseudomonadati > Pseudomonadota > Gammaproteobacteria > Lysobacterales > Rhodanobacteraceae > Luteibacter > Luteibacter sp. P1_D3. The sequence goes on along the minus strand of NZ_JBFUAT010000014.1, from coordinate 48,048 downwards.
GGCGATACCCGCGGCGATGATGCCGATCGGGCCCGCGCCGGTGATCAGCACGTCTTCACCGATGAGGTCGAATTCCAGTGCGCAATGCGCGGCATTGCCGTACGGGTCGAAGAAGGCGGCGAGCTCGGACGGGATCTGGTCCGGAATCGGCCAGAGGTTCGAGGCAGGCATCGTCATGTATTCGGCGAAGGCGCCGTTACGGTTCACGCCGATGCCGACGGTGTTCGGGCACAGGTGCTGGCGGCCGGCGCGGCAGTTGCGGCAATGGCCGCAGACGATATGGCCTTCCGCGGAGACGCGGTCGCCGATCTTGTAACCGGTGACGCCGGGGCCCATGTCGACGACGCGGCCGACGAACTCGTGGCCGATGGTCAGGCCGGGCGTGATCGTGCGCTGGGACCACTCGTCCCACTTGTAGATGTGCAGGTCGGTACCGCAGATGGCGGTTTTCTCGACCTTGATCAGGACTTCGTTCGGGCCGACTTGCGGTACCGGCACTTCTTCCATCCAGATGCCCTGTTCGGGCTTGCGCTTGACCAGCGCCCTCATCGTCTGCTGCATGGTTATCCAGGATTGTCGTGGGGACGGCCCGCGGCGCGGACCCAAACCGGCATTATAGTCCCGCAAGGCTCCCAAGGCTTGTGCGGCGCGGCATTGCCAGCTCCGGACCGGAGCCTCTATGGTCGGGCGTACTGCACGGCCGACAGGGGCAACGAACGACATGCGAATCCGTATGATGATGCTGGGAGCAGCCATGGCGCTGGCGCTGGACGCGAAGGCTGATGAGGGCATGTGGTTGCCGTCACAGCTGCCCGGAATTGCGAAGAATCTCAAAGATGCAGGCTTCCGCGGCGACCCGAAGGATCTTGCCGACCTCACCCGGGCACCGCTGAACGCCGTGGTCCGCATCGGCGGCGGCACCGGTTCCTTCGTGTCGGCCGATGGCCTGGTGGTGACCAACCACCACGTCGCCTTCGGCGTCATCCAGTACAACTCGAAGCCGGACCGCGACCTGATCACCGAGGGCTACGTGGCCGCGGATCGCGCGGGCGAGCTTCCGGCCAACCCCGACTACCGCCTTCGCGTCACGGTCGGCTTCGACAAAGTCACCGACCAGGTGCTAGCCGGCGCCCGCGGCAAGACGGGCAGGGCGTATTTCGATGCGGTGGACGCCGCCAGCAAGGCCCTCGTCGCTGCGTGCGAGAAGGACGGGATCAAGTGCAGTGTCGCCAACATGTTCTACGGGCGGGACTTTTACCTGGTCCGCCAGCTCGAGCTGCGCGATATCCGCCTGGTTTACGCGCCGCCGCGTGCGATCGGCAACTATGGCGATGAGGTCGATAATTTCGTCTGGCCGCGTCACGCCGGCGACTTCACCATCCTGCGTGCCTACGTCGGCAAGGACGGCAAGCCGGCGGACTACTCGCCGGACAACGTGCCCTACCATCCGCCGTCGCATCTTCAGATCGCCACGGAAGGTGTCGCCGAGGGCGATTTCGTCATGCTGGCCGGCTATCCGGGTATCACCTACCGGCACCGCACGGCCGCCGAGTTCGCCGACCAGATCGAGTGGCGCCTGCCGACGTCGGTAGCCGTGCTGAAAGCCTTGCAGGACGTGATCGAGTCCGAGGGCAAGGCCGACAAGGAGGCCGGCATCCGCTACGCCTCGCAGCTGCAGACCTTGAAGAACGGTATCAAGCGATTCAGTGGCGAACTCGAAGGTCTCGAGCGCAGCGACGCCGTGACGGTTCGCCGTGAGGATGAGGCCGCCATGCTGGCGTGGCTCGCGACGCAGCCTGATGCAAAGGCGCTGAAGCCGCAGATCGACCAGGCCATGGCGCTCATCGCGCAGGGCAAGGACGTGCGCGAACGCGATCTTCTCGTCGGCTTGCTGTCAAGCCAGACCCAGCTGATGCGTGGGGCGCTGTCGATCGATCGTCTGGCCATCGAGCGTCCCAGGCCTGACGCGGAGCGCGAGTCCGGTTACCAGAAGCGCGACGAGGAGCTGATCCAGAGCCAACTGAAGCAGATCCAGCGTCGTTACGGTGCGCGCGTGGAAAAAGCCCTTGTCACGTCGCTGATGACGCGCTACCAGAAGCTGCCGGATGCGCAACGCCTGCCTGAAGTCGATAAGGTGTTCGGACGGACGCCGGCCGATCTCGCCAGGGCGCTCGATCACATCTATGGCGCGACGAAGTTCGGCGATGAGCCTGAGCGCACGCGCCTGTTCGGGGCGGCGCCAGCCGAGATCGAAAAGAGTAACGATGCCCTGCTGGTTGCGGCCCGCGCCCTGCGGCCTGCGCTGCTGCGCATCGAGGACGAACGCAAAGCGCGTGAAGGCGACCTCCTGCGTCTGCGTCCTTCCTATATGCAGGCACTGATCGCGTATCGGGAGAAGCAGGGCAAGGCGGTCTATCCGGACGCCAACTCCACGCTGCGTGTCAGCTACGGCAAGGTCACGCCGCTGAAGGCGCGGGACGCGGTGACTTATGCGCCGCTGACCACCGTCCAGGGTATCGTCGAGAAGAACACGGGTGTCGCGCCGTTCGACGCGCCCAAGCCCTTGCTGGACGCGATTCACAAGGCGGACTTCAAGGGCTATGCGGATCCGAAGACGGGAGCCATGCCGGTCGACTTCCTCAGCAACCTGGATACGACGGGTGGCAACTCGGGTTCGCCGGTGCTCAATGCGAAGGGCGAGCTGGTCGGCCTCAACTTCGACAGCAACTGGGAAGCCGTCAGCGCAAGCTGGATGTACGACCCGCGCTACAAGCGCGCGATCCACGTCGACATGCGCTACATGCGTTGGTTGATGGACAAGGTGTATCCGTCACCGGCGTTGCTCAAGGAGCTGGGTGTTCCGGCGAAATAGGGCGCGTTGTTACGAGTCGGGCGTTATCCACACGGATTGTGGATACGACCTGCATAACCGTGTGGATAAGTCGGAATGCGCTTTCGCAGGCAAGGGCTTGCGTTGCGGTGGTCAGTGAGTGATCACGAGCGCGTCACTTGTCGCCAACGGGTAGCAACTTGATCAGGGCAATGACGAACGCAGCACCGGCACTAAACCATGCCAGGGCGATGGAGTCGCTGACGACGCGGGTATACCAGCGGACCTCCAGCTGGGTCTTTACCGTGTCCATGGCGAGTTTTTTCGCCTCGGCTTCAGCCTTATCCCTCTCGGCGTGCATCTTCATCGATTCATCGATGGATCGAGATGATTCCAGGTTGAGCTTCCTCATCTTCGCGTAGAGCTTCTCGGTCTCGGTCTCGGTCTCGGCGCGAGTGCGGTTGAGGTCGGCGTAGAACGTCTCGCGTTCCGTGGATTCGACGCCGGCGTGATCGGTCGGGTGCGCTTGCGCGGTCGTCATCGAGAGAACTCCATTGTCGTGGGCAGTGGGATATCCACAGCACGTGTGGACAGGGCTTGCATAAGCATGTGCATAAGTCGGATAGCGGCTTGCCTGGCAAGCACTTGCGTTGCGATGGTCAGTAAGTGAGCAGTCGTCTCCGGAAGCGTAGCGCAGCATGCGAAAAGTGCGAGGTCAGCCGTCCCTGATTCTCACGCGCGTGATATCCACAGCGAATGTGGATACCGCCTGCATAACCATGTGCATAAGTCGGATTCGGCCTTCATCGCCATGCACTTGCGTTGTGCTGCTTACTTACTGACCACACCGCGACATCTTCCTTCGCGATATCCACAGGCGATGTGGACAGACCTTGCATAACCATGTGCATAAGTCCCCTTCGCCCTTACGCAGCACGCACTTGCGTTGCGCTGCTTATTCCTTGACCGCTTGCTGCGACACATGGGCTAACCTTGCGCTTGTTTGATTGCGGCCCGCGCATGAGTCTCGACACCCGCCCCCTTGCCATCTTCCTGATGGGCCCGACCGCGTCGGGCAAGACAGCGCTCGCCTGCGCGCTGGCGGATCGCTATCCCGTCGGGCTGATCAGCGTCGACTCGGCGCTGGTCTATCGCGGGCTCGACATCGGTTCGGCCAAGCCGGATGCCGCGACACTGGCGCGGTATCCGCACGAGCTCGTCGATATCCGCGATCCGGCCCAGCCTTATTCGGCGGCGGATTTCCGCAACGATGCGCTGGCGGCAATGGCCCGGGTGGGGGAAGCGGGCAAGGTTCCCCTCCTGGTCGGCGGCACGGGCCTGTACTTCCGGGCGCTCCAGCGTGGCCTGTCCGACCTCCCGGAAGCCGATCCGGTCTTTCGCGAGCGCCTGGGGGCGGAAGCGGCAACCGTCGGTTGGGGAGCGATGCACGCGCGCATGGCGGCGATGGATCCGGTTGCGGGCGAGCGAATTCGGCCAGGCGACGCCCAGCGCATCCAGCGCGCGCTCGAGGTCATGGCGCTCACGGGCCAGCGCCTGACCGATCTGCAGAAGCAGGCCACGGGTGACCGCCTGCCCTGGCGGGTGCTCAAGCTCGCCCTGTTGCCGGACGACCGCAAGGCGCTGCACGCGCGGATCGCCACCCGCTTCGAGACCATGCTGGCCGAGGGGTTTCTCGACGAAGTGAGGGCGCTGAAGGCCCGCGGCGACCTGCATGCCGACCTCCCGGCGATCCGCGCCGTGGGCTATCGGCAGGCCTGGGAGTACCTCGACGGGCAGGGCGACGCCACGAACCTGCGCGACCGTGGTATCTATGCAACGCGGCAACTCGCGAAACGGCAGATCACCTGGCTGCGAAGCGAGCTCGACGCACGCACGTTCGACCCGGACCGGGGGGATCCGTTGCCGGAAGTGGACAAAGCGCTCGGGCAGTTCCTGAGAATGCCGAAGTCGTCACGTCCGGCGCTTCCTGCTGGCGTTTAAAAGCAGTTAAGATTCAAGACACTTGGGCTGGGGCGCCGTTTGGCGTTTTTTTACCCGGACCCGTACGAAAGGCGTAGGGGAGAAGAAGAAATGTCCAAAGGGCAGTCGTTGCAGGATCCGTTTTTGAATGCGCTTCGCCGTGAGCGTGTGCCGGTCGCCATTTACCTGGTGAACGGTATCAAGCTGCAGGGCACGATCGAGTCGTTCGACCAGTTCGTGGTTCTGCTGCGTAATCAGGTGAGCCAGATGGTTTACAAGCACGCCATCTCGACGGTCGTGCCGAGCCGCAATGTGCGGGTCGGTGGCCACGAGAACCACCCGGAATCGGGTACGGGCGACGCCGAGGGTTGAGGGGCTCCGGCGGCAACCCATATGTAAAGGAACGGGTGCGCGTATGCTTTGGCATCGCGCGCCCCTTCTTCTCATGAGGTCATCCCCCTAAGTGTTCGATAGGCAAAAGAAAGGCGAGCGGGCCGTGCTGGTCCTGCCGCATTCGCGTGGCGAAGGCGACGCGATCCGCCGTGGCGAGGAATTCGCCGAACTGGTCGCTTCGGCAGGCGCCGACGTCCTGGCCAGCATCCCGGCCCGGGTGGCGACCCCCAATCCCCGTTTCTATATCGGTAGTGGCAAGGCCGACGAGGTCGCCGAAGCCGTGCGCGCGCTTGAGGCCGACCTGGTCCTCGTCGATCACGAGCTGACGCCGGTGCAGGAGCGCAACCTCGAGAAGCACCTGGGGACGCGCGTCGTCGACCGCGCCGGGCTGATTCTCGACATTTTTGCCCAGCGGGCCCGTTCCCACGAGGGCAAGCTCGAAGTCGAGCTGGCCCAGCTCAAGCACGTTGCGACCCGCCTGGTTCGTGGCTGGACCCATCTGGACGCCCAGCGCGGCGGTGCCATCGGCAACCGCGGCCCGGGTGAAACCCAGCTGGAGACCGACCGCCGCCTGCTTGCCGAGCGCGTGAAGATGCTGAGCAAGCGCCTGGAGAAGGTGCAGACCCAGCGCGACCAGCAGCGTCGCTCGCGTCTGCGTAACACCGTGCCCCGCGTGGCCCTGGTCGGTTATACCAACGCAGGCAAGTCGACCTTGTTCAATGCGCTGACCACCGGCGGCGTGTATGTCGCCGACCAGCTGTTCGCGACCCTGGATCCCACGGTGCGCAAGATCGACGGCCTGGCGTGTGGCCCCGCGGTCATCGCCGACACGGTCGGTTTCATCCGTGAGCTGCCGCACGATCTGGTCGCGGCGTTCCGCGCCACGCTGGCCGAGGCCCGCGATGCCGATCTGCTCATTCATGTCAGCGATGCCGCCGACGAGGAACGCGAGATCCTCCGCAAGGTGGTCAACGAGGTGCTCGAGGAAATCGGTGCCGGCGACGTCCCCCAGCTGTCGGTGATGAACAAGGTGGACCTGATCGACGCCGAACCGCGCGTCGACCGCGGCGACGACGGCAAGCCGCGTCAGGTCTGGCTCTCCGCGGCCAGTGGTGCCGGCCTGGATGGCTTGCGTGATGCGCTGGGCGAGTTGCTTGGTGGTGACCGCATCCGTGCGGGTCTTGAGCTTCCTCTCACGGCCGGGCGTCTGCATGCTCGCCTGAAGGCGGCCGGCGCCATCGCTGGCGAGGCGATCGACGAGCACGGCTGGCACCTGGACATCGACGCTCCGCGCTCGGTCCTGGCGCCGCTTATCGGCGACGATGTCCACGGCAGGCCGCTCCGCGACCTGATCGATCCCCCTCACGCGGAGTTCTGATCGGTCGCGATCGAGCACCGATCCGCACCCGTCTGCTAGAATTCACAACGTTTGCGTGCCCATTTGGGTTCACCTGAAGGCTTGCCAGCCGCCCACCCTCCGGTCCCCCAAGGAGACTGTCGCTCATGGCTTGGAACGAACCCGGTAACGGCCAGAAGGATCCCTGGAACCGCAACCGGTCGAGCGGGCAAAAGCCCGATCTCGACGGCATGCTCAAAAGCCTGAAGGCTCGCTTCGGCAAGTTCGGCGCGGGAAGCGGTGGCGTACTCGCCATCGTGCTCGTCTTCATCGTGGCCTGGCTGCTGGTCAGCAGCTATACGGTGATCGACGCCCGGCAGGTCGGCGTGGTGCTGCGCTTCGGCCAGTTCTCGCGCGTGCTGCCGCCCGGCTTCCACCTGAAGGCGCCGAGCCCGGTCGAGACGGTGACCAAGGTCGAGATGACCCAGGTCCGCTCGATTTCGGACAACGTGTCGATGCTCACTCGCGACGAAAACATCATCGCGATCGACTTCAACGTGCAGTACCAGGTGTCCGACGCACGCAAGTTCCTGTATTCGAACAACGACATCGAAAACGGCACGATGAAGAACGCCTCGGAAGCGGCTGTCCGCTCCGTCGTCGGCGCCAACATCATGGACAACATCCTGACCACGCCGGGCGTCGACACGCCGACGCCGGCGCAGGCGTCTGCCGCAGGCGTCGCACCCGCAGCCAAGGAAACGCTGCAACAGCAGACGCGCGACATTCTCCAGGCGACGCTCGACAAGTACGACGCCGGCATCCTGGTCACGGGCGTCAGCTTCCAGAACGTTTCGCCGCCGAAAGAAGTGAAGGACGCCTTCGACGACGTCAACGCGGCGCGCGAAGACAAGCAGAGCGAAGAGAACAAGGCCCGCGCTTACGAGAGCCAGGTCGTTCCGGTGGCGCGTGGCGATGCCTCGCGCATCGCCGCCGAGGCCCAGGGTGAGCGCGTCGAGCGTATCGCCCGTGCCAACGGTGACGTCGATCGTTTCAATGCGCTTCTGAAGGAATACCGCGCCGCGCCCGAAGTCACGCGTCGTCGCCTGTGGCTGGAGACGGTCGAGGAAGTCATGGCCGGCAATCCCAAGGTCGTCGACGGGACCAACGGCAAGAACATCATCCAGCTTCCGGTCGAGTCGAACGGCGGCACGGTTCGCAACGTGCCGGGTGTGGGTCCGGTCATCCAGTCGGCGACGACCGATGCGAACCCCAATCCGCAGGGGAATGCACAGTGAAATACATTTCCGGCCTCATCGTCGTCATCGTCGTCCTGCTGGGTTTCAACAGCGCGTTCGTCGTCAAGGAAGGCGAGAATGCCCTCCTGCTTCAGTTCGGCCGCATCGTGCGGGCGGACTACCAGCCGGGCCTGCACTTCAAGATCCCGGTCGTGCAGCAGGTGATGCGTTTCGACAACCGCATCCTCGGCCTGGATGCGCAGCCCGAGCGCTATTTCACGCTCGAGAAGAAAAGCGTCAACGTCGACTTCTACGTGAAATGGCGCATCGCCGATAACGCCGCGTATTACCGCGCCACGTCGGGCGAGCAGACCCAGGCCATCCAGCGCCTCACGCCGATCGTGAAGGATGCCCTGCGCCACGAGTTCAACTCGCGCAAGCTCGAGGACCTGATCGCCGGCGGCCGTGAAGACATCACCGGCCAGGTGCGCAAGGACACCGATCTCGCAGCACGCAAGAACCTCGGCATCGCCATCGTCGACGTGCGCATCAAGCGGATCGACCTGCCTGACGAAGTCAGTGGCTCGGTCTACAAGCGCATGCGCAACGAGCGCCTGCAGCTGGCCAACGAACTGCGCTACACCGGCCAGGAAAGCGCCGAGAAGATCCGCGCCGACGCCGATCGCCAGAAGGTCGTCCTGCTTGCAGACGCCAATCGCGAGGCGACCAAGGTCAAGGGCGACGGCGACGCCCAGGCGGCCGCCATCTACGCCCAGGCGTACAGCCAGGACCCCGAGTTCTTCTCGTTCTATCGAAGCCTCGCGGCGTACCGTAAGTCCTTCGCCGACGGCAAGGGCGTGCTGGTGCTCAAGCCCGATTCCGAATTCCTGCGCTATCTCAATGACGGCCCCGGCCGCGCGCGCTAAACAAGATCCACATCGCCCTCGCGGGCAACGCAACTAAAGAGAGTCGTCAAAATGGGTAAGTCAGTCGTTATTCTGGGCGCGCAATGGGGCGACGAGGGCAAGGGCAAGATCGTCGATCTTCTCACTGAGCGCGTCGGTGCCGTCGCTCGATTCCAGGGTGGCCATAACGCCGGCCATACGCTGGTCATCAAGGGCAAGAAGACCGTCCTGCACCTGATTCCCTCGGGCATCCTGCGCGACGACGCGCTCTGCCTGATCGGCAACGGTGTGGTCCTGTCGCCGGCCGCCCTGATGAGCGAGATCGCCGAGCTCGAGGCCCAGGGCGTCGACGTCCGTCCGCGCCTGAAGATCTCGCCGGCCACGCCGCTGATCATGCCGTACCACATCGCCGTCGATAAGGCGCGCGAGGTTGCCTCCGGCGCCAAGGCGATCGGCACCACCGGTCGCGGTATCGGTCCGGCCTACGAAGACAAGGTGGCGCGTCGCTCCATCCGCGTCGCCGACCTCATGTATCCGCATGAGCTGCCCGAGAAAGTTCAGGCCGCCGTCGAGTACCACAACTTCGTGCTCACCCAGTGGCTGAAGGCCGAGCCGGTCGACTACCAGACCGTGCTCGACGAAGCCCTCACCTGGGGCGAGTACCTGCGCCCGATGGTCGACGACGTCGCCACGATTCTTCACGACGTGCGCAAGGAAGGCGGCAACATCCTGTTCGAGGGTGCGCAGGGCGCGCTGCTCGATATCGATCACGGCACCTATCCGTACGTCACCTCGTCGAACACCACGGTGGGCGGTGCACTCGCCGGCACCGGCGTGGGCGCGCGTGACATCGACTACGTGCTGGGCATCTGCAAGGCTTATGCGACCCGCGTCGGCGGCGGTCCGTTCCCGACCGAACTGAACGACGAGATGGGCGAGCTGCTGCGCAAGAAGGGCAACGAGTTCGGCGCCAGCACGGGTCGTCCGCGTCGCTGCGGCTGGATCGACCTCGTCGCACTGAAGCGCGCCGTGCAGATCAACGGCATCGACGGCCTGGCCATCACCAAGCTCGACGTGCTCGACGGCCTGGAGACCATCAAGGTCTGCATCGCCTACGAATACCGCGGCAAGCGTCGTGAACTGGCCCCGCTGGATGCGGACGGCTGGGCCGAGTGCAAGCCGGTCTACCTCGAGTTCCCGGGTTGGGAAGAGTCGACCGCCGGCATTCGCGACTGGAACAAGCTGCCCCCGGCCGCGCGTGCCTACCTGCGTGCCGTCGAAGAACTGTCGGGCTGCAAGCTGGCGCTGGTCGCCACCGGTGCGGACCGTGATGACACGATCATCCTCGACGACCCGTTCGGCGGCGACGACTGCTGATCGGTAGCGATCGGTTGTCGTGAGTGATCCGTCGTTTTGAGAACGCCAGCCTCCGGGCTGGCGTTTTCGTTCCAATGACCTTCGCGCTTCGGTAGGAGCCGATTCATCGGCGATGGGTGCTTGCCCCAGTCTGGCCCGCTGCCGCGGGATCGCCGATGAATCGGCTCCTACAAGGGCGCGCGGCGGTTTAAGATTTACCGCTTTCCCAAAGGGCATCGATCATCATGCGCACGCTTGCCGAGTGGCTCTCCTATCAGGAGCGCACGCACCCGCGCGATATCGAGCTGGGTCTCGACCGGGTGAGTGCGGTATGGGAAGCGATGGGCGCGCCACGCCCCGCGCCCATCGTCATCACCGTCGGCGGCACCAACGGCAAGGGCTCCACGGTCGCCTTGCTCGAAGGCATGCTGCGCGCAGCGGGTTACCGTGTCGGCTGCTACACCTCGCCGCACCTGCTCCGCTACAACGAGCGCATCCGCCTTGAAGGCGAGGATGCGTCCGACGACGCTCTCATCGCCTCGTTCGAGCGCATCGAAGCCGCGCGTGGACCCATTCCCCAGACGTACTTCGAGTTCGGCACACTGGCCGCGTTCGACCTGATGGCGCGCGCCTCGTTGGACGTCGCCGTGATCGAGGTCGGTCTCGGTGGCCGGCTGGATGCCGTGAACATCGTCGATCCCGATGTCGCCGTTATCACCACCATCGACCTGGATCACCAGGACTGGCTGGGTGGCGACCGCGACAGCATCGGTCGCGAGAAGGCCGGGATCGCCAGGGCCAGCCGTCCCGCCATCATCGGCGAGCGGCAACCGCCGGTTGGCCTGCTGGATGCCCTGCGCGGCATCGGCGCTGACATACAGGCCCGTGGCGAGGCGTTTTCGGCCAGCCGTGAGGAGGGTGAGGCCGGCTGGCGCTGGTCGCATCGTGACGGCAGCGTGCTCGATCTGCCGCGCCCGCGCCTGGATGCGCCCGTACAGATCGACAATGCGGCGACCGCGATCGCCGCGATCCATGCCCTGGGTTCGCGCGTCGACGTGCCGCCGGCAGCGATCCGCCAGGCGCTGGAGGGCGTTTGCGTCCCGGGTCGCCTGCAGAGCATCGCCGAGCGCCCGCTGACCCTGGTCGACGTCGGTCATAACCCGCAGGCCGCCCGCGCTCTGGCTGCGTGGCTGGAAGCGACGCCTCGCCGGGGGCAGGTGAGGGCGGTATACGGCGCGCTGGCGGATAAGGACGTTGGCGGTGTCATCGAAGCCCTCGTCGATCACGTCGACCACTGGTACCTCGCTGGTCTGGAACGCGAAACCGCGCGCGGTCTTCCCGCAGGCGCCCTTGCCGCTACGCTGGCGGCGGTCCGTCCGACGGCCGCCGGCCGGTCTTTCGACGATGTCGCCTCGGCCTGGAAGGCGGCCCGGTTGGACGCAGGCGAGGAGGATGTCGTCCTGCTGTTCGGTTCGTTTTTCGTGGCGGCTGCCGCGCTGTCCCACCGGACGTGAACGCCGGGCCCTGAGCGACGGCGGGGCCGTCGATTGCCGGTTATAATCGCCGCGATTCGCATTGCGTCGGTCGTATGGAGCTTTCCTTGAAAACACGTCTGCTGGGTGCCGCCGTCCTGGTTGCTCTGTTGGTTCTTTTCGTCCCGATGATGTTCTCCAACACGCCGCCCAAGAGCGACGCCGACCAGACGGTCAGCCTCGAGATTCCGCCGGCGCCGGACCGCGAACTGCAGACGCGCACGCTCGACGTGACACCCAATGGCTCGCCGGCATCGGTCAGCGGTCCGCAGGCCGCCGGTGGCCCCGTGCATCCTGCCTCGGCGCCCGTCGCGCCGACGGCGCCTGCCGCCACGGTCACCCCGGGCAGCGGCAGCAAGCTGGCCTCGGTCGACATCGCCTCGCGCAAGCCCGTCGACGCCCTGCCGGAAGATTTCGCTAACGCGCCGGCCAGCACCAAACCCGCCGCCACCCCTGTGGCGCCTGCCGTGACGACGAAGCCGGTCAAGGCCGCCGCCACGCCGGCCCCCTTGCCGGTCGCCGCGACGCCGCCCGCCGCCGCGCTGCCGGTCGGCACCGCCGCGCGTGGCAGCTTCACGATCAACCTCAGCGCCTACGCCGATCACAGCAAGGCCGATGCGCTGGTGCAGAAGGTTCGGGCGCTGGGCTACCCGGTCACCACGGCGGCGACCAACCAGGCGGGCAAGTCGCTGACCCGCGTGACCGCCGGTCCGTTCGAATCCCGCGCCGCCGCCGAAGCGGCCCGCCTGAAGATCACCGCCGCCGCACCGGGCGCGCCGGCCACGCTCTCGTCGAAGGCTGAGACGCAGACGGCCGACGTGCCCGCGCCGCCGAAGGCCGTCGCGGCGCCTGCGCCTGCCGCCGCGACCGCCACGGTGCCGGCCGCCCCGCCGCGCGCCGGCGGCTTCGCCGTCCAGGTCGCTGCCGTAAGCAGTGAAGCCGAGGCGACGCGTCTGCGCGACAAGCTGCGCGGCGCGGGGATCGCCGGTTATGTCGACAGCGTCGCATCGAGCGCGGGGGCCAAGCTCTGGCGCGTGCGCGCCGGGCCGCAGACCCAGCGCGACGATGCGGTGCGCCTGAAAGACCAGATCAAGGCCAAGGTCGGCCTGGACGGCGTGGTCGTTTCGGCGCCGTAAGGCGCCGCGACCCGCCCTCAACGTGACTTCGGGGACTCCCACGTGAACTGGATCGACTGCGTCATCCTGGGGATCCTGTTCATCTCGGTCTTGATCGGCCTGATGCGCGGCCTCATTTCCGAAGTGCTGTCATTGGTTATCTGGGTGGCCGCCTTCTGGGTCGCCTGGACGTATGGTCCCTCGCTGGCGCATTACTTCGAAAGCAGTGTGTCCCTGCCTTCGGCGCGCGTGGCGATCGGGTATGGCTTGTGTTTCATCGCCGTGCTTCTGGTCGGCGGGCTGATCCGTTTCCTGATCTCGCGCCTGGTCGCGAGTACGGGACTGGGCGGTACCGATCGGTTGTTCGGCATGCTGTTCGGCCTGGCGCGCGGTGTGCTCATCGTGGCGCTGGTGGTGTTCGTCGTCGGCTTCACGCCGCTGGCCAACGCGCCCATGTGGCGCGAGTCCGCGATGATGCCGCAGTTCCGTGGTGCGGCCGAATGGCTGGGTCAGCAGGTGCCGGAGAATGTGCGCGGATACATGCATCCGCCTGCCGCTCTGGAAAACCTGAAGATGCCGGACGTGCAGCTGCCCAGCAAGGACGACCTCATGAGGTTGCGCGACAAGGTGTCCCCTGGCGCGCAACCGACCAAAGATAACGTTCACCCTGCCGCCGCGACCACGGCGGCCACTTCGTAGAAGGCAACACCCATGTGCGGAATCATCGGCATCGTCGGCACCACGGAAGTGGCGTCGGCCCTGTATGACGGCCTGACCGTCCTGCAACATCGCGGGCAGGATGCCGCCGGTATCGCCACCGTGGATGGCGCGCGCCTGCGCCTGCACAAGGGCAACGGGCTGGTCCGTGACGTCTTCAACTCGGCGGGCGTCAGCAAGCTGCGTGGCCGCATCGGTATCGGCCATTGCCGCTATCCGACCGCCGGCTCGGAAGGCACGGACGAAGCACAGCCGTTCTACGTGAACTCGCCTTACGGCATTGCCTTTGCGCACAACGGCAACCTCGTCAACACCGAGGCCCTGCGCAAGGAGATGTTCGAGGACGACCGTCGTCACATCGACACGGACTCCGATTCCGAAGTGCTGCTCAACGTGCTCGCCCACGAGCTCCAGGTGGACGACCGCGGCGACCTCACGCCTGAGCACGTCTTCAAGGCCATTGCCGGCGTGCACGCGCGTGCACGCGGCGGTTATGCCTGCATCGCGCTGGTCCTCGGCTACGGTCTGATCGCCTTCCGCGATCCGAACGGCATTCGCCCGCTGGTGCTTGGTGAGCGCATCACGGCCGAAGGCCATGAGTACGCGATCGCCTCCGAATCCGTCGCCTTCGACGTACTCGGTTTCAAGCGCATCCRCGACATCGAACCCGGTGAAGCCGTCATCGTCACCGAAGGCGGCGAACTGCATACGCAGCGCTGCGCGGAAGGTGCGGTGCATGCGCCGTGCATCTTCGAATACGTGTATCTCGCCCGCCCGGACTCGATGATCGAGGACGTCTCGGTGTACAAGGCGCGCCTGCGCATGGGTGAGAAGCTGGCCGAGAAGATCCTTCGCGAACGCGGTCCGGATCATGGCATCGATGCCGTCATTCCCATCCCCGACACCTCGCGCACGGCGGCCAGCTCGCTGGCCCAGGCGCTCGGCGTACCGATGCGCGAAGGCCTGGTCAAGAACCACTACATCGGCCGCACGTTCATCATGCCGGGGCAGGGCGAGCGCGTGAAATCCGTGCGCCGCAAGCTCAACGCGATCGAGCTGGAATTCCGCAAGAAGAACGTGTTGCTGGTCGACGATTCCATCGTGCGTGGCACCACCTCGCGCCAGATCATCCAGATGGCCCGCGATGCCGGTGCGAAGAACGTCTACTTCGCCTCCGCCGCGCCGCCGGTGCGTTACCCGAACATCTACGGCATCGACATGCCGGCCGCCTCGGAACTGGTGGCCGCCGGTCGTACCGTGGAAGAAGTCGAGAAGGCGCTCGGTGCCGACTGGCTGGTTTACCAGGATCTGGAAGACCTGATCCAGGCGGTGGCCGACGGCAACGAGGAGCTGACGCACTTCGATACCTCGTGCTTCTCCGGTGAATACGTGACGGGTGTCGATGCCGGCTTCCTCGAACAGCAGGAAGCGATGCGTTCGGATTCGGCCAAGAACGAACGCCGTAGCGCCTGAGCGATCGGCGGCGCGCTCCGGCGCGTCGCCACGCCGACCCGCGATGCACGATCTCCACGCCGCCGCGCGCCGTTGCCTCGAGGCGACCGATCCCGCCGAGAAGATTCGCCTGAGTTTCGCCACCTGGGCGGCGCTGGGCGAGGGCGCACTTGGACCCGACCCGGCCTCGCCGGCGCCCTTGCCGATCGGTCTACCCGGACGACCCGAGCGTCCGCGGCTGGTGTCGTCACGTGATCTGGCTCAGCGCGGCCTCGGCACGCCGGAAGGGCGTGCCGCCCTGGTGCATGCCATCGCGCACATCGAATTCAACGCGATCGATCTTGCCTGGGATGCGGTGTACCGGTTTCGCGGAAAACCCGACGCGTATTACCGCGACTGGGCGTCCTGCGCCAACGATGAGGCGCGCCATTTCACGCTGCTTTCGGGGCGACTCGCCGAGCTGGGCTACGCCTACGGTGATTTCGATGCCCATAACGGCTTATGGGAGATGGCGGAGAAAACCGCGCACAGCGATACGGCGCGCATGGCCCTGGTGCCACGCGTGCTCGAGGCGCGGGGACTGGACGTGACGCCGGGGATGATGGAGCGACTGCGCCGGCAGAACGACGAGCGCACCGTGGGCATCCTCGAGGTGATCCTGCGCGAGGAGGTGGCCCACGTGGCCGCCGGCACGCGCTGGTTTCACTGGTGTTGCGAACGCGATGGCATCGAGCCGGAAGCGACCTTCGCCACCTTGCTCAACGACTACATGAATGGGTCGTTGAGGGGGCCGTTCAATCTGGATGCGCGGCGCGAGGCCGGGTTTTCCGAGAGTGAGCTGGTGTGGTTGCAGACCCTCGGGTGAGGTGATCGTTCGCCGGTCGCTGCGCAGGGATCGCCGATGAATCGGCTCCTACGGGGTCAGACCTGCCAGATGCCGCGAAGGTCCAGCCGCTCGCCATCGATCGCCAACACCGACCCATGGTCGTACCAGTCGCCCAGCACGATGCGTTCCGCATTCGCGCCATCGAACGCGAACGGATGAATCGCCGGCCGATGCGTATGCCCGTGGATCAACCGATGCACACCGGCGTGGCGCAGGGCCGCTTCGACCGCACCCTGATTCACGTCCATGATCGTCTCGTCGATCCGGCCCGTGCGTGATTTGCTGTCGCTGCGCGCCTTGGCCGCGAACGCGCGACGGGCTTCCAGTGGCATCGACAGGATCTGCTGCTTCCAGGCGTCGGTACGCACCTGCGCACGCACGGCCTGGTATTCCACGTCGTCGGTGCAGAGCACGTCGCCGTGCATCAACAGGGTCGGAGTACCTTCGATATCGTGCACCGCACCGTCGTCGAGGAGCGTCATCCCCGCACGCTCGGCGAAGCGTTCCCCAAGCAGGAAGTCGCGGTTGCCGGCCATGAAGTACACCGGTACGCCGCTGTCGCGCAGGGCGCGAGTCGCCGTGGCGATCCGGGTGGGCAGTTCCGCGTCGTCGTCGTCGCCGATCCACGCCTCGACGAGGTCGCCGAGGATGTAGAAGGCGGTGGCGGAGCGTGCCTCGTCCGACGCAAGGAAGCGTTCGAACAGGGCGGTGATATCGGGCCGCGCCTCGTCGAGGTGCAGGTCGGCGATGAACAGGGTGCTCATGCGGCCTTCGGTGCGCTGGTCTTCTTCTCGCCCTTTTTCGGTGCCGCCGGCTTGGTCGACTCCGGCGCGACCTTGGCCGGCGCTGCCGGGTTGCCGGCGGTGCTCGCCGATGCCGGGCGGGCGCGTTCTTCGCCGACGACATTGGCCGAATCGATGATCACCATCGGGTTAGGCACGTCACCGACGAAGGGGCCCTGCGCGCGGGTCGGCAGCGAGGCGATCTTGTCGACCACGTCCATGCCGGAGACGACCTTGCCGAACACCGCGAAGCCCCAGGTCAGGCCGCTCTGGTTGCTGACGTAATCGAGGCGGCGATTGTCGACCAGGTTGACGAAGAACTGGGCCGTGCCGGAGTTCGGATCGCCGCCGCGGGCGACGGCAAGCGTGCCGCGCAGGTTCGACAGTCCGTTGTCGGCTTCGCTGGGAATGGCGGCCCGCGTGCGGCGCTGGGTGAGGTCACGGCTGTAAAGACCGCCCTGGACCATGTAGCCGTTGACCACGCGGTGGAACACCGTGCCGTCATAGAAGCCGTCGCGCACGTACTGCAGGAAGTTGGCCACGCTCTTCGGTGCCTTGTCCGGAAACAGCTCGAACGTGACATCGCCCTGGGTGGTGTGCATGACCACGCGCGGATGGTCGACGGACGCCGGCGCTGGTGCTGCCGGCTTGGTCGTCTGCTGCGCCATGGCAACGGCGGGCAGGGCGAGTAAGAGGCTGGCGAAGACGGCTCTGAGCATGGGTTACCGGTCGTGACGGTGAAACAATCGCGCCATGATACGCCCGTTTGACGGGCGGATCGCGGTCATTCGGTGACGATCTCGAGTTCCAGGCCGAGTTCGGCCAGCGGCTCGCGCTCCTGCTCGAGGTCGGCTTCGGTCAGCGGGTGCTGGTCCAGCCAGTCCGCTGGAAGCGACAGCCGCAGGCGCTGACGAGAGGCGCTCACGCGGATGCGGGGCAGGGCTTCGGCGCGGCGTGCGCGACGGAACAGCACGCCCAGGCGCAGGATCGCGGTGATGTGGCGGGCCAGGGCGCGATAGCGCACGGGCAGGGCCGAAATCACCGATTTTTCCGGCTTGCGGCGATGGCATTCGACGATCGCGGCGAGCAATTGCTGTTCCTGCCGTGAAAAGCCGGCCAGATCCGCATGGCGGAGGATGTAACCGCCGTGGCGCTGATGCTGGCTGTGCGCGATGGCCAGGCCGAGTTCGTGCACGCGCGCCGCCCACGACAACCACTCACGCCCGTCGTCGTCCAGCTTCCAGGGTTTGCCGAGCTGGTCGAACAGGCTCAGCGCGGTCGTCTCGACGCGGCGCGCCTGGGCCCGGTCGACACCGTAGCGGCTGGCCAGCGAATCGATGCTGGCCATGCGCGGGTCGGTACCGGCGGAACGGCCGATCAGGTCCCAGAGCAGGCCCTCGCGCATCGAGCTTTCCGAGACCCGAAGGCGTTCGATGCCCAGGGCTTCGAACGCGGCTTCGAAAATCGCCACGCCACCGGCAAAGACCTCGGCGCGATCGTCGCCCAGCCCCGGTAGCTTCAGCGTCCCCGACGCGCCCTGTTCGATCAGCGCTTCGCGGATGGTCGCCAGCGACTCGGGCGTGATGCCGTCGTCGGAGAGCTTCATCGCGCGGACGACCGAGCCGATGGACTTGGCCGTGCCGGACGAGCCGTAGGCGTCGGCCCAGCCCGCTTCGCGATACTCCTCGGAGAACTGCTGGAGCAGCACGCCGATCTCGCGGCGGGCCTTCTGCCAGCGTTTGCGGGTGATCTTTCCGCCCGGGAAGAAGCGCAGCGTGGAGGCGATGCAGCCCACCTGGACGCTTTCGGTCAGCAGGGGCGAGGTGCCGCGACCGATGATGAATTCGGTGCTGCCACCGCCGATGTCGATGACTAGCCGGTGGTCGCGTGACGCCGGCAGATCGTGCGAGGAGCCGAGGAAGATCAGGCGGCCTTCTTCACGGCCCGAAACGATTTCCACCGGATGCCCCAGCGCGGCTTCCGCCGCGGACAGGAAGGCATGCGGCGAAGCGAGGCGGCGCACGGTATTGGTCGCGACGGCGCGCACGTGCAGGGCCGGGATGCCGGCGATGCGCTGACCGAACCGGGCCAGGCTGGCCAGTGCCGCCGCGCGGTGGGCCGTGTCGAGCGTCCCGTCCGGGCGCAGGCCCACGGCCATTCGCACGGAGTCGCGCAGGCGGTCGATGACGCGCGGTTCGCCGTGTTCGTAGCGAGCCACCACCATATGAAAGCTGTTGGAGCCGAGGTCGACGGCGGCGAGGAATTCACCGTCATTGATCTGCGATTTAGCTGAGGTCGCCAAGAGATATGTCCGCAGCGGCGTATCGGGGGATTCTGGCATGGTGCCGGGGCTTGCATGCAACGCCTGTTGTCAGGCTGGCTTTGCGATGCGGCTTTTGGGCAAGGCGGAAAGAATGAACAAAACGATGCAAAGGAAGCCGAACACCCAGTAATCGGCGGGCGCCGGGCCCCACCAATGCCGATGCCAGGGCACGTTCACCGGGTCGAAGCGTGCCAGGCCGAAGGCGGGATTGAGGATGAACCAGAGGCCATCCTCGGCGACCCAGAACAGCATCACGCAGGCAATGACGCGAACCTGCGCGCGCCAGCTCCAGAAGCCCTGGAAGACCATGGGGAAGTGGAAGAACGCGGCGATGAAGGGGAAGGCCCAGGCGTGGTAACCGGTCATCGGCCGGCCGCCCCAGAGCAGATCGAGCAGCCAGTGGTTCTCGACGCGCCAGGTGGGGAGGCTGGTGGCCCAGCCATGCGGACCTTCGATCTCGACTTCCACATGGGCGAACATGAAGGCAAGCAGGAACGTGAAGGCCGCCGTCGCCAAGGCAGCGACGACGCGGCGGCGCGGCGAATGACTCATCGGCTGTCCAGCAGGGCGAGCACGGTATCGACGACGTCCCGTGCCGCGTGCGGACGGCCGATGGCGCGCGCACGGGTGGCCATGTCGGCCAACGTCGCCGGCTGCGCCTGCAAGTGACGAATGCGCCATGACAGGGCGACGGCGTCGATGGCTTTCCACGCGGCGCCCTGTTCGAGCAGGTAATCCGCGTTGCGTTCTTCCTGACCGGGGATCGGCGCGTTAACGATCATCGGCAGACCCACCGCCAGGCACTCCGACGTGGTCAGCCCACCGGGTTTGGTGATCGCCAGATCGCAGCAGGCCATCAGCCGTTCCACGTGCTGCGTGAAGCCCTGCGGGAACAGTCGTCCCGCATGGCGTGTGCGCGCCAGCGTGTGCAGGCGTTCGAGCATGTCCTTGTTACGCCCGGCCAGAACCACGAGCTGGAAATCGCCGTCACCCGAAAGCAGGGCATCGGCCAGTTCGTCGAGCGCACCGACACCGGCGCCGCCGCCCATGACGAGATAGGCCGGACGATCCGGGTCCATGCCCAGCTCCGCGCGCAACGCGCGGCGATTGTGCTCTTGCGCGAATGCGGGCATCACCGGAATACCGGTCACGTGGACGCGTTCGGCGGGCAGGCCGACGGCGCGCATGCGGTGGGCGATTTCGGGATTGGCGGCGAAATAGCCCGTCATCCCCGGGATCACCCACATGCGATGCAGATCGAAATCCGTCACCTGCAGGTAGACCGGGGCGGTGACACGGCCTTTGCGGATCTGCCGCATCAGCATCTCGGCCGGCAGGAAGTGCGTGCAGATGATGGCATCCGGCGCGAAATCGTTGATCGCCGCGCGCAGCCGCCGGGTGTTCAGTCGTTCGATGGTACGGCGCATGCGCTGCGTCACGGCTTCCGGGCGCGCGTCGTCCGTGATCCGGTAAAGCATGCCCCACAGGCGCGGGTAGTGCGTGATCAGGCCGAGGTAGAAATCGGCGTAGATGCGGCGGAAGCTCGATGGCACGAAGTCCATCACGTCGAGATGGCGTGCCTCGACGTCGAGGCCGTCCGCGGCCAGCGTGGCGATCGTCGCATCGAGGGCATCCGCTGCGCGCACGTGGCCCGCGCCGGCGGAGACCGACAGGAGCAGGATGCGCCGCGTCACGCGCAGTAATCGGCCAGCAGCGACTGCTGCGCGCTGTAAGGCGCCTCGCCGGTGGCCGGGATGCGACGCGTATAGCGCCCGTCGTCACCGAGCATCCAGGCTTGCGTGTTGTCGCGCAGGTAGTTGTCGAGGGTTTCGTTGTACACGCGTTTGGCCAGTTCGGGATCGAGGATGGGCACGCCCACTTCGATGCGGCGCATGAGGTTGCGCTCCATCCAGTCGGCGCTCGCGCAGAACAGTTCCGGCTCGCCGTCGTTGCCGAACCAGTAGACACGACTGTGTTCGAGGAAGCGGCCGATGATCGAGCGCACCCGGATGTTTTCCGACACGCCCGGAATGCCTGGTCGCAAGGTGCACGCGCCACGGATAATCAGGTCGATCTGGACGCCAGCTGCCGAGGCGCGGTAGAGCGCTTCGACCACGTGTGCCTCGTTCAGCGCATTGAGCTTGGCGACGATGCGCCCGGGCCGACCATTGCGCGCATGCTCGATCTCGCGCTCGATCCGCGCCATGACACCGCTGTAGAGCGTGAACGGCGAATGCAGCAAGCGCTTGAGCTGGATCATCGGACCCAGGCCGGACAGCTGCTGGAAGACCTTGTGGATGTCTTCGCCGATTTCCGGGTGCGACGTCATCAGGCCGATATCGGTGTAGCCGCGGCTGTTGCCCTGGTGGTAGTTGCCCGTGGAAAGGTGCACGTAGCGGCGTAGCCCGCTGCCCTCGCGGCGAACGATGAGCAGCATCTTCGCGTGCGTCTTGTAACCCACCACGCCGTAGACCACCTGCACACCGGCTTCCTGCAGCCGGTTGGCCAGGCCGATGTTGGCTTCTTCGTCGAACCGCGCGCGCAGCTCGATCACCACCGTGACGTCCTTGCCGTTGCGCGCGGCCTCCACCAGCAGATCCACCAGCGGCGAATCCTTGCCGGCGCGGTAGAGCGTCTGCTTGATGGCCAGCACGCCGGGATCCTGCGAGGCACGCCGCAGCAGTTCGACCACCGAGGCGAAGGATTCGTACGGATGGTGGAGCAAGACGTCGCGCACCCCGAGCACGTCGAACTCGTTCACGCCCTTGTCGAAGGCGGGCGACAGGCGCGGCGTGAAACGCGGGAACTTCAGTTCGGGCCGGTCGACCTGGTCATAGATCAGGCTGGCGCGGATGATGTTGACCGGGCCATCGCAACGGTAGACATCGGCCTCTTCGAGCTGGAAATTCGCGATCAGCATGTCGGTGATCGCGCGTGGACAATCCGCGCCGACCTCCAGGCGCACCGGTCGCGCATAACCGCGTCCAACGAGCTCTTCGCTGAGGGCGCGCGCGAGGTTCTCGACCTCGGCTTCCTCGACGACCAGCTCGCTGTTGCGGGTCACCCGGAACTGGTAAGAGGCACAGACGTCGAAACCGGGGAAGATCTCGTCCGCGAAGGCCTGCAGCACTTCGGCCAGGAAGACGAAATCGCCATCGCCTTCGGAGACTTCCGCTGGCAGCTTGATGATGCGCGGCAGCGAACGCGGCGCACGCACCAGGGCCATATGGCCTTCGCGCCCGAACGCGTCACGTCCCTTGAGCACCACCGCCAGGTTCAGCGTCTTGTTGAGGATGCGCGGGAAGGGGTGCGAGGGATCGAGGCCCAGCGGCGACAGCACCGGCTGGATCTCGTTCTGGAAGTAGCCGAGCAGCCAGCGCTTCTGCTTGTCGGTCCACTGGTCGCGCGTGAGATAGCGAATGCCTTCCGCGCCCAGAGCCGGCCCGAGCTCGTCGTGCCAGATCGCATAGATTTCCGCGACCAGCTCGAGCGTGCGCTGGCGGATGCGCGCCAGGATCTCGCTGGACGAAAGACCATCGGCACCGGGTGTCGCCGCACCGAGCGCATGTTTGTGCTTGAGCACCGCGACGCGCACCTCGAAATACTCATCGAGGTTGTTGCTGACGATGGTCAGGTAACGCAGCCGCTCGAGGACGGGCACATCCGGGTCGCGCGCCTGGGCGAGCACACGGAAGTTGAATTCCAGTGCCGCCAGTTCGCGGTTCATGTACAGCGCGGGCGCGCCGAGGTCGACAGACTCGCTCATGCGTTTGACGGATCCTTTCATGACGTCCGATGGTGGCTTATCGGTCATCATGCCGGAAAGCGGCATCGCAGCAACCCGGCGGCGCGTTCCTGCCATCGATCAGAGGTGCAGGCCGGCCGCTTCCTGCAGCCGGGCGCCGTCGAGCAGGCGGTCGCTGCCGAATACGCAGGCAAAGGTCGAGCCCTTGCCCGGTTCGCTCTCGATCACCAGGCGGGCCTGGTGAAGGTTGAGCACGTGCTTGACGATGGACAGGCCCAGGCCGGTACCGCCCGAATCGCGTGAGCGGCTGGAGGACACGCGGTAGAAGCGTTCGGTCAGCCGTGCGATGTGCGTGGCCGGAATGCCGAAGCCCGAATCCTGCACGGAGAACTTCGCGCCACCGTCGGTTTCGGCCCAGCGGATGGCGATGCGGCCTCCCGTCGGCGTGTAGCGCACGGCGTTGCTGACCAGGTTGGAGAACGCGCTGTGCAGGTCCTTCGGTGAGCCGAGCACATCGAACGGCGTGGCCATGTCGAGCGATACGGTATGCCGACCCTGGCTCAGCGCCTCGGCCTCCTTGCGCAGGCTGGCCAGCAACGGGGCCATCTGCACGTGTTCGTCGGCGACGTGGTCCTGGGTTTCCAGGCGCGACAGGGTGAGCAGGTCTTCGACGATCTGTCCCATGCGCTTGGACTGCGCACGCATTTCGTCCAGGACCGGCGCCAGCTCGGGGACGTCTTCGGGATCGAGCAGTTCGAGATAGCCATGGATCACGGTCAGCGGCGTGCGCAGTTCGTGCGACACGTTGGCGACGAAATCGCGGCGGATCTGCTCCAGGCGCGTCAGGTGACTGGTGTCGCGCGCCAGCAGGAGACGCTGCCGGCTGCCGAAGGGCAAGAGCGTGGCGGTGACATGGCGGTTCGGGTGACCCGGTGCGGTGACATCGTTGAGCGGTTCGCGGGCGCCCTCGGAAAGCCATTCGGCCAACTCCGAGTTGCGCAATACCTCGACGAGGAGGCGGCCGCGATCGCGCGGCCTCTTGAGGCCGAGCAGTTCTTCCGCCGCATGGTTGAACCAGCGGACGTGCTGCGAGTGGTCCAGGAGGACCACGGCATCGGGAAGGGTCCCGGCCGCGCTGCGCAAATCACGCAGGCGGGAAGCGATACGGCGGGTGCGAGTCATTAGACGGTCATACTCGGGGCGGGGCGTTGCGGACGATTGCAACATTGGCCCCGACTTGTGACGGAACAGCGACAGCAGTACGACGATTTCCGTCAGCGCGACAACGGTCACACCGGCCCACGTCGCACCGACGAGCGCGCCAACGACGCCGCCCACGACAAGGAGGGCGGCGCACGCGGCTGGCAGTCGCCAGGAAGTAAGGATGCGAGGTGGCATGGCGCTCACGATAGCGCGGCTACCCCGCGCTAGCCTAGGTATTCGCGGAGAAGCGGTATCCCGCGCCGCGAACGGTCTGCACCATGTCGTCGAGCTTCCACGGTTCCAGCGTCTTGCGCAGGCGGCGGATGTGCACGTCTACCGTGCGCTCCTCCACATAGACGCTGCCACCCCAGACATGGTCGAGCAGCTGGGCGCGCGAGTAGACGCGCTCCGGGTGGGTCATGAAGAAGAACAGCAGCCGGTACTCGGTCGGCCCGATGGGCACGGCATCTTCGCCGGCGAACACGCGATGGGCAGGCCCATCGATGCGCAGGCCGCCCAGCTCGACGATGCCGGAGCCGTCGTCGCCCTGGCTGCGGCGGAGCACCGCCTTGATCCGCGCGATCAGCTCGCGGGTGGAGAAGGGCTTGATGACATAGTCGTCGACGCCGGCTTCCAGGCCGTTCACCCGATCCATCTCCTCACCGCGGGCGGTGAGCATGATGATCGGGATTTCCCGGGAGAGCTCCTCGCGGCGCAGCCGGCGGGCGAGTTCGAGTCCGCTGGTGCCCGGGAGCATCCAGTCGAGCAGGATCAGGTCCGGGACGCGCTCGGAGATGGCCATCTGTGCGGCGCGGGCGTCGGCGGCGTGAGCCGCGTCCATACCCGCCTTGCGAAGCGCGAAAGCGACCATGTCGCGAATCGATGCTTCGTCTTCCACGATGAGAATGCGTTTATGCACGCGTAAGGCCGCTCGTTGGCTGTGACGGTCATATTGCAGCCATGCTGTGTTACACGGCAATGACAATTGTCACGAAAGTCCACCGGATCTTGCGAGTCCGGGTTACTGACTACGCCCGTCCGGGTTGTCATCCGTGGTCACGCGCTTCTTGCGCAACTCCAGCAGGAGCGGGGTCAGGTCGCTGATCCGGGCCTGGATCCGGGAGCGCTGGTAGTAGTCCAGGTCGTCACGTTTGAGCAGGCGGCGCAGCTGCTCCATCGCGTCGAACGGCCGCCCGGCGAGGTACGCACTATCGGCATAAGCCTCTGCTGCGCGCACCGAATCGCCCGACCGCTCGCTGGCGCGGGCGAAGGTACGGAAGATTTCCGGGTCATCGCTGTCGTCGAGCATGGGCCTGAGCAGGGTCGCCGCCGTACGGGACTCGTCGGCCCGGCCGGTATCGGTCAGGGCCCGGGCGTAGCCCAGGGTGACGGCGCCGTTGCGCGGCGAATTCTCGTGCAGGGTCTTGTAGATCGCCATGGCGTCGCCATGCCGCCCCGCTTCCACATAGGCATCGGCCAGGGCCAGGCGCAGCACGACGCTGGCCGGCTGGCTGACCAGGAGCGGCTGGATCTGCTCCACCGCCTGCATGCCGTGACCGCTACGGATCAGGGCGATGGCGTAGCCGTAATGGTTCGCCGCCGTGTCGAAATCCTTGCGCTTGAGGTTGGTGGCGTAGACGTCGGCGAGCTTGCGGGCGTCGCCGGACAGCACGCGGATGCGTTCGCGCATCAGCGCATAGGTGTCGCCAGCGCTGTCGGGAGCGATCTTGCTGCGATTCGGCGCCAGTTGCGTGTTGTCCTTGACGTAAAGGACGGGCGCGGTGCTCTTCTCCCAGCTGGCCTTGTCCAGGGTGGGCTGGCGCGGCTTGCCGGCGTTGCGTTCGGTGATGACCCGGGCGCGCGCCTTGGCGTCGCTGATGCGCTCCAGGGTGACCGGGTGGGTCAGCAGCAGGGACGGCGCCGCCTCTTCGTCCTCACCGACGCGCAAGGTGTCCTGCATCCGGCCGAAGAACTCGGCCATGGCCTCCGGGTCGTAGCCGGCATTGGCCAGGGTCTGGATGCCGGTGCGATCGGCCTCGATCTCGTCCTTGCGGGTGAAATTGATCTGCCGCTGCATGATCAGGCCCTGGCCACCCATGAGCACCGCCGGGGCCGCATCGCCGGCGCCGCCCCCAGCACCCGCAGCGATCGCGCCGAGCAGGACCAGGGCCATGAGCGGGGCGTTCTTCTTGGAATCCTCGAAAGCGCGGTACAGGTGGTTCTGGGTGATATGGCCGATTTCGTGCGCGATGACGCCGGCCAGCTCGCTTTCGCTGGTGGTGATATCGATCAGGCCGGCGTTCACGCCGATATAGCCGCCGGGCGCCGCAAAGGCGTTGATCTGGCTGTCGTTGACGATGAAGAACTGGAAATGGTCCTTCGGCCGGTCACTGGCCGCGACCAGCCGGTAGCCGAGGTCGTTGATGTACTGGTCGACCAGGGCGTCATCCACGGTCAGGTTGAGCGTATGCATCTGGCGGAGCATCTGCGCGCCGTACTCGTTGGCCTCGCGTGGGCTGAGCAGGCCGGCAGCGGAGCTGCCCAGGTCGGGCAGGCGCACGTTGTCCTGGGCGCCCGCGGCGAACGTGGCGAGGGTAATGGCGGCGAGCAGGGCGAGTCGGGGCAACGGTTTGCGCATAGGTCGGGGACGATACCATCACCAAACGAATAGATAACTTCCACGGCCGTGGTAGTCCGATCGCCTTTGACCGCAGGGCCGGGCCGAGGTTCGTCCGTCTTGCAAAATTCGCCCTGCGACGCCATCTTTTGGCCATTCGCTTCCGGAGCATCCCCTCCCATGTCCACCCCCGATATCACCATCTATTCGACAGCGGTCTGCCCGTACTGCGTCGCCGCCAAGAACCTGCTCAAGGCCAAGGGGCTGGGCTGGAACGAGGTCCGCATCGACATGGATCCGGCCCAGCGCGATCTCATGCTCGCCAAGAGCGGTGGTCGCCGGACCGTGCCGCAGATTTTCATCAACGGCACGCACCTCGGTGGGTTCGACGATCTGGCAGCCGCCGACCGTAGCGGCCGGCTGGCCGAAATCCTCGAGGCGACACACTGATGGGCGACAAGCGCGTCGAAGAGTTCACCGCCTTCCGCCAGCGCATGAACGAGCGCATCCTCGGTGAGGACAACCAGGTCGTCCGGCGCTTTTTCGCGCTGGATACCCAGACCTATCGTGCCGGCGCCCTGGACGTGAAGACCAAGGAGATGCTCGGCCTGGTCGCCTCGATGGTCCTGCGCTGCGACGACTGCATCAGCTATCACGTGGCCCAATGCAAGGAAGCCGGGGTCAATCGCGATGAATTCTTCGAGGTCTTCAGCGTCGGCCTCGTGGTCGGCGGCTCGATCGTGATCCCTCATCTGCGCCGTGCGGTCGATTTCCTCGACTCGCTGGAAGGCGAGGCATCGACGGACGCGGAAGCCTGCGCGGACCACCCGGCCGCCTGATCGACCGGCCGTGCCGCCCCGATCGGGGCGGCAACCTTGAAGGAAGAGGGCAGGATCGCCGATAATTGGGCGATTTTTTCGCTTCCCTTCAGGAGTTATCCCCATGAGCAAGACGATTGCCGTGATCCCCGGCGACGGCATCGGCCCCGAGATCATGGACGCGACCATTCGCGTTCTCGACGCCCTCGACTGCGGTCTGGCCTACGACTACGTCGACGCGGGCGTGGTTGCCCTCGAGAAGCACGGCGATCTCCTGCCGCAGCACACGATCGACAGGATCGCCGAGCACAAGGTGGCGCTGAAGGGCCCGCTGACCACCCCGATCGGCGGTGGCTTCACCTCGATCAACGTGACCCTGCGTCGCAAGTTCGACCTCTACTCCAACGTGCGTCCGGCGATCAGCTTCCCGGGCACCAAGGCACGCTACGAGAACATCGACATCATCACGGTGCGTGAAAACACCGAGGGCGCGTACCTGGCCGAAGGCCAGACCACCACGGGTGAGGGCGACAACGAAGTTGCCGTCTCGATGATCCGCAACACCCGCCCGGGCATGCAGCGCATCTGCAAGTACGCCTTCGAAATGGCCCGCAAGAAGGGTCGCAAGAAGGTCACGGCCGTGCACAAGGCCAACATCATGAAGACCTCGTCGGGCCTGTTCCTGACGGTGGCGCGTGAAGTCGCGAAGGACTACCCGGATATCGAGTTCGGCGAGATGATCGTCGACAACGCCTGCATGCAGCTGGTGATGAACCCGTACCAGTTCGACGTGATCGTCACCACGAACCTCTTCGGTGACATCCTCTCCGACCTCTGCGCCGGTCTCGTCGGCGGCCTGGGCCTTGCCCCGGGTGCCAACATCGGCAAGGACGCGGCGATCTTCGAAGCCGTCCACGGTTCCGCGCCGGACATCGCCGGCCAGAAGAAGGCCAACCCGTGCGCGCTGCTGCTCGCCGCGGCCGACATGCTCGATCACCTCGACATGGTCGCCAAGGCGACGCGCCTGCGCGCCGCCATCCGCGATGTGATGGAAGCCCGCGACCGGACCACCCCGGACGTCGGCGGCACCGGTACCACGGACACCTTCGGCGACGCGATCGTCGAGCGGATCCGCGCTACGGCGTAAGTTGTTCGCACTGTGACAACAAAAAACCCCGCAGAAATGCGGGGTTTTTTGTTGGCTCTTTGTAGGAGCCGATTCATCGGCGATAACCAGCGTGCATCAACCTAGCTGTTTCCGCGAAAGAACGGATAAGGCGCCAGAAAGACCAGCCAGATCATCAGCACGATGCCGATGTACTTGATCACGCGGAACAGCTTCGGATTGGCCTTCTTGAACTTGCGTGTGCGTGCGCGGCCGCGGTTGTTCAGCGCGAACATGCGATTGACGAAGCCGACCTGCTCGCTGCTCTCGTCGTCGTTCGGCGAGGCGGTGATCGATCCCATGAAGGCGCCGACGCGCTTGTTGATGCCGGTCATCAGGCGGCTCTTCAGCGGGCGCTCGACATCGGCGAAGAGGATGACGCGGGTCTGGTCCGTGCGGTTCTCGGCCCAGTGCACGTAGGTTTCGTCGAAGACCACGTCCTTGCCGTCGCGCCACGCGTGCATTTCACCGTCGACGAAGATCCGGCAGTCATCGGAGTTCGGGGTGATCAGGCCGAGGTGGTAACGCAGCGAGCCGGCGAACGGGTCGCGGTGTGGGTTGAGCTTGCTGCCTGGCGGGAGCAGGGCGAACATTGCCGCCTTCACGCTCGGAATCGAATTCAGCAGCTTGACCGTTTCCGGGCAGAGCGCCTCGGCCGAGGCCAGCGGCTCGCCGTACCACTTCAGGTAAAAGCGCTTCCAGCCCTGCTTGAAGAACGAGTTGAAGCTCGCGTCGCTGTGCTTTTCGGCGGAGCGGATAAAGCCTTCGTCGAACAGGTGCATCGCTTCTTCGCGAATCTTCTCCCAGTTGCCCTGGAGCAGGTCCAGCTGTGGGAATCCCGCACGATCGAGGATCGGCCGCGCCGGCACGGCGGAGAAGGCATACATCAGCAGGTTGTACGGTGCGAAGATGGCCGAATGATCGACCAGCTGGCGATCGAAGCGCAGGCGTGAACGCCCGCGCAGGTGCACCAGCAACACGCAGAGCGTGAACAGGATCAGCACATACAGGACGATGAAGCGGGGCCCGAGGAAATTCATGGGGTGGACTCGACCAGGGCAAGCGATACCTAGGGCCGCGAGTGGCCTGTATCAACGCGCCTAGGATACTCCGGCCTCAGTGCCCGAGCACGTAGACCGAGCCGCCGCCGGGCCGCCAAGCGCGCTGGAAGGCCTTGTTAACCCACGCGATCGCCTCCCGGGCGGCCACGTGCGGCGATTTGCCCCGAGCCAGCCCCGCCGCCACGGCCGAAGCCAGCGTGCACCCACTGCCGTGGCCTTCAAAGGGCAGGCGAGGGTGACGAACTTCGGTGACACCGCTCGCATCGTAAAAACGATCGATCACCTCGCGCCCCTTCCCGTGCCCGCCCTTCAGAAGCACGCCGCGCGCGCCCAGGGCGAGCAGGTCGGCACCGACAGCGTCCATGTCGCGGCCCAAGGGCTTACCGAGCAGTGCTTCGGCTTCGGGCAGGTTGGGCGTGAGGACGTCGGCTAAGGGAATCAACCGAGTAGCCATCGCCTCAAGCGCATCGTCGTCGAGCAAGCGTGCGCCGCTTGTCGCGATCATCACCGGATCGACGACCAGCCAGGCTGGCTTTCGCAGGCGCATTTCTTTCGCGACCAACCGCGTTACGGCCGCACTGCCGAGCATGCCGGTCTTTACCGCAGCTACCGGGAAGTCGTCGAACACGGCCTCGATCTGGCTGCGGATGTGAGAGAGGGGCAGCGTATGAACCGCTGTTACGCCACGCGTGTTCTGTGAGGTCACTGCCGTGATGGCGGTCAGCCCATGCGTGCCGCGTGCGTGGAAAGTCTTCAGGTCGGCCTGAATGCCGGCACCGCCGCCGGAGTCTGAGCCTGCGATGGTGAGGGTGTTTGGTTTTGCCGTCATGGCGTAGAGGATAGCGGGTGATGGTTCGCGTCATCGGACGGTGTTCGCCGATGAATCGGCTCCTACGAGAGCAGCACTGCAGCCTGGGGGGCGGTGGGCTCGACCAGACGCGACCTCAACGTTCGGTGCTGCGAGGGGTAAGGCCCTTGGCGCCGCATGAGCTGAGGGCGGCCCCGACCGGCTGACGGAGCGAGCGTGCAGCTACCGCCCGCCTCGACGAGCTGCGCCGGCGGCGCCAAGGGTCTTACCCCTCGCGGCTTCCTCGGCCTTCGTGGCTGTTATGGCCCTCGCGATTCTCGCAGGGCATCGCCGATGAATCGGCTCCTACATTGAGAGCATGAGCTCGCGCAGCGAGCTATCCGAAAAAAAAGCGCGGACATCGCTGTCCGCGCTTTTGCTCTTGCTTACAACGCTTCGGACGCGAAATCGGCCAGTCTCGACCGCTCGCCACGTTTGAGGGTGATGTGCCCCGAGTGGGCCCACATCTTGAAGCGGTCCACCGCGTAAGTGAGGCCCGATGTGGTTTCCGTCAGGTAAGGCGTGTCGATCTGCTCCACGTTGCCCAGGCAGACAATCTTCGTGCCCGGACCGGCACGCGTGATCAGGGTCTTCATCTGCTTCGGGGTGAGGTTCTGCGCCTCGTCGATGATGAGGTAGCGGCTAAGGAAGGTGCGGCCGCGCATGAAGTTCAGCGAGCGGATCTTCACGCGTGAGGCAAGCAGGTCGTTGGTGGCCTGACGGCCCCATGATCCGCCTTCTTCCGGGTTGGCCAGCACCTCGAGGTTATCGGTGAGGGCGCCCATCCACGGCGTCATCTTCTCTTCCTCCGTACCCGGCAGGAAGCCGATGTCCTCGCCGACCGAGACCGTTGCACGGGTCATGATGATCTCGCGGTAACGCTGCTGGTCCATCACCTGCGCCAGGCCCGCGGCGAGGGCGAGCAGCGTCTTGCCCGTACCGGCCGTGCCGAGCAGGGTGACGAAATCGACGTCGGGATCCATCAGCAGGTTCATCGCGAAGTTCTGCTCGCGATTGCGCGCCGCGATGCCCCAGACGCCGTGCGCCGCGTGCGTGTGGTCGTCGAGCAGGACGAGCTTGGCCTTGCGGTTGTCCTCGTCGCCACGTATCTCCAGTACGCGTAGCTCGACATCGTTCTCGCCGGGCATGTACAGGCATTCGTTGGCGTACCAGTTCTCGTCCTCGTGCATGTCCATTTCGTAGAACGTGCGGCCACGCTCGTTCCACGAGCGCAGTTCCGGATGCCGTGTCCAGAAGTCCTCGGGCAGGGCGTCCGAGCCGGTAAAGAGCAGGGCGAAGTCGTCCAGCGCGCGGTCGTTCTCGTAGTCTTCGGCGGTGATGCCGTAGATCGACGCCTTGATCCGCAAGTTGATGTCTTTGGAGACCAGGATGACCGGCCGGTCCGGAAACTGGTCACGCAGGTCGATGACGGCGGCCAGGATCTGGTTGTCGGCCTTGCCGTTGCCATGGCCCGTGCGCTGCTGGAAGAACAGCCGGCCCACGGCGCCGCGATTGAGCTTGATGCCCTGCGGGTTGATCAGCTCCACGCCGTTGCGGATGCCATCGCCGCCGCCGCGTTCGATCAGTTCATTGAGGAAACGGCTTACCTGGCGGCCGTTGCGCGAGACTTCCGAGCCGCCTTTCTTCTTGTCGTCCAGTTCCTCCAGCACCGTCATCGGTATGAAGACGTCGTGCTCCTCGAAGCGGAACAGCGACGTCGGGTCGTGCAGCAGCACGTTGGTGTCGAGGGCGTAGATGCGCTTGCTTCCGGTCATACGGAAGTGACCTCTTGCAGAGGTTGCAAAACCGGCCGCACGGCGACGGCCGGGGGGAGGAGCCGCATGACGCGGTATCCGTCACGCGGTGGGAACACTCTCGAGCACCGCTCGCGCATGGCCGGGGATCTTGATCCCGCGCCATTCCGCGGCGAGCTTGCCGTTGGGGTCGATCAGGAACGTACTCCGGACCACGCCGAGGTAGCGCTTGCCGTAGAGGACTTTTTCATGGATGACGTCGAACGCCTGGGACCAGGCTTCGTCGGCGTCGGAGACGAGCGGAAAGGGCAGTTCGTGTTTGCTCGCGAAGTTCGCGTGCGAGCGCACGGAATCGCGGGAGACACCGATGACCTCGGCGTTCACCGCCTGGAATTCGCCGTAAAGATCGCGGAAATCCTTTGCCTCGTTCGTGCAACCCGGCGTGTTGTCCTTCGGGTAGAAGAAAACGACGACCCACTTGCCGTGGAGGGAGGCCAGCGACAGGCGGGTGCCATCGCCCAGGGCGCCTTCGAGTTTGGGTAGCTTCTTGCCCTTGCCGATCATGCGTAGGTCTGTCTTCCCTTGGGTTGGAACGTATGGGTCAGAACTTCACGGGGTCCATGATGGCATCGAGATTGAGGCCATCGCACAGTTCGAGGAAATCGTCGCGCAGCGCGGCGATATGCGTTTCCGACGGGATGCCGATGGTGATCTGCGCCTGGAACATTTCGGCGCCGGTCTGCATGGCCTGGTAACGCATGGAGGTGAGTTGCTCGACGCTGATGTCGCGGCGCGAAAAGAACTCGATGATCTTGACCAGGATGCCCGGACGGTCGGCGGCGATCACCTCGACCAGATAAGGCAGCAGGTGCGACGTCGGCTCGCGCGGCGTGGTGCGGTAATGGACGATCTGCAATTCTTCGTCGCGGGCCAGCTTGCCCAGCGCGGTTTCCAGCTTCGCCACCGCATCCCAGGCGCCCGAGGCGAGCAGCATCACCGAAGTGTCGTTGCCGATCGTGGAGACGCGGGCGTCGGCCATGTTGCAGCCGGAGTCGGCGATGCGCTTGGCCAACGCGAGGATCGGGGCGCGATGCGCCGGCGACAGCGTCGAAATGAGCAGCTGGTTATCGGCGGTGGTGCTACGTACTGCAGAACGATTCAAGGCTCGACTACCGATGGCGCGACCCGCGGGGCGCAGGGCGTCGCTACGGGCCCGAGCTTACTTGGCTGTGTCGCACGCAAGCAAGACACTCCGCATGGAATGATGGACGCACACCCCGAATGGACTCGCCGCAGGTGCCCCGGTAACATGCGAACGGCTGGTAACTCAACGGGTTTCACCTTGGACATCTCCGGAAGCATCACCGCGCTGGCGACGCCGTTCGCCGCCGACGGCTCTCTCGATCTCGACGCGTTCGGCCGACTGCTCGACCAGCAGATCGCCGGTGGCACCCAGGGCGTCGTCGTCGCCGGGTCGACGGGCGAGTCCCATTTCCTCGAGCACGATGAATTCGAGCGCCTGCTCGCCTTTGCCGTGAAACACGTGAATCACCGTATTCCTGTCATCGCCGGCACCGGCGAGGCAGGCACTGCCAAAACCATCGCCACCACCCGCCTTGCCAAGTCCCTTGGCGCGGACGCGGCCCTGGTCGTGGCGCCGTTCTACGTCCGTCCGACCCAGGAGGGCATGCGCAGGCATTTCCTCGCCGTGGCCGACGAGGGCGGCCTCCCGGTCATCCTCTATAACGTGCCGCCGCGGACCGGCACCGATATCGCGACGGAAACCGTGGCGGTCCTTCGCGACCATCCGGGCATCATCGGCATCAAGGAAGCCCGGGGCGATGCCGAGCGCATTCGTGCCCTGGCGGAACTTATTCGTCCGGATTTCGTCTACCTCAGCGGCGACGACGGCTCGGCCCACCAGGCCATGCTGGCGGGCGCTGCCGGAACCATTTCGGTCGTGGCCAATCTCGTGCCCGAAGCCTTCCGCGCCTTCTGCGACGCCGCCCGTTCGGGCGACCCGGAGCGGGCCGCGAGGGAGACGGCACGCCTGGCTCCGCTGATCGACGCGCTCAATTGCGCGCCGAACCCGATCGCGGTGAAGGCCGGTCTGGCCGCGCTGGGGCTCGGTTCGGCCGCTCCGCGGCTGCCCCTGGTCGAGCTGGAAGCGGGCCCGGCGCTGGTCAGAGTGCGCGAAACGCTCGCCGCTCTGGCACCATTGTCGTCCGCTGCCTGAAGCAACCCTATTCAACGGAACCCGAGTTCATGAAGAAAACCTCGTACGCGCTGGTCGTCCCGGCATTGATTCTTTCCGCCCTGCTGGTGTCCGGTTGCGGTGCGTTCCGCTCGAAGAAGGACTGGGATCGTGCCCAGCAGGAAGCTCCACTCGAGATCCCTCCGGGCCTCGATACGCCGTCGACGAGCGCCGCCCTGGTCATTCCCGAGGTGGGTTCGGGCGCCGCAGCCGCCAATGCTGCTGCGACCAATGCCGCGCCCGTGTCGGATGGCTTCGTCCTGGCCGACGATGTCGAGACCGCTTACAAGCGTATCGGCGAGCAGCTGAGCCAGGGTGACCTGGGCAACGTGATCGCTCACGACGACACCAATCACACCTACCAGATCGCCGCCAAGCCGGGCCGTCCGGAAGCCCGTCCGGGCCTGTTCCGCCGCATGTTCGGCGGTGGCAAGGACAACCAGGATGCCAAGGACGCACCGGCCTCGGCCCAGGGCGCAAGCCACACGGTCGTGCTGACGGTCAACCCGAGCGGCACCGGCAGCGAAATCCGTGCCCAGGGCGACGCCGATGGCGTCCGTCGCGTGGTCGACTCGCTGAAGTCGCGGATGGGCAGCAAGTAAGTCCACCCGCCGCACGAAAAAACGCCGCCCTCGAGGCGGCGTTTTTTTTGGCTTGGAAGCGCAACGCAGATCTCGGTAGGAGCCGATTCATCGGCGAACCCGCGGCAGCGGGCCAGATGCAGCAACAAGCCAGATGGCCAGCCGGGTTTTAGGCAAGCACCCATCGCCGATGAATCGGCTCCTACAACAACAGCTAGGGGTGGCTCGATCAGCGCTCGAGCAGGTCGATCTTGTCCGGCTTGCCTTCCCAGTCCTTGGCGTCCGGGAGGCCGTCCTTGCGCTCGGTGATGACCGGCCATGCCTTGGCAAGCTCGGCATTCAGCGCGAC
The DNA here is from genome assembly GCF_056406135.1 of Luteibacter sp. P1_D3. Lineage (NCBI taxonomy): Bacteria > Pseudomonadati > Pseudomonadota > Gammaproteobacteria > Lysobacterales > Rhodanobacteraceae > Luteibacter > Luteibacter sp. P1_D3. Next base: position 12,809 of record NZ_JBFUAT010000014.1, on the reverse strand, counting down.
GAACACCTCTTGACCCGCGGGGACGTCGTCCTCGGGGTAGATGGCGTTGATCGGGCATTCCGGCTCGCACAGGGTGCAGTCGATGCACTCGTCCGGATTGATCACCAGGAAGTTCGGGCCTTGGTGAAAGGCGTCGACCGGGCAAACCTCGACGCAGTCCGTGTACTTGCACTTGATGCAGTTGTCGGTAACGACAAAGGTCATGCGAAGAAGGGCGCCGAAAGAGGAAAAGTGGTGCTCCCTACGAGGTTCGAACTCGTGTTCCCGCCTTGAGAGGGCAGTGTCCTAGACCACTAGACGAAGGGAGCAGGTCGTACGTGGGGTACGAAGCGCGCTAGTATAGCGAAATCCCGGAGCCGGGCAACGCTTTTTTGCATGCTCGTCGGCCGGGGTCTAATTCGCTACATTGTGTCTCATTCATCCCGACACCGGCCGCCGGTGGGGGCAGCCACTTGAAGGACGCATCCGCGCCCGCCAGGACCACGACCGCTTGAATCCCGAAACCAGGAATGAGGTTGCGCCGACGCTCCGCGTCATCCCGCGCGAACAGCACTCCATTTCCCGCAAGAACATCAGCAAGGCCGCCTTGCGCGTCCTCTACCGTCTGCACGACGCGGGGTTCGCTGCCTATCTGGTCGGCGGTGCCGTGCGCGACCTCTTGCTCGGTGGTCACCCGAAAGACTTCGATGTGGCGACCAATGCGACGCCGGACGAGGTCAAGGGGCTGTTTCGCAATTGCCGCCTGATCGGCCGGCGCTTCCGCCTGGCCCATGTGGTCTTCGGGCCCGAGATCATCGAGGTCGCCACCTTCCGTGGCACCGGCGAGGACGGCACGGGCGGTGAGGGCGACCGACACATCGTCGACGGCCGGATCGTCCGGGACAACATCTGGGGCACGATCGAGGAAGACGCCGTCCGCCGCGACTTCCGTGTCAACGCGCTCTACTACGACATCTCCGATTTCAGCGTGCGCGACTACGTCGGCGGCATGCAGGACCTCGAAGACAAGACCATGCGGCTGATCGGCGACCCCGACCAGCGCTATCGCGAAGACCCGGTGCGCATGCTTCGTGCCGCCCGTCTCGCGGCGAAGCTCGGCTTTACCATCGACAGGGAAGCCCAGGCGCCGTTCGCCACGCTGGGTCACCTCCTCGGAGAAGCCGCGCCGGCACGCCTGTTCGACGAATCGCTGAAGTTGTTCCTTGCCGGTCACGGCCTGAAGAGCTTCAAGATGCTTGAAGCCTGCGGCCTGCTGAAATTCCTTTTCCCGGCGACTGCTCGTGCTCTCGAGCGCGGTGACCAGGCGCTGCGTGCGCTGGTCGAGCAGGGCCTGGCCAACACGGATGCACGCATCGCCGAGGGCAAGTCGGTAACGCCGGCCTTCCTGTACGCCGTCCTCCTGTGGGGCGAAGTACGTGACCAGGCACACGGCTGGATCGCCCAGGGTTTCGATATCAACGAAGCCTGGCAGCGCGCCGCGGTGCACGTGGTCGGCGAGCAGTGCCAGCGCGTCGCCATTCCGCGCCGTTTTACCTTCACGATGGAAGAGATCTGGTCGCTGCAGCCGCGGTTCGAGCAGATCCATCGCAAGCGCGTGTTCCGGCTGATGTCCCATCCGCGTTTCCGCGCGGCGTTCGACTTCCTGCTGTTGCGCGCCCACGAATCCGAGAGCATGCGTGAGCTCGGCGAATGGTGGGCACACGCGCAGCAGTTGCCGCCGGAGATGCTCGCTGCCGCACTCGGTGGCGGTGGCGTGCCGGTGCACGAGGCGACCGTGTCGGCCACGGCGCCTGCGCGCAAGCGCCGTCGTCGGCGCAAGCCCGGTGGTCGCGGCAAGGGCGATTCGGGCGGCGCGTGATCGTTCGCGCCCTGATCGGACTCGGCGGCAACCTGGGTGAGGTGCGTGAACGGCTCGATGCCGCGATCGCCGCCCTGGATGCCTTGCCCGGTGTCGCCGTCGTGGCACGGTCGCGGTTCTACCGTACGCCGCCCTGGGGGCATGTCGAGCAGCCCGACTTCGTCAACGCGGCTATCGCCGTCGATACGAGCTTGCCCCCCTTGGCATTGCTGGATGCCTTGCTGGCGACCGAGCGTGCATTTGGCCGCGTTCGCGATGGTGAGCGTTGGGGCCCTCGCACGATCGACCTCGACCTGCTGGCCTATGGCGATGACGTGATCGACGACGAGCGCCTGACCGTGCCGCATCCGCGGATCGCCGAGCGCGCCTTCGTGCTATTGCCCCTGGCGGATATCGCCGCTGACGCCGTCTTGCCCGGTGTGGGGCGCGTCGACGACCTGCTGGCGAGGATCGACGCGCGGGCCTGCACACCGCTTTCCTGAGCCTTGGTTGAGCTAGCGCTCGGCAAGGCGGACAATTCCGGTTTCACCCAACGAGGCGACACAGCGTGTACGTGGAAAAAACGAGCGCGCCGGCGCGTAAGCCGGTGACCGTGCCGGGCCTGAAGGCGATGAAAGCCGAAGGCCGGAAGATCGTGATGCTCACCGCCTACGACGCGAGTTTCGCTGCCCAACTGGAATCCGCCGGGGTCGATGTCGCCCTGGTCGGCGATTCGCTGGGCATGGTGGTGCAAGGGCGTTCGAGCACCTTGCCGGTCACGGTCGACGACATGGTCTATCACACCGCCGCCACGGCGCGCGGCCTGTCGGCCACGTTGCTGGTCGCCGACCTGCCGTTCATGAGCGATCGCGATGTCCCCACCGCGATGGAGGCCGCCGCACGGTTGGTCGGGCAGGGCGGTGCCGCGATGGTCAAGATCGAAGGTGCCGGTCGCATCTGCGAGGTCATCGCGGCACTGGCCGAGCGCGACATACCGGTATGCAGCCACCTCGGCCTGACGCCGCAGTCGGTGAACAAATTCGGTGGCTACAAGGTGCAGGGCAAGACCCAGGATGCCGCCGACAAGCTGTTCGCCGACGCGAAGGCGGTCGAGGCCGCCGGTGCCGACCTGCTCGTACTGGAGTGCGTGCCTTCGGCGCTTGCCGCGCGCATCACGGCAGAGCTGTCGATTCCGGTCATCGGCATCGGCGCAGGCGTCGACTGCGACGGCCAGGTCCTGGTCGTTTACGACCTGCTCGGCCTCACGCCGGGCAAGCGACCGAAGTTTTCCAAGGATTTCCTCGCGGGACGCGATTCCATCCAGGGCGCCATCGGTGCCTACGTCGCGGACGTGCGTGAACAGCGCTTCCCCGGCGTCGAACACAGTTTCAGCTGAGGGTTCCACCATGCAAACCGTTACCGATGCCGCCGCCCTCCGCGCTACCGTTCGCGGGTGGCGCAACGCTGGCCAGAACGTCGGCTTCGTGCCGACGATGGGCAACCTGCACGCCGGGCATCACTCCTTGCTGAAGCTCGCCCGCGCGCGCGCCGACCGCGTGATCGCCAGTGTCTTCGTCAACCCGACCCAGTTCGGACCGGGTGAGGATTTCGAGCGCTATCCGCGCACCCTCGCGCAGGATCAGGCGGGGCTGGCCGAGGCCGGTTGCGACATCCTGTTCGCGCCCGAGGTCTCGACGCTGTATCCGTTCGGCGCCGCGTCCAGCGTGAGCATCCATGTGCCCGACCTGACCGAAACCCTCGAAGGCGCCCATCGCCCGGGCCATTTCGACGGCGTGGCCACGGTGGTCGCAAAGTTGTTCAGCCTGGTCCAGCCGGACCTCGCGGTCTTCGGCCAGAAGGACTTCCAGCAGCTCAAGGTGATCGAGCGGATGGTCCGTGACCTGTCCCTGCCGGTGAAGGTCATGTCGGGCGCTACCCTGCGCGACGAGGATGGCCTGGCCATGAGCTCGCGCAACCAGTACCTGACGACCCAGGAGCGCGCACGGGCGCCGCAGATCTATTCGACCCTGCAGCAGACCCGTGAGCTTTTCCGCCAGGGCCACAGCTGGCAGGCATTGGAGCAGGCCGCCAAGGCCCGCCTGGAGCGCGCCGGGTTCGTTCCGGACTACGTGGCGATACGCCGCGCCGAGGACCTGGCCGAGCCGGGTCCGGACGAGCGGGAAGGGCTGGTGGCGCTGGTGGCCGCCCGCCTGGGCGCCACCCGTCTGATCGATAACCTGCCTTTCGACTGAATCCCTTCACGAACGGGGACTTGCGTTTCCAGGCGCCGTCCCCCATAAAGCGCTCCGACAGAGGAAGCCCATGCGACGGAGCGGGCAACCCTCCGTTAGAATGGGCGTTTTTGTAACCGCCAAACTCCAGAGACCGCCATGCACCTCAACATGCTCAAGTGCAAGATCCACCGGGCCACGGTGACTCACGCCGAGCTGAACTACGAAGGTTCGATCGCCATCGACGGCAACCTGCTCGACGCTGCGGGTATCCGCGAGTACGAGCAGATCCACGCCTGGAACATCAGCAACGGCGAACGCTTCGTCACGTACGCGCTGCGTGCGGAAGAGGGCTCGGGCATCATCTCCGTGAACGGTAGCGCCGCGCGCCGCGTGTCCACCGGTGACCTGGTGATCATCGCCGCCTTCGTCGGCCTGTCCGAGGCTGAGATGGCCAAGTACCAGCCGGACCTGGTTTACGTCGACGCGAACAACCGTATTACACACACGAATCATTCGATTCCCAAGCAGGCTGCGTAAGCAGCCTGCGTTGTAGGAGCGGACTTCGTCCGCGAACCCTCAGGCTTACCCAGGCACCGAATGAGGCTTTGAACCTCATCGGTGCGAGCGGTCCTCACCTACGAAGCCAACAGCCGCTCCGTAAGCTGGGAAAGCCGGCCAGTTGCCATGCAAGGCCTCATTCGCAAAATCACCGCTGAGGGTTCGCGGACAAAGTCCGCTCCTACATTGTTTGATTTTGCAATCCACCTACGCTGCACTGCGGTAAGATCGGGATTCCCCTCTCCGTCGCCGCCAAGTGGAAGCCATGGAATCAAAGCACGACCGTCTGCCCTCCTTCGAGGAGCACGCCTCCCGTCTCGCCGCCACCAATCTCCGCGCCCTCGTCCAGGACGAAGCCCGCGGTGAGCGCCTGCGTCGACGCATGGGTCCGATCCTTCTCGACGCATCCCGTCAGAAGCTCGACATCGCGGCGCTCGACGCCGTCGGTGAGTACATCGAAAGCACCGGCTGGAAAGCCGCGCGCGACGCGATGTTCGAAGGCAAGCACATCAACACATCCGAAGACCGCGCGGTGCTGCATACCGCGTTGCGCGGTGGTGCCTCGCGCCACCCGGCCGCACCGGCCGACGTCCGCAAGGAAGTCGCCGACGCGCTGGACAAGATGGAAACCCTCGTCAACGCCGTGCACAAGGGCGAAGGCGAGTCGGTCGGCCTGATCGGTCGTGTCACCGACGTGGTCAATATCGGCATCGGTGGTTCGGATCTCGGTCCGCGCCTGGCCGTGCATGCGCTCGAGCAGTTCCACGTCGATGGCATCAACAGTCACTTCCTCACCAACGTCGACGGCCAGGCCGCGACGGACCTGATGAAGAAGCTGGACCCGGCACGCACGCTGGTCATCCTGGTGTCCAAGAGCTTCAACACGCAGGAAACGCTGCTCAATGGCGGCGTGTTCCGCAACTGGATCCTGAAGGCCGAAGGCGGCGACGAGGCCAAGGCGTCGAAGCATTTCATCGCCGTGAGCTCCAACGACGAAGCCGTCCACAAGTGGGGGGCTTCGCAGGTTCTTCCGATGTGGGATTACGTCGGCGGTCGCTACTCGCTGTGGTCGGCGGTGGGCGCGTCGATCGCGTTCGCCATCGGGATGAAGGGCTTCCGTGACCTGCTCGCCGGTGCCGCCGAGACGGACGATCATTTCCGCAGCGCGGAGTGGAAGGACAACCTTCCGGTCCTGCTGGCCATCGCCGAGATCTGGAACCGCAACATCCTCGGCACCACCAGCCGCGCCGTGATTCCCTATGTGGATGCGCTGGTCGATCTGCCGTCTTACCTCCAGCAGCTGGAGATGGAAAGCCTCGGCAAGCACGTGCATCCGAGCGACGGCACGGAAGTGAAGCAGGCCAGCGTCCCGGTCGTCTGGGGCAGCATCGGCACCAATGCGCAGCACGCTTACTTCCAGGCGCTGCACCAGGGTACGGATATCGTGCCGCTGGAATTCATCGGCCTGGTCAAGCCGGCGCATCCGTTGCGCGAGAACCAGGACGTGCTGACTTCGAACCTGCTCGCGCAGGCGGCTGCGCTGTCGCTGGGCAAGACCTACGAGGAAGCGCTCGCCGAAGCCAAGACGGGTACCGAGGAAGAGCGCCACGCGCTCGCCGCGCAGCGCACGTTCAAGGGTGACCGCCCGAGCACGGTGTTCATGCTCGACTCGCTCACCCCGCATTCGCTGGGTGCGCTGATCGCGCTGTACGAGCACAAGGTGTTCCTGCTCGGTCACCTGTGGGGCATCAACGCGTTCGACCAGTGGGGCGTGGAGCTGGGCAAGACCATCGCCAAGCAGATCTATCCCTCGCTCGCGAATGACAAGGACGCTGGCGACCTGTCGCAGTTCGATGGCGCCACGCGTGCGTTGATCCAGGCGATTCGCTCGCGTCGCTGAGCGCATCGCCGCTGAAGCGGCTCCCACAAGGAGCCGCTGACAAGAAAAAACCGGCTTGCGCCGGTTTTTTTTTTCCACAACAACTCGTCCTTAGACCTCCAGGGTGGCCARGTCGCCCTTGTCTTCCAGCCACTGCTTGCGATCGCTCGCACGTTTCTTCGCCAGCAGCATGTCCATCAGCTTGTTGGTGCCGTCGTCCACTTCGATCGTGAGCTGCACCAGGCGGCGCGTGTCCGGGTGGACGGTGGATTCGCGCAGCTGCGCCGGGTTCATCTCGCCCAGGCCCTTGAAGCGCGTGACACTCACCGCACCCTTCATCTTCTCGCGCTCGACCTTCTCCAGCATCAGGCGCTTCTCTTCCTCGTCGAGGCAATAGAACACCTGCTTGCCCACGTCCACGCGGAACAGGGGCGGCATGGCGACGAAGACGTGACCCTGGCTGACCAGGGTGGGGAAGTGTTTCAGGAACAGCGCGGAGAGCAGAGTGGCGATGTGCAGGCCGTCGGAGTCCGCGTCGGCGAGGATCACGACCTTGCCGTAGCGCAAACCGCTGAGGTCGTCCTTGCCGGGATCGCAGCCGATCGCGACGGCGAGGTCGTGCACTTCCTGCGAGGCGAGCACGGCGTTCGAATCGACTTCCCAGGTGTTCAGGATCTTGCCGCGCAACGGCATGATCGCCTGGAAATCCTTGTCGCGTGCCTGCTTGGCGGAGCCGCCTGCCGAATCGCCCTCGACGAGGAAGATTTCGGTGCGGCTGAGGTCGGTCGACGCGCAGTCGGCGAGCTTGCCGGGCAGGGCAGGGCCCGAGGTGATCTTCTTGCGGACGACCTGCTTGGCGGCCTTCAGGCGTGCGCTGGCGCGTTCGATCGCGAGCTGGGCGATCTTCTCGCCGGTTTCCACATGCTGGTTCAACCACAGGCTGAAAGCGTCGTGCACCACGCCCTCGACGATGCCGGCGGCAGCGCGCGAGGACAGGCGCTCTTTGGTCTGGCCAGCGAACTGGGCATCCTGCAGCTTGACGCTGAGCACGAAGGCCAGGCGCTCCCAGACATCTTCCGGGGCCAGCTTCACGCCACGCGGCAGCAGGTTGCGCAGGTCGCAGAACTCGCGAATGGCATTGGTGAGGCCGGAGCGCAGGCCGTTCACGTGAGTGCCGCCCTGCGCGGTGGGGATCAGGTTGACGTAGCTTTCCTGCACCAGGTCGCCTTCCGGCAACCAGGCGAGCGCGACGTCGAGCGCGTCGGTTTCGCGGGCGAAGTGCTTGACGAAAAGACCCGACGGCAGCGCCTCGGCGCCCTGCAGTTCACCGCGCAGGTAGTCGGGCAGGCCATCCTCGAAGTACCACTCGGTGGTTTCGCCGGAGGCTTCGTCGAGCAGGCGCACGGTCAGGCCCGCGCAGAGCACGGCCTTGGCGCGGAGCAGATGCTTGAGCTTGGAAACGAGGATCTTCGGGGTGTCGAAATACTTCGCATCCGGCCAGAAGCGCAGCGTGGTGCCGGTCTTCTTCTTCGGCACGGTGCCGATGACTTCGAGCTCGCTGGCGCGATCGCCGTTGGCGAAGCTCATGCGGTATTCCTGGCCATCGCGGCGGATGGTCACGTCCACCCGGTGCGACAGCGCATTCACCACGGACACGCCGACGCCGTGCAGGCCGCCGGAGAAGGCGTAGTTCTTGTTCGAGAACTTGCCGCCCGCGTGCAGGCGCGTGAGGATCAGCTCGATACCGGGCACGCCTTCTTCGGGATGGATATCCACGGGCATGCCGCGACCATCATCGGTGACTTCCACCGAGCCGTCGTTGAACACGGTGACGTCGATGGTCTTCGCGTGGCCGGCGAGGGCTTCGTCGACCGAGTTATCGATGACTTCCTGCGCCAGGTGGTTGGGTCGCGAGGTGTCGGTGTACATGCCAGGGCGGCGCTTGACGGGGTCAAGGCCGCTGAGGACTTCGATGTCTGCAGCGTTGTAGCGAGTATTCATTAGGTATCGAGGCCGTTCGTAGCCGGGCAGGATGGGGTGAGCCGCACAAGGCGGTCAAGTCTTGCAGGCCGGGATGTCACCCGGTGAGATCGTTAGCCCCGGCTTGGGTAGGAGCCGATTCATCGGCGATGGGTGCTCGCGACACCCTGGCGAGGGGTGCTTGCGACACCCTGGCCCCGCTGCCGCGGGATCGCCGATCAATCGGCTCCTACCGAGCCGTGGGGAGGCTAGCTCTGGCCTTCAGAGCGGCGCGCAGTGCCATTCGAGCCATTCGCGGTCGGCGCCGTCGAGCAAGGGTGACAGAGCGGCGCGTACCGTCGCGTGATAGTCGTCCAGCCAGGCGCGCTCGGACGGCTCGAGCAGGCGGGGCTCGAGGCCCCTGCGGTCGAACGGGCACAGGGTGAGGGTCTCGAAGGCGAAGAAGTCGCCGAACTCGGTGCTGTCGGCCTGGGTCACCACGGCCAGGTTTTCATGGCGGATGCCGTAGCGGCCGGGCTTGTAGAGGCCGGGTTCGATCGAGGTGATCATGCCGGTCTCCAGCGGGACCAGCGCGACGCCTGCCCGGGGCGCCCGGATGCCATGCGGGCCTTCATGGACGTTGAGGAAATAGCCCACGCCGTGGCCGGTGCCGTGGCCATAGTCCATGCCGGCGGCCCAGAGCGGGGCACGGGCCAGCGCGTCGAGTTGCGGACCGCTGGCGCCCTTGGGGAAACGCGCCCGCGAGAGCGCGATCATTCCCTTGAGCACGAGGGTCGAGTCGCGGCGTTGCTCGTCGGTGACCGGACCCAGGGCGAGCACACGGGTGATGTCGGTGGTGCCCCCGAGGTACTGGCCGCCCGAGTCGATCAGGAGCAGGCCTTTGGCCGCCAGCGGGCTGAAGTGCGCTTCGGTGGCCCGGTAATGGGGGAGGGCGCCGTTGGCCTGGTAGGCGGCGATCGTCGAGAAGCTCTCGCCGACGAAGCCGGATTGGGCACTACGGGCCTCACGGACGAGGGTGTCGACGTCGAGCTCGGTCAGCGGTTCGCCAGCGGTGACGGTGGCTTCGATGCGGCGGAACGCATGGGCGAGCGCGGCGCCGTCACGACGCATGACGTCGCGGACGTGGTCGAGCTCCTCGGTCGTCTTGCGCGCCTTCTGCATCGTCGACGGGTGGGCGGCGCGAACCTGTCGCACCGAAGGCGACAAGCCTTCGAGGATGGATACGACCACATGGCCGGGATCCAGCATGAGCACGGCATCGTCCGGCAGGGCTGCGATCGCCGAGGCGGCGGTGCTGTAGTCGGCGAGGCCGATGCCATCCGCCGCCAATGCCTGCCTGATCTCGGCGGGAACCTTGGCGGCATCGATGAACAGCGTGGTCTTGCTGTCGTCGATCAGCAGGTGGGCCAGGAAGACCGGGTTGTACTCGACATCCGCGCCACGCAGGTTGGTCAGCCAGGCGATGTCGTCGAGGCTCGACAGCAAGTGATGGGTGGCGCCGGCCCGGCGCATGGCCGTGCGCACGTGACGCAGCTTGTCGGCACGGTCGACGGCGGCGAACGGCGCCGCGTGGGCGAACACCGGGGCATCCGGTCGGCCCGGGCGGTCGGGCCAGATGGCGGCGGGCAGGTCGAGGTCGGTGCGCAAGGTGGCGCCGGCCGCTTCGAGGCGCCGTGCAAGGGTCTCGGCGCCGGAAACGTCCAGGCTGTCACCCGCTGCCGCGACGACGTCGCCCGGACGGAGCTGCTCGGCAAGCCACGCGATGTGCTCGGGCGTATGCGCCACGTTCAGCCGCATCAGGGGCAGGCCGCTTCCGGCAAGTTCCTGTTCTGCCTGGGAGAAATAGCGTGAATCGGTCCACAGGCCGCCACCGGCGGTCGTTACGACCAGGGTGCCGGATGAACCGGTGAAGCCGGAAAGCCATTCCCGGGCCTGCCAGCGCGGCGGCAGGTACTCGGACAGGTGGGGGTCGGCGGAGGGGACGACGACGGCGGCGACGCCTTCGCGGGCCATGGCGGCGCGAAGGGCTTCAAGACGGACGGGGATGGGCTGGGCGGTCATTCCCCGATGGTAAAACGACCGCTCCGATTCGGCACGTTCAGTCTGCCCCTCGCGAGTGAGGGCGCGCCCGTGTAAAATACCGATTTCCAGCACTGGCTGCTCGCATGACTCCCCTGATTTTCGTCACCGGCGGTGTGGTGTCTTCCCTCGGGAAGGGCATCGCAGCGGCGTCGCTCGCCTCCATTCTCGAGGCGCGCGGTCTCTCCGTCACCATGATGAAGCTCGATCCGTACATCAACGTGGATCCGGGCACCATGAGTCCCTTCCAGCACGGTGAGGTCTACGTCACCGACGATGGTGCCGAGACCGACCTGGACCTGGGCCATTACGAGCGCTTCGTCCGCACGCGCCTCACCGGCAAGAATTCGATCACCGCCGGCAAGATCTATGAGTCGGTCATCCGCAAGGAGCGCCGCGGCGACTACCTTGGTGCGACCGTGCAGGTCATCCCGCACATCACCGACGAGATCAAGCATTCCATCCACGAGGCGACGCGCGGTTACGACGTGGCGCTGGTGGAAGTGGGCGGCACCGTGGGCGATATCGAATCGCTGCCCTTCCTCGAAGCCATCCGTCAGCTGCGCATCGAGCACGGTGCGGAGAAGTGCATGTTCGTGCACCTCACCCTTGTCCCGTATATCAAGGCCGCCGGCGAGATCAAGACCAAGCCGACCCAGCATTCGGTCAAGGAACTGCGGTCCATCGGTATCCAGGCCGACGTCCTGCTGTGCCGCTGCGAAGAACCGTTGCCGGATGCCGAGCGTCATAAGATCGCGCTGTTCACCAACGTGCCGAAGAACGCCGTCATCAGCACGATCGATGTCGATGTCATCTACAAGCTGCCGATGTGGCTGCACGAGCAGGGCCTGGACGATCTCGTCATCAAGCGCCTGGGTCTCGATGCCGGTCCGGCCGATCTTTCCAGCTGGATTCGCACGGTCGAAGCCGTCGAGCATCCGCGCGACGAAGTGAATGTCGCCATCGTCGGCAAGTACGTCGAACACAAGGATGCCTACAAGTCGCTCGCGGAAGCGCTGCGTCATGGCGGTATCAACCAGTCGGCCCGTGTGAACCTGCACTGGGTGGATTCCGAAGACGTCGAAGCGCGCGGTGCGCGCGCGGTGCTCGGCGACTCCGATGCCATCCTCGTGCCGGGCGGCTTCGGCAAGCGTGGTTTCGAAGGCAAGATCCTCGCGGCGCAGTTCGCCCGTGAGACCGGCATTCCGTACTTCGGCATCTGCTACGGCATGCATGCCGCGGTGGTCGAGTTCGCACGCAACACGGCCGGCCTCAAGCAGGCGGACTCGAGCGAGAACGATCGCAACACGCCGGACCCGGTCATCGCCCTGATCACCGAATGGACCACGGCCGCCGGCGAGACCGAGCAGCGCAGCGAGCGTTCCGATCTCGGCGGCACCATGCGCCTGGGCGCGCAGGAGTGCCGTCTCAAGGCCGGCACGCTGGCGCGTGAGCTCTACGGCGAAGACGTGGTGCGCGAGCGTCATCGTCATCGCTACGAGTTCAACAACCGCTATCGCCAGTCGTTCGAAGATCTCGGCATGGTCATCTCGGGCAAGTCGATGGACGACCTCCTCGTCGAGATCGTCGAGCTGCCGCGTCACGTGCATCCGTGGTTCCTCGGCTGCCAGGCGCACCCGGAATTCACCTCGACGCCGCGCGAGGGCCACCCGCTCTTCATCGGCTTCGTTCGTGCCGCCCGCGAGTACAAGGCCGTCCGTGACGGTGAAAAGCTCGCCATCCGTTCCCAGGAGTCCGCGGCATGAAGCTCTGTGGTTTTGAGGTCGGTCTCGACCAGCCGCTGTTCCTGATCGCCGGTCCCTGCGTCATCGAGTCGATGCAGCTCCAGCTCGATGTCGCCGGCAAGCTGAAAGAGATCACCGATCGTCTCGGCATCAACTTCATTTTCAAGTCGAGCTTCGACAAGGCAAATCGCTCTTCCGGCGGCAGCTTCCGCGGCCCCGGCCTCGAAGAAGGCCTGAAGGTGCTTGACGCGGTGAAGAAGCAGATCGGCGTGCCGGTCATCACCGACGTGCACGAATACACGCCGATGAACGAGGTCGCCGCCGTCGTCGACGTGCTGCAGACCCCGGCATTTCTCTGCCGCCAGACCGACTTCATCCAGAACGTCGCGAAGGCCGGCAAGCCGGTGAACATCAAGAAGGGCCAGTTCCTCGCCCCGTGGGACATGAAGAACGTGGTCCAGAAGGCGTTCGATGTCGGCAACCACGACATCCTGGTC